>CADBGD010000073.1:16409-24465 GCA_902794115.1 Oscillospiraceae bacterium
GATAAGACCGCTGGCCCCGAGCTTTTCTTTGACCATATCCGCATAGGCAAAAAGCTTCATGGAATCATTTCCCACGCTTCCGCAGATCCCCACTTCCGTATCCTGAAGAGTTATCGGCATAACAAGATTCAGTGTTTCGCCCAATGCCTGATTGACGCCGGTCTTGGCCCGGTCCAGATTGGTATGGGCGGCAAACACACTGATATCATTCTGAATCAAGGTGCGGATATTCGCGCCCTGTGGCGTCGAGTAATCGATACGGGATACGGGATTAAAAAACATAGGGTGGTGCGTGACGATCAGATCCGCTTTTTCCTTCACGGCAAAAGCCACGGACTCTCTGGAAATGTCCAGCGCCAGCACAAGTTTCTTTACTTCCGCGGAAGTATCGCCGATCATCAGGCCCACATTATCATATTCCAGTGCAAGCTCCGCCGGCGCGATCTCCTGCATGACCGAGATCACATCCTGTACAAGATATTTCTTCTTCATATCCATTTCTCCCAATTCTGTAGAATCTCCCGGCACCGGGGATCTCCCAGCGCCCGTTTTTCCAGAAGTTTCTTCTCATGATCCATATATTCGGAAAAGAGATCCGGTTTCTTTTCCAGTATATATGGTCCCAGAAACAGCTGGGCATCGGAAAGCGCATACGGCTTTCCCGTATACACCACTCTCATCACCACATAAAAGTGACCTTTTTCCAGTTCAACGGCTTCCTCTTCGATGGCAAAGCCACTCTCGCACAGGAAAGCCCGAAGCACTTCATAGGACCGCTGGGGCTGAAGCACCATACACATTCCGGGGCGGATCTTTCCTTCTTCTTTTGCCGCAGAAATGATCTTGATCATCTCAAGGCCCCCCATGCCGGCAATAACAACGGTCATATCCGCGGTAAGGGCAACACCCGTAAGTCCGTCTGTGTGAAGGACCCGGGACTTTTCGCCATAGCCCAGTCCGTCCAAAAAGAGTTTCGTGCGCTGCGCCGGCTGTTCATGGATATCCGTCGCGATCACGTTTCGGCACTTTTCCGTCATCAGACAGTAGGCGCCGAGTTTTCCATGGTCCGATCCCACATCGACAACTGTATCGCAGGAAGGGATCAGGAAATATACCTTAAGAAGCCGCCGGGAAAGGAGTTCATTCTTTTCAATGCTCATCGTTTTCCGGTCTTCTCCTTAAGAAATTTCAGATATTTCAGTGTGTTCCGGAGCGCTTCTTCCGTGGCGTCCCGGTCCGGTCCTTCCGGCATCACATCAAGCCTTTTGGCCAGTTCATCTTTCTGTCTCGAATATACGGTCATTCTGACCCGATAGAGATAATCGATGGTATGCTTCATCAGCGTATCCAGGTCATCGCCGTATTTAACGCTGATCAGCGCCTCGGAAAGGGTATCCTTGGCGGAACGCTGGTTAAGGATCAGATTCTCCCCCGCCATTAAAAGACGGTTGGCATCCAGTTTCCCCTCAGAAAGCAGGGGCAGTACTTCCTGGGCAATGGTACGCATAGTGCCCATAGTAAAGTCTGTGACCAGCGGGGCATCGTGATACTTTTCCTGGAATGTACGGTAACTGTCACCCAGCGAGGCCAGAAGGCAGATCAGCACCAGCTCATCTCTGGTTGCGGTCTCCCCCGGCTGTTTCTGGGGAAGGATCGACTCCTGTTTTTGTACTTCCCGCTGGGAACGGGTGATCGCTTCTTGATGCGAAGTCTCGGAAAGTTTTCCGACTTCCGCCATGACGGAGGCCGTCGATACCCCCAGGATCTGCGCCGCCTGATGGGCCGCTCTTTCCCGAAGGATCATGTTATTTTCCCACGATAGATACGTGGAGATCAGCTGCTGGAATAATACCGAATCGAACCGTCCGCTCTGCAGGCTCTGCTGATGGGCGGATTCCACCAGATAATCCAGTACCGGTAAAGCATCATCCACGACTTTGGCAAATGCCTCTTTCCCGTATGTTCGAATGAATTCATCCGGATCTTTTCCATCCGGCACTTTGGCTACCCGTACCTGGGTGGTCATACCGGTATGTTTCTTTTTCCGGTCCATGAGCATCTTTAAGCCGCGGACCGCCGCATTCTGGCCGGCACGGTCGGAATCGTAGAACAATACCACTTCTTCGCAGTACCGTTCCAGAAGGTCCAGCTGCCGCTCCGTCAGGGCCGTACCCAGTGAGGCAACGGCATTCGTGACACCCGCCTGATGCATGGATATGACATCCATATACCCTTCTACGACGATGATCTGTTTCATCTTGGACTTTTTGGCGAAGTTCAGTGCATAGAGATTTCTCTGCTTGGAATAAACCGGAGATTCCGGTGAATTCACGTATTTCGGCTGGCCGTCACCGATGATCCGTCCGCCGAAAGCGATCAGTTCGCCCATGGCATTAAAGATCGGAAACATCAGTCTTCCGCGGAAAAGATCGAAGGTCTTTCCGTTTTTCGTAACAAAGAGTCCCGACTGGGTGATCTCATTCTGATGAAAGCCTTTAGCCTGAAGATGCTGATAAAGCCCGCTCCACTCGTCCGGCGCATAGCCCAGTCCGAACTGGGTAGCCATCGCCGGAGAGATCTGTCTTTTCCGAAGATACTCTCTTGCCGGGGCGCCTTTCGGGGACTTGAAACTGGCATAGTAGTAACGGGCTGCTTCCAGAAGCACTTCTTTAATGCGCTTGCGGAACTGCTCTTCTTTTCTGTAGTTGGCATCGTTGGATTCAGGGATCGTCACCCCGGCCTTTTCGGCCAGGAACTTCAGCGCCTCGACATAGGTCAGGTGCTCGATCTCCATAATGAAATTGACCACATTGCCGCCTTTATGGCAGCCGAAGCAGTAGTAGATCTGCTTATTGACCGAGACAGAAAAAGACGGCGTATCCTCTGAATGAAACGGACAGAGCCCGAACTGGTTTTGTCCGGAGCTCTTCGTAAATTGGACATACTGACCTACGACCGAAACGATATCGCTTCGGGAGATGATCTCTTCCACTACTTCATTCGGGATGCCGCCGCGGCCATTGCTCATCGCTACCTGCCCCTTTGATCAAGAATTGATTATTCTTCTGTCTTCTCGCTCTCTTCTGCTGCTTCTGTGTTTTCGGAAGATTCCTTCTTCTTCAGAGTCAGCTTCCCGTTCTTATTCTCAGAAGTTTCTTCCTTCTTCGGTTCCGGCTTCGCATCACGGGAAATGATCGAATTGATCGCAGACTTCTTATAGGTGACAAGTGTATTTGCCGCAGAAGTCATAATGGTGACCTCATCATCGCGGATATTTGCAACTTTTCCGACCAGACCGCCGATGGTGATGACCTGATCACCGACGCGCATCTTATCGATCTTCTCGCGAAGTTCCTTCTCTTTCTTTCTCTGCGGACGGATCGCGATCACATACCACAGGATCAGGAAACCACCGAAGATGGCCACCATAATAAGCGGATTGGCACCACCTGCCGCGGCCGCATCAGAACTCAGCGCTACTTTTACAAAATCAAACATTTTCATTCCTCCGTTTTCTCTTTCCTATGTAGACGGGATTTACCCGAGCATATCCTGCATATCGTATTTGCCGGCAGGCTTACCGCACATAAATTTCGCTGCCGCCACGGCGCCTCTTCCAAAGACATTTCTGGTCTGGGCACTGTGAGAGATCGTCAGTATCTCTTCTCCGCCGATGAACATGACTTTATGTTCACCCACGATGTTGCCGCCGCGGATGGAATGAATACCCAGTTCCTTCTTATCCCGCTTTGCACGCTTGGACTGACGCTCGTAAACATATTCCAGCTGTCCGTTCAGTTCCTCATTCATACCGTCTGCGATCATCAGCGCGGTACCGGACGGGGCATCCAGCTTCTTGTTGTGGTGTTCTTCCACAAGTTCAATATCGAAATCCGGATACAATTTGGCAGCTGCTTCCCGTACCAGCTTGATCAGTACATTGATGCCAAGAGACATATTGCCGGAATAGAACACGCCGACCTTCTCAGAAAGCTTATTCAGCTCTTCCTTCTGCTCATCGGAAAGACCGGTGGTGCACATCACGATCGGTACGTTTTTCGTTTCGGCAAGCTTTGTGATGCCGGCAAAAGCACTGACGTGGGAAAAATCGATGATCACATCGAATTCTTCCTGACACTTCATCGGATCATCGTAGATTGGAAAAGCGGAGTTCGGATTCGAAACCACATCAGAACCCGCCACGATCACTGTATCTTCATATTCTTCGCACATTTCCGTGATAACACGGCCCATACGGCCCATGCAGCCGCTAAGGAAAACTCTTACTTGATTCATTTTACTCTCCTGCTTTTATAGTGCCTTCGGATGGAAAGACAGATCATACTGCTTCAAAGTCTCTGCCAGAGCATTTCTTCCGGCTTCGCTCATTTCGCAAAGCGGCATACGGCAGGAACCGATATCCCAGCCCAGAAGGTTCAACGCTTCCTTTACAGGGATCGGGCTGACATCAGAGAATAAAGCCTTCACAAGCGGAATAATATCCGCCTGAAGCTTCGCAGCAGTCTTCACATCGCCATTCATAAAGGACTCAACCATATTGTGCATCGTCTCCGGAACGATGTGAGATGCAACAGAAATCACACCTTTACCGCCCATAGAGAGCAACGGAACAACCATGCCATCCTCACCGGAATACAAAAGGAAATCGTCTCCGCAGAGATTCACGGTTTCCGGGATCTGACCAATGTTGCATTCCTTTACACCGATGATATTCTCGATTTCAGAAAGTCTCTTATATGTCGCAGGACTAATGTTCAGGTTCGTACGGGACGGAACATTATAAACGATGATCGGAAGGTTTGTCGCCTCCGCGGTCGCCTTGAAATGACGGAAAAGTCCTTCCTGGGACGTCTTGTTGTAATAAGGTGTGACCACCAGAAGGGCATCGGCACCAATTGCGGTCGCTTCCTTTGCCAGCTTGATTCCGTGAGCGGTATCATTGCTTCCTGTACCGGCAATGACCGGAACTCGACCATCTACATACTCAACGACCGAACGGATCGTTGCCAAGTGTTCTTCATCCGGCATCGTCGCAGCTTCACCGGTAGTGGCCGCCACCACGATTGCATCTGTCTTATGGGCTAAATGGAAGTCAATAAGAGCCTTCAGTTTTTTCGAATCAACACCTCCTTCGTTAAAGGGTGTGACCAGGGCAACTGCCGAACCGACAAAAACGGGCTTCTTCATAACTCATGCCTCCATTTCTTTTGAGATTTCAACGTTTTCCCGCACATCAAGGTGCGATGAAAACCTCATAAAATCATACCACCTACTATACATCAACGTCAATTGCATTTATAATATGAAGCTATGAAAACAAGTGATTTTTACTACGATCTACCCGAAGAACTGATTGCCCAGCACCCGCTTTCCGACCGTTCCAGCTCACGGCTGATGACCCTGGACGGAAAGACCGGCGCGGTTTCGCATATGCATTTTTCGGATATTACCACACTTCTTCATAAAGGAGATGTGCTGGTCATCAATAATACCAAAGTCATCCCTGCCCGTCTTCTCGGCGTAAGATCTGATACCGGATCGGCTATTGAGCTTCTTCTGCTCCGCCGGATCGATGAGAACCACTGGGAGACATTGGCCCGTCCCGGCAAGAAGATCCGTCCGGGAAAGAGAATGACTTTCCTTCCGGGAAAACTGGAAGCAGAATGCGAAGACGTACTTCCCGATGGAAACCGGATCATCCGTTTCGATTTTTCCGGTATCTGGGAAGAGATCCTGGACGAAGCCGGCACCATGCCGCTTCCGCCCTATATCCATGAACAGCTTGAAGACCAGACCCGTTACCAGACCGTCTATGCCAAAGAGACCGGTTCTGCGGCAGCTCCGACAGCCGGACTTCATTTTACTCCGGAACTTCTTTCGAAGATCCGGGATATGGGAGTTGAGATCTGTGAAGTCACGCTTCATGTAGGTCTGGGCACTTTCCGTCCGGTAAAAGTGGACGATGTCTCTGAGCACCATATGCACAGTGAATGGTACTGTCTGGATGACAAGGCTTCTTCCATTCTCCGTAAGGCCCGTCGTGAAGGACGTCGCGTCATTGCCGTCGGAACGACCAGCTGCCGCACTTTGGAAACTGTCGCCGCCAAAGACCCGGGGATGCACCCGTGTTCCGGCGAGACCGATATTTTTATCTATCCCGGTGTCCCCTTCCGTTGCATAGATGGACTGATCACTAATTTTCATCTGCCGGAATCGACACTGATCATGCTGGTTTCCGCCTTTGCCGGAAAAGAGCACGTACTGAATGCCTATAAGACCGCTGTGGAAGAAAAATACCGTTTCTTCAGTTTCGGTGATGCCATGTTCATCACTCCGGAAAAACCGCGTCTTCACAGCCCTCTGGAGGAAGAAGAATGAGTAACTATCCTGTCTATTACGAACATATCCACACCTGTAAGCAGTCCGGTGCCCGTCTGGGCCGCGTCCATACGCCCCACGGAAGTTTCATGACACCGGCCTTTATGCCTGTGGGCACACAGGCGACCATTAAGGGTATGTCTCCTGACGAAGTGGAAAGCATGGGTGCAAGGATCATTTTGTCCAATACCTATCACCTTTGGATGCGTCCCGGAAATAAGATCGTTGCCAAAGCAGGCGGTCTTCACAAGTTTATGAACTGGAAGCATTCCATCCTTACAGACAGCGGCGGATTCCAGGTCTTTTCTCTGGCACGTCCGAAAGACATCAAGGAAGAGGGAGTGCATTTCAAATCG
The DNA here is from genome assembly GCA_902794115.1 of Oscillospiraceae bacterium. Lineage (GTDB taxonomy): Bacteria > Bacillota > Clostridia > Saccharofermentanales > Saccharofermentanaceae > Scatonaster. Next base: position 23,165 of record CADBGD010000073.1, read on the forward strand.
CATATCGATGGTTCCGCTCACCTTCTGACACCTGAGCTTTCTATGGAGATCCAGAATGATCTGGGCGCGGACATCATCATGGCCTTTGACGAATGCTGTGCCTGGCCTACGGAACACCGCTACGCCCAGAAATCTCTTGAGCGTACCACCCGCTGGCTGGAGCGCTGCATCAAGTCCCATAAGAACCCGGATACCCAGGCTTTATTCGGTATCATCCAGGGTTCCTGCTATGCCGATCTTCGTAAAGAAAGCGCCAGACAGATCACTTCTTTCGATCTTCCGGGCTACGCCATCGGCGGTCTCTCTGTCGGAGAACCGGCGGAACTGATGTACGAAATGCTGGAAGAAACCGTTCCTCTGATGCCGGAAGACAAACCCCGTTATCTCATGGGTGTCGGCACACCGGACTACCTGATCGAGGGTGCCATCCGCGGAATCGACATGTTTGACTGCGTTCTGCCGACACGTATCGGTCGAAACGGTACCGTCCTGACTCACGACGGCCGCTTGATCGTCCGTGATGCCAAGAGCGCCGAAGACTTCCGTCCGATCGAAGAAGGCTGCACCTGCTACGCCTGCCAGAACTTCAGCCGGGCCTATATCCGTCACCTTCTGAAGGCAGGAGAAATGTTCGGACTTCGCCTTTGTTCCTGGCACAATATCCACTTCCTTCTGCATCTTATGGAAGAAGTCAGAGAGGCGATCTCCCAGGACCGTCTTCTCGATTTCAAAGAAGAGTTCTACGCAAGGTACTATAAGAAGTAATTCTACACACAGAGATAAAAGAAAGAAGCGGTCCATCAGGGCCGCTTCTGTTTTTTCTATTCATGATCTGATAAATCAGTTGGCACTCAAAGATCTGACCAGCATCGTAAAATCTAATGTGATCTGTTCCAGATCCTCTTCGCTTCCGCATGTGGCCACAACAGCAAAATACTGGCCACTCAGATTGATAACACAGGTCGTTCCCTCAAAAGTCACATTCTCATCATCGATCGTTGCCAGCTGGTAATTGCGGATACGTAATTCCGCATCACCTGAACGGACAGTCGGTGTCACCGAAGTATATCCGCCAAACTTATAGCGGCTGCCCATCGCCTGTTCTGCAGCAGTACATGCAGTAGTAATAGACGTCTGCTTTCCCAGACTGATCACGAAGAGTTTCGAGTTCGGATCCTTCATATTCTTCAGGACAAAGTTGATTGCACGATTATTCAGGATATCGATCGGTTCCAGTGATTCCACATCCGTATTCCGGAACAGGAATTCTCCGCTGAAGATATCCGGCGACGAGAATAAAG
>CADBGD010000074.1:0-5560 GCA_902794115.1 Oscillospiraceae bacterium
AGGGACTTCGTGTTCTTTCCTTCGTCGAGGCAGATGAATCCGGTGAAAATGCACCGAAGCTTTTCATTGTGCTGAAAAACGGTATCCGAAAGAATGCCGAAGAGACTTTCAAATACTTTAAGGATCAGGGCGTGCAGGTCAAGGTCATCTCCGGTGATAACCCGCTGACCGTATCCAAGATCGCAAACCAGGTGGGGATCCCCAACTCCGATAAGTTCGTGGATGCCACCACACTGACCGATGACGAGGCGATCGAAAATGCCGTCATGAAATACACTGTATTCGGCCGTGTAAAGCCGGAGCAGAAGAAGAGTATCGTACTGGCATTAAAGAAGAATAAGCTGAAGGTGGCCATGACCGGTGACGGTGTCAACGATATTCTGGCCATGAAGGAAGCGGACTGCTCCATTGCCATGGGCAACGGTTCCGATGCGGCCCGTCAGGCAGCCCAGGTGGTACTTCTGGATTCGGACTTCTCCCGCATGGAGAATATCGTGTCCCAGGGCCGTCAGATCATCAACAACATCACCAGATCGGCGACGCTGTTCCTCTTTAAGAACCTGTTCTCGGCATTCCTTGCTATGTTCGCGATCATTGCTATGTTTACCTATCCTCTGGTTCCGGCCCAGATCGCGCTGGTTACCCTCTTTAATACCGGTATGCCGGCCTTCCTGATGTCTCTGGAACCGAATACGAAAAAGCAGAAGCAGAGCTTTTTCCGAAAGATATTACTGAATGCGGGACCTGCGGCCCTGACGGCCTTCGTGTCCATCGCCGGCATGGTTCTTGTGTGCGACAACTACAATATCCCCAGTAAGAGCATCGGCGTCATTGCCACCTATATGCTGGAGGTCGCGGCCTTCCTTCTGCTGGTGCATATCGCCCGTCCGTTCAATAAGTACCGTTCCGCCGTGGTGGCCATTTCCTTTGTGGGATTCATTCTCTTTCGAACGATCCCGTGGACCCGTGACTTTTACATGGTCAGCTCCATCGGCAGCGCCGAAATCAAGGTCTGCGTGATGTTCTGCATCATGGAAGTGGTGATCATTAAGGGCTTGATACTGGTATTCGAACATATTAAGAGACTTGCGATGAATAAATAAATTTCGAAGCCATTTGGACGGTTTTCGTTCTGCTTCGGAAAAAGGACTTCAAAAAAGTGGTCCTCTTCAAAGTGTGAAGGAGGCGCAAAATGGCAGAAGAAACGAAACGATCCCTATACCGGTGCATTTCCGATGCCGTCATAGACGGACGCCTTCCTCACGGCTTTTCGCTTCCGAAAGAAGAAGACGGGGACGGAAAGATCTCCTGGGCCGATGGCGCCAAAGACGGTGTCGGCATGTACCATTTCGGCATCCCCACCATGAAGGACGAAGACCGGGATCTCATGATCCAGGCGGTCATGGCGTCGGGAGAAGGAAAGAAAGAAGAAGCCGAAGCGGCTTTTTCCGACTTAGGAAAAAAGAGCCAGGCCCTGTATGTGATCGATCCTCTTCAGGAATTCATCATGGCCAATACGGATAGGATCGATCCGGGAAAGCTCTTCGACGTGGCCACGCACATGCTGTATAACAGTACGGACAGAGAGTGCGTCAAGTTCGGCCTTTCCATGCTGGAACTTCTCAGTACCGATAAAGATGAGGACGTGAAATATGCGGTCCGGACCATCGGTTTAAGTGATGAATTCACCCTCTTTGCCCTGTACGTCATGATGCGCTGGACGGATAAGGATCAGGAGATCTTCGACCTGGCACAGCACGTTTTCGGCTGGGGAAGGATCCATGCCATCGAAAGACTGGATCCGGTAAATGAAGAGATCCGGATGTGGCTTTTAAAAGAGGGCGTCAATAACGATATCATGGCGGCCTATTCCGCCCTGACCTGCTACGAGAAAGCCGGTGTGGCGGAACTTCTTTTCGGAGACCTTTCCGAAGAAGACTACCCCGATGTCAGAGACATTATGAGCGGCCTGATGGACGAAGGCCCCGTGCAGGGCATTTCCGCCGTGGAAAGAGGAGAAGAGGCAGTGCTTCGTTTCCTTTCCTATGCGGAGCGCTATGCGTCAGAATATCCGGATTACCGCACCATCCGGGAGATCCGGATCCATTTCGAAAATGTGGACCGGAAAAATAAAGATCTGGCAGAAAAGGCAGATGCCATCGTCGATATCTGTAAAAAGATCCTGGATACAGATAAATGCAGAGATGCCGTAAAGGCGGCGACGAAAGAAGGAAACGGCATTGACCTGGCAAGAGAACTGCAGGTACTGGATCCGAGAGATATCCTGCATCTTCTGAAAGAAGATTTTTCCAAAAATACGGGCCTGGTCTTCGCGGTAGTGGAAGACGATTCCTGCAGAAAAGAAACGCTGAAACTTTTTTCGGAAAAGCTTCCTCTTGATGCCATGAAAACTCATCCCACATTAACTGCCGGTTTCGGAGAGGAGTTTTCTGATCAGAGAAAACTGGGATTTCTGGTGCAGGCTCTGCGGGATTATCCATGTGAAGGAGAAGAATTTATCGAGACCGGCCTTTGCTCTAGCCCCATCCGCACCCGGCATCTTTCGCTGATGACTATCGAGAAATGGGTAGAAAAGCTTCAAAAACCTATCTCGGAAATCTCGCCGAAACTCTATTCGGTCCTTTCGGAAATAAGTCCTATCGAACCGGATGAAAAACTGAAAAACCGGATGGTATTGCTTCTGAAATAAAGGCGAAAAGCAACATTACTAAGGGATATAATAGAAACGTAGTTCTGTATCGGCAGAAAAAGGTCCGAAAAAACGGGCGGAGAAACAAGAAGTGATGGGAGGCAAAGCGGATATGGACATCACCACACAGCAACGGAAAAGCATCATCTCTGCGGCAAGAGGCGTGGAGAAGGCCGATGTGGTCTTTAAGAACGGCTGGTACTTAAATGTGTTCACGAACCGCTTTGAAAAAGGCGATGTGGCCATTAAAGACGGCTACATCGTAGGCGTGGATGACTACGAGGGAGATCAGGAGATCGATATTTCCGGAAAGATTTTGTGCCCGGGATTTATTGACGGACATATCCATATCGAAAGCTCCATGCTGGCTCCTTCCGAGTTCGCCAAAGCGGTCATTCCCTGCGGCACCACCGCCGTCATCGCGGACCCTCATGAGATCGCCAATGTGGCGGGAAAAGAAGGCATCCGCTTTATGCTGGAAAGAAGCGAAGGCTTACCGCTGGATGTATTTTATATGCTGCCGTCCTGTGTGCCGGCCACGCCCCTGGATGAAGCAGGCGCCGTTCTTCAGGCAGAAGACCTGGAAGAATTCTATAAAGAAGAACGAGTCCTGGGTCTGGCAGAACTCATGAATGCTTTCGGCACAGTAAGAAATGACGAAGAGATCTTAAAGAAAATCGCCGGAGCCAAGTCTTTCGGCAAATGCATCGACGGCCATGCGCCGGGGCTTTTAGGCAAGGAGTTGAATGCCTATATTGCGGCGGGAGTCAATTCCGATCACGAATGTTCCATGGCGGAAGAAGCCATCGAAAAATTAAAGCGCGGTCAGTTTATCATGATCCGGCAGGGAACCGCGGCCCAGAACCTGAAGGCGCTGATCCCTCTTCTGGATCCGCCTTACTGTGAGCGCTGCATGCTGGTATCGGACGATAAGCATCCGGGAGATATCCTGGAAAACGGGCATCTCAATTCCTCGATCCGCTATGCTATCAAGCGCGGCAAATCTCCGGAGATCGTATATAAGGTGGCAAGCTATAACGCCGCCCGCTATTTCGGCTTAAAAGACAGAGGCGCCATCGCCCCCGGTTACCGCGCCGACCTTCTGGTGCTTTCCGATGTCAAGGAAGTGACCATCGATCAGGTCTATAAGAACGGAAAACTGGTGGCGGAAAACGGAAAGCTCACTTCCGAAACGGAAGCGAAATTCGCGGAACTGAAGTCGAAAGAAAAGGAAGAAGAAAAATATCCGAAAGTCTTCCAAAGTTTCCAGCTGAAGGAAGTCCGTCCGGAGGATTTCGCCATCAAGGGAACCGGCAGCAAAAAGCGTGTTATCGAAATGGTGCCGGGTGAGATATTGACCTTTGAAAGAATCGTTCCGGCCAATCTGGATGCGGCTTCGGAAAATGCATCTTCCGACCATCTGACTCCTGCGCCGGGTGTGGAACTGGATAAGGACATTATCAAGATCGCTGTGGTGGAAAGACACCACGACACCGGCCATATCGGTGTGGGCTTTACCACCGGATACGGCATCCGCTACGGCGCCATTGCGTCCAGTGTGGCCCACGATTCCCATAACCTGATCGTGGCCGGCACCAACGACACAGACATGGCGCTGGCGGCCAATGCGGTCAGAAAGAATGAGGGTGGACTGGCCATTGCCATCGACGGAAAAGTGGTGGCAGATCTTCCACTTCCTATCGCCGGCCTCATGTGCGACATGTCGGCCGAGAAGGTGGAAGAAAAGCTTCAGAAAATGAAGGCACTGGCAAAGGAAATGGGCGTCGAGGAAGGCATCGATCCTTTCATGACACTGGCCTTTACGGCACTTCCGGTCATCCCGCAGCTTCGGATCCTGACGAAGGGTCTGGTGGATGTAAGCACCCAAAGTTACGTGCCGGTGCTTTTTGATGAGGAATAAAAACGCGGGAAGACGCAAGCGGACTCGAAAAAACGCGAGAATAAAGAAACAAAATGATTCGCATGAATCGTCATATATGAGGGAAAAGAAAAAGGAAAAGGAGAAACGGGAAAAAGAAATGGTAAGTGAAGGTACGAAGAAAAGAAAAGGGAATAGTGCATTTGCCGTAGAAAAATGCATCAGCCTTCTTCTGGCGCTGATCATGGTTACGGGGGCCTGTGCCTGCGGAAAGAAGAAGAAGGGAAATGCGGAGCTGGAAGAGGCGGCGCAGGAGGTCACCCAATCGATCCTTTCTTTCGACACGGATGCGATGGAGAAAAAAGGTGAATTTTCCTCCGACACCATCGCCCGCGTTACGGGATTATCGTTGAAGGAATCCATTAAGGTACTGACCGGAAAAGCCTTTGTGGAAGTGGATGCCGACAGCATCAAAGAGTCGAAGAAAACTATTTCCATAAAAGTGAATGTGTCCCTTCCGGACTATGAAGCCGCGCTGAAAGAAGGGCCGGAAGATGAAGAAGATTTCATCGCGGCCATGAAAAAGCAGAAAGAAAAATCCTATAAAAAGGTCAGTCTCACGTTGAAGTTCAGTGAGGAAGACGGAGAGTATTTCTTAACAAACGGCGACGACGTGGTGGCAAAGCTCTTCCCGGATGAAGATTTCCGGATCATTTGGGCATTCCTTTCCGGAGAGCCGATCGACCTTCCGACGGATGATTCGGATCCCACGGCAACGACATCACCTTCCCGTGCACCCAGTAACAGCCCGTATCAGGAGATCTATTCGGATAATCTTTTAGTTCTCCGCTATATCGGACTGGAAGCAGACGGTGTGCGCTTTGAGATGCAGAACGATACGGCACTGACGCTGATCCTTGATCCGGAATGTCTTTCGCTGAACGGAATGAACTACAACCAGTTGAAGGCCA
>CADBGD010000074.1:5582-17069 GCA_902794115.1 Oscillospiraceae bacterium
TATATTTCAGGCGTGTTTATGGTCCGGGCCAGCCAGAACTACAGCTTCGACAGCTATCGGATCGAACTTGTGGATGTTTTTGTGGATACCAGCATTACCGTGGCCAAACCGAATCTGGATGGTGTGGTCCTTTATGAAGATCCGACGGTACGCGTCGCTTTTTCCAGACTGGATGCGGAAGGCGTTGTTTTGAATGTGGAAAATCTTAAGCAAGAGTTTGTGAAGGTCGGCTGCGAGTCGATTTCCATCAACGGTATAAACCTGAAAGACGTGAGCTCGGTATCCTATGAAACCGTTGCTGCTTCAAGCATAGGCGAAGTTCTTGTGAAAGCGGAAGTAGAAGATCCGTCTGTTTCTGTTGGCACGGCTTCGGCACTTCTTCAGATCGGAAGACAGGATCCGAAGTCGGGAAAAGTTACGACAGAACCGCAGACTTTTGATACCGTGGTGATCGACAGCAGCGTTCCTGTGGAAGTGGTGCCGGACGGAGAACTGATCTACAAAGAAGACCAGATGCGTCTTTACTATAAGGGAACCACAGCGGAAGGAATGCTTTTCCAAATCGAGAATCTGACTTCTTATCAGATGAACTTTTCTCCGGAGCTCATTGCCGTTAACGGACTGAGTCTTAAGCGGACTTTCTGCCAGTCTAAGATCGCGCCCAACAGCCTGGGTGAACTTCTTTATACAGGTGATGATGTCCCTTCAGCCGTCGGAACGATTTCCGGTATTTTCCGGGGACATCTTCAGGATGCGACCAATGTGGACCAGGTGCATTTCTCACTGAAACCAACTGTGATCGATGATACGGTTACCTTCGAGCCGCCTAAGCCCACCGGAGTTTTGCTTTTCGAAAACGATGAGATCCGGCTCTACTATAAGGGGGTCACGGAAAAAGGAATTGAATTTGAAGTGGAAAACCTGACGGATAAGACCGTGATGATCCAGGCCAGAGAACTCACCATCGACGGCACGACTTATGATAGTGGCAGTGTGCTTATGAGTGATGACATCGCACCACAGAGTTTGGGTACTGCCGAAGTCCGGATCACTGACTGGACAACGACGAGCATTACCACCATATCCGGCACACTTAAGAACGTGGATGCCATAAAATACAGCGGCAGCGATGTGAAGATCCCCGAGACGCAGGTGGGATGAGATCGGCGAAGGAAGAGGAGATGTTGAAGACGCGGATCTTCTGAAATCTGCCGATAGATGCGGCTGGAAACAATATACAAGAAAAGCATAAAACGGGACACAATGTGTCCCGTTTTTGTTTGTGTGATCATATAAGAAAGAATAGTATAGGGACAAATATATACTTGTGGGGGAATGAGTATGTTTCTTGAAATATGTATTGGCATTTTTCTTCTTTCTGCCGCAACTTCGCTCTGCTGCTGTTTTAAGAATAAGGATTGATCCATGATCTTTTCCGGTAAATGGGGGAGAGTTCCGCTTTGTAACGAGAAGGCAGAAAGGGCACCGCATATCGGCCGTTTCTGCTTTCCGTTATGCTGGCGGTGCACCATGATCATGGTGGGACTCATAATCGGCGCATTCGTATGCCGGTGCATTTCCCCGGGAATCCAAACCGGTCTTGTTTTTTCGATTCTTATCATTCCGTGCCTGATCGACGGACTTCGGCAGCGGTATACATCCTATGTAAGTACAAATCCCAAACGGATCCTTTTCGGTTTTATGGCCGGAGTAGGGATGTTTGTGTTTTCGTTTTCTCTATATACATATATTTTTTTGGCGCCGTAGTTAACTTTTTTGAACTTTACTATTTCTTTAACTTCGGTTGACTTTGTTTTTACCTTCTCTGTTTAGAATGAAATCATGAAGCACGGGGAACGAGCTTCAGGGAAGGATGAGACACCAAATGAAAGATGTGATTTTGAAAGTTCTGTTTTCTATGTTTGCAATCAGCCTGATCCTGGCTGCGATTGCTTTTAATCTGGAGAATATCAAGCTTACATTGATTTCGTTTGGTGTTTCGGTGGCCTTTGCTGCGCTGATGGTGATCTTTGACCGTATCCTTCCGAATAAAGATAAATCCCCGAGACTGGATGCACCGACAGAAACTGCCGGCAAATAAGATAGCCCCTTACCTAAAATACTCATATATACCCCACTAACCTGAAAAGCCGAGAACCTCCTTCTCGGCCTTTTCATTTTCCCCAGGAAGAGAATTTGTTCAGTTTATTTTGCAGGAAGGGCTAATTTATCCTGCATAAAAATGATTTTGCGTGCATTTTTATGCGCATGGTGTTCACTTATACTGAAATCGTGATGAAGAGTGAACAAGAGGAGGGGCACTCGCATCTCATAGTACGTGAGTATATGGAGGGTAAGAAAATGCATGAGTTCAAGAAAGTAAGTGCAGCGGTAATTGCTTCAATCCTTCTGGTATCGGCCTGTGGCTGCGGAAAGAAAGATGGAGACAAGAAGAGTGGCGCAAAGAAGAACCAAGATGTGGCGATGAGAAACGATCCGGATGCGGTCGATATCGAAAAGGCCGGCGGCGCTGATTCTTACGATGGCGGTGAATACGATATCGAAGATCCTGCCACTGCGACAGTAGATCCGGATGATGTAGATTGGGAAGAGCTATTCACATGGGATGGCACAACCATTACCGGCGTCAAGGAAGGTGCATTTACCGACGCTATCAAGAACACCGGTGTCCTGATTATCCCGGATAAGTGCGAAAAGGTCGGTGAGAAAGCTTTCTATGAGCAGGATTGGATCAAAGAAGTCCGTTTTGAGGATCCGGAAAAGATCACCTTGCTTGAAACTGGTTCATTTGAGTACTGCACGCAGCTTCACAGCTTTGTGATGCCGCCGCACGCGAACCTTTACTCGGAGAGCGATTATATGCAGAATGCAGCTGATCCATTCGGCAAGGCCTGCCTGATGAGCCAGTCCACAAAGCTTCATAACATTGTGCTTCCGGACGGAAAGGTGCCGTACTCTCTGGTCAGCACACTTTCGAATCACTGGATCGATATTCCGGCAAACAATCAGACCTACATGGATGCGGTTTTCTGCCCTGAAAACTTCGAGGTCACGATCGGTACCAGCCCGAGCACAACTATGCTGTTTGCCAAATATTCACGCGAGTACTACGAGGCGAACTGCTCGCAGTACGGTGAGCTGGAAGATGACGATGTATTCCCGAGCACAGTCTGCACGATCTATGTTGTGGAAGGATCCTGGGCGGATCAGAATTTCGACAAGTGGACCTTTGGCGATCTGGTGCAGAAGGAATACTGGGACGGAAAGAACTATACTTTCGTTGAATACGATACGATCTGGGATGTGGATGAACTCACCGTGTATATGGACGGCAACGAGCATGTTACATTCTACGGTATGGATGAAGCCTGGGAGTTCATTTACTACGGCGCGGACAGAGAGAAGAAACTGACCGGCAGACTTACTGAAGAGCAGTTCAAGACAATGTATGCTGAGTTCATGGCTCTGGTCGACGACGGCACATTAAGCGAAGAGACATATTCTTCCGCGAGTGTGTATGCGGATGGATACTGCAGCGCGACCGACAAGCACTATCACGGCAAGGATGACGCAGATGGCGCGAAGCTGAGAACCATCGTGGAAAAGTATGCAAAGTAAAGCAAATAGATAACGTCTTCCAAATTCTGTGGGCTTTGGAAAGAGGGAGTGTCTCTTAAAAAGAGATGCTTCCTTTTTCTTTTGGCTGTAATTTCAGGGAGCTTCTGGGGATGGCATGGGGATGTGCGCGAAAGCGTCTGCAGATACGTCTGTTTGGGGGGAGAAATAGACGTGGGGGTAGACAAATAAGGGAAATGTCAGCGGATGCGTCAGCTTTTAGTTGGAAAAAGACGCGTTGGCAGACAAATAGAGGATATGTCAGCGGAGGCGTCTGCTTACAAGGAAGAAAAGACAAGCCGACAGACAACATCCTCTGAAGCAGCAAGCTGAACACATTAGCAGAACATATCTGTTGTGAAAAAGTTGCTGTTGACAACCTCCATGTTTGTGATATCATATGAACAGATAATCATATGAATGAATGAACATATGAGATGCAGAGAATACATCAAGGCACACAAAAGAAGAAATACAAAAGAAGAGACACAAAAAGAAAAACACATGAAAAACAAAAGGAGTTGGTAAAGATGTTCTGGAGCAGAATCGCAGGGGTCTATGATCTGATAGAAAAGGTATATAACGGCAAGTGCAATGAAAGGACTACGGACTTTGTGGCGTCTCTGATGCAGCAGAATGATTCGGTATTGGAATGCGCTTGCGGAACAGGGATGTTTAGCGTGAAGATCGCGCCGAAGGTGCGGCGCCTGACTGCAATGGATTTTTCTGAAGGGATGCTGAAAAAGGCAAGGAAAAAATGCAGAAAGCAGAATAATGTGCTTATGCAGGAAGGAGATATTACTCATCTTCGTTATGCAGAGAATTCCTTTGATAAAGCGGTGGCGGCGAATGTGATCCACCTTCTGGATGATCCGAAAGCGGCGATTTCGGAACTGGAACGTGTGGTCAAGCCGGGCGGACAGATCATTATCCCTACATATATATATGAAGAAGATTGGGCAATCAGACTGTTTAATAAATTAGGTGCGAACTACAAGCGGCATTTTAATGAGAAGACCTACGAGGATTTCTTCAAGAATATGGGTGTGGAAAGAGTATACTTTCGGACATGCCAGGGAAGGATGCCTTGTAAAGTAGCCGTGTTTGAAAACCCGGAAGAGTAAAAAGATGAACTTAAACTATTCTTTATAATCCTTTGACGATTGTTTTATCTTCTCCTTCTAAAATGAGATCATAAACAACAGGGAAGGTAGCCGGCAGATCCGGCCGGAAAGTTGAGGGAAGACACCATGACGGGAACAATGAGAAATCTTTTTATTTCATCGAAGGAATTCAAAGCAGAGGCACTGAATGTACAGGGCTATGACATCAATCAGATCAGCTTGCGGAAAGCGAAGAAGGATAAGTTTTCCGAGAAACTGGATGTGAAAGTAGATATGCAGCAGGTCCTTTCCGCTCTGGAGAATAAAGGTTATGTATATGCCTTTGCAAAGAAAGGAAGAATCAAGGCTCTGTATATTTCCAGAAAAGACGGGGATACTATCTCCTGCAATGAGATCTTTGTTGAAGAATCACTCGAGAATGAACCGATCGTAAACCTTATGGATCAGCAGGTGGCATTTCTTCTGGCCCAGCGCGTCTCTGCCATGAAAAATGGTGTTGCTGTATTCCGTGGACAGACCATGCCGAAGCTGACGGTCCGCGCCGGTAAATACAACTGGTGGATGTGTTTCGCGATGTCTTTAATGTTTCTGGGTGCATATACGCGAGGCTTCCAGGATTGGCGCGGTGCAGGTCTTGCAGTCTTAATGGGATTTCTGATGGGACTTTGCTTTACCGAGCACTTCTATGTATATGAATCATCTGATGTGACAACGGATGGAAATGCGATTCCTGAGGAAACCAATAGCGACATCGAAACCAAGTAAGACTAAAGGATATACATATATCGAACGATAACTTAGCATTACATACTTACTCATATATACCCCTCCAAGAAAAAGGCCTGAGACCGAAAGGATCTCGGGCCTCTTTTTGTGCTTCCTGATCATAGCTTAGTTCAAATGGCTTCGTGATTTTGAGATTATCTGAACGTGACAAGTGGGATTTATTCGGCTGGAAATGCACTGTGTTTTGCAACCATGAGAAGGCTTTTATGCGACTTTATGAATAAACATGCCCCAGAAATGGCTAATATGGTGCTATTTTGAATGTGGAACAGTAATATCCTGCATAAATATGATTCGGTATGTGTTTTTATGCATGCGTTCAAATTATACAATGTAAACAGAAGTTGATGAACAGATGGAGGGAAACTGGCATCAACAGAAAAAGGAGGAAACGAGTATGCATGAGTTTAAGAAGGTATGTGCAGTTCTGATGTCCGGGATCATCATGATCTCACTGGTAGGATGCGGAAGCAAGAAGGATGAAACCAAGAAAGAGAAGAAGTCGAATAATAAGTCTTCTGCTGACGTGGAAAAAGACGGCGATGAGGACGAGGATGAGGATGAAGGAGATTCCGACGCCGATAACGATGCCGAAGATATTGCCGACGATGAGGATGATGGCGAGGAAGAGAACGAAGAGAAGGGCGGCAAGGACGATGCCGATTCCAAAAAGAGCAGCGGCGGCGCCTATGATGTAGGCGATGTCATCACGATGGGAAAGTTCGAGCAGGACAATGACCTCAGTAACGGACCAGAGGATATCGAGTGGATCGTTCTGGATAGCAAGAGCAACGGCGATACGCTGGTGATCAGTAAAGATGCACTTGAGGGACTTCCCTACAACAAGATCTTCCAGGTCACGATCACATGGGAAGAGTGCTCTCTCCGCGAGTGGCTCAACACGGATTTCTATGGCGAAGTATTCACAGATGAAGAAAAAGCCCAGATCCTGGTTTCTCAGGTAACCAATCCGAAGAACGATGCGACCGGGACCGAGGGTGGAAACGATACAGAAGATAAAGTATTTCTTCTGAGTCTGGATGAAGTTAATACCTATTTTGATTCAGACGAGTCCAGAATCTGCCATCCCAGCGCCTACGCCAAGGGTAAGGGCTTAGAGGCCGGCGAAAAAACAGTCATGGAAGGCAACTGCCGCTGGTGGCTGCGTTCACCTGGACTCACAGGTTCGGATGCTGCCCGTATCTTTGAAGATGGTTCTGTGAATGAAGACGGCGGCGGAATCGACCGGGAAAATAATACCGGTGTTCGTCCGGTCATGTGGATCAATGAGGCCGGGACAGGAGATGCCGGCTGGGAGATGGAGAAAAAAGAGGGCTTCACCACCACGAAGATCCTGAGCATGATTGAGGTCTATGAGCAGGCCGGCATGACGATCTATCCTCTGACGGCGGAAGATCTTGGTGCGGATAAGCAGAAATACGTGGAAGGTATCCGTGTCGAAAGTGATAATGGAGTTTTAATCTACGCGGTACAGTTTACCGACGATGACGCAGCCCGTGAGTTTATTGAAACAGTTTGGGCAGCCCAGTACGATGGTGTGACCATTGACGATTCCGTGGGTTCCGGTTTCATGTTTGAAGTACCGGGTGCGTACACAAGTGGCTACTGCGACTTCCTCGGATTCATGACTTACCATCCGGCGCAGGCATAAGGTCCGTTGAGGAAAACTGAAAAGGACAGGAAGTCCGGGAAAGAAATCCCGGGCTTCCTTCCTCTCTTGGCACTACTGTTCTTGGTGCTCCTGTGCTACACTGAAATATAAGGTACGGGAAGTGTGAAGTGAACCTCTGATTTCCAAAGACGGAAGTGAGATGGTTTTGAGGGTGACGGTCTTTTCGGATGGGGATCCGAAGGACCGGGAGGGTTGAAAATGATGAAACTGAAGAGCTATACCTGTCCTTCTTGTGGAAGTGTGCTTCAGGTTGAAAACAACCAGAGAATACTGGACTGCCCCTTCTGCGGAAGCGAGTTCCAGGCAGTATCCTTCCATAGAAAAGAAGTGGTATCAAGTGCAGGGGAAAACCTGAAGAATAAAGAATTCACGGCAGCGAGAGAAAAATACTTAGAGATCCTGACGGATAATCCCTACGATGTGGATGCTCTTTTGGGACTCATCTGCTGCTCCGGAAAAATCCCCGAGCAAAGTGCATTTTCCAGGATCCGTGATCTATCACAATACAATGCCGGTGCTGCTTTAAAAGTACTTCGTGCACAGGAAGGCTGTCAGTCGGAAGAAGCCAAGCCCTATTTTGATAAGCTTGCGGGTCTTCTGGAAAAAGCGGAAAGATGGCAGGAACTGGACAGTAAGGTCAACGCGATCCGGAACGATAACCGCAATAAGTACGAAGAGATCACCGGCATCAAAGAACGGGAAACGACACTTCGCGGCCGGATCTTAAACACCTTCCTTTATATCGGAAGTCTGTTCGGGGCGGAAGAGAGACGCGCCTCAAAGGAGGAGTCGCTGCTCTATCAAGGGGCGGGCGGTCTTTTTATGATCTTTATGGGTATTCTTATCTACATGATCATAGACGCGGAACCGGAGGACCTCATGAAGACGATCCTCACTTTCTTCGGCTGGGTGCTGGGCATACTGGCTCTGGTGGCGCTGGTGTCTTTCATCATTACGAAGATCTATCAGCATAAAGAGTATAAGGTCCGGGAACTGACACAGGGAAACCATACGGAGTTCATGGGGATCTCTTCTGAGATGAGCGAGCTTTCGGCGGAATACGAAAAGGAATATCAGGAAATGAAAAAGCTCCGTCCCACAGAGATTCCGGTGGCAAAAAGGAAACGGTCGAAGGAAGACGTCTTTTCTGAAGAAGAAAAAGAGACGTATTGTTCCCAGTGCGGCGGAAAGCTTTTTCTTGACCGGGAAAGAAGCCTGTATACCTGCAAATACTGCGGCGTGGCATTGGGGGCGTCCTTCTTTATCGGAGATGTGGATGCGAAGGCGCGAAAAGCACTGGCCGTGGAGGAGTTTGAGGAGGCGGAACTTCGGTTCTCCCATGTTCTCATGATGCATCCGGACGATTACGAAGCACTTGTCGGCCGGGTCCTGGCAACGGGAAAATGGAGAGCGGTCCGGGCGATGAAACTTCCGGAAAGAATGCCGCCGTATCTTCTGAAAGAATTCAATGCGCGGATCGAAGAAGGAAAGGCTCATGCAAAGAAAGAAGATCAGGAGATCTTCGATGAGTTTTCTAATATTTCCGCTCTGATCCAGAAAGCGGATCCATACGGGAAGAAAAAAACGCCTTTTGAAAAGGCACAGTGGGAAAGCATCGAACTGGATTTCAAAAAAGTACGGGATAAACTGCTTTCCATTGAACGGAAGAGAAATGCTGCTATGCAGTAAACCTGGAGGAAGAACAAAAGAAAGCACATGTTCAGAATAAAGAAAAGCGCATATATAGCCATTGTTGCCGCTACCGGACTACTCTTTCTGATATTCCTGTTCATCCGGATCGACGGGCTGAAAGTGGCGAAGAAAAACTATATGGCAGCATGTACCGAAACGACATGGGGAACGGTCACAAGCGTATATTCCGACAGCAATGGTCCGGGCCTGATGACGAGAGAGTCGATAAAATACACCTTTACTGTGAACGGACAGACGATCCAGGGTGAGTACTCGGCCAAGACTTTCGGAAAACGTGCGGGATCCGGTACATATTCTGACAGGCAGGTGATCGTGCACTATAACCCGAATAATGTGTATCAGAACTATTTTGCCAATCACTGCCAGCAGGTAGATAAGGCAGAAACATCCATGATCATTGTGGTGATTCATATCTTTTTCTGGCTGCTCATTTCTATATGTGTATATTTTATGCAGCGTTCATTATGGGAGATGGATGAGAACGAAGAAATCATGAATGACTGGTGGAGGTTTAAAGATTAAGGATCAAGGATTAAGGATTAAGGCATCTATTATTGAAGGGTTTTAAAATATCAGGTACGCAAGGAGGTTGAGATGAAAAGAGGTTTAGCTTTAGTTTGTTCTGTGGCATTGATGCTGTCGGCCGTGGTTTTTACGGGGTGCGGGCCGAAGGTCAATAAGAAGACCGTGAAGTTCGGCAGCTACAAAAATGAAGAAATCGAGTGGTATGTGCTGGATTATACGGATGGAAAGAATCTTCTGATTTCCAAGTGCATTCTCGATACGCAGAAGATCTATGATCCGGGCGAGGACGAGTATCCGAATATTATGACCTGGGAAGAGACCACGATCCGGACATGGCTCAACGAAGACTTCATGAACAGCGCCTTTTCCAATGAAGAGAAGGCAAAGATCGAGACGACGCATCTGGAAAATCACGAGAATGATTGGTACGGTACACCGGGAGGAAACGATACGGAAGATAAGATCTTTCTTCTGAGTATTGACGAAGCCTCGCAGTATTTCAGTTCAGATAACGATCGTGTGGCAAAGCCGACGAAATCGATCAAAGAAGAATGTGATTCCTGGATCGATGGAAGTAAGAACTATTGCTGGTACCTTCGTTCTCCCGGAATTTTCGGAAAGAAAAACGCAACAGTAAGCCAGAGTGGAAGAGTCGATGAAGTAGGTGAATGGGGAGACACTATCTTTGCATTATCTGATAACGGGATGGAAGTATATGGTATACGACCTGCCATGTGGGTGAGACTGGATAAGCCGGTGGAAATGGATCACATCGACATCAGCCACAGTGACTATACAGGCGAATGGTCTGATCCTTTGTATGATCCAACGGAATATGTAGAATTCGGCTACTACGGAGGCGAAGAGATCGAATGGATCGTGGTGGATCGGAAGGACGGAAAGACACTTCTTGTGTCCCGGTATGTTCTTGACGCACAGCTTTTTAACGATAAGGACGGAGAGGTCACCTGGGAGACCTGTTCGCTCCGTACCTGGCTCAATACCGATTTCTATAACAAGGCCTTTAATTCCGCAGAGCAGGAGAGGATCCAGCTGACAAAGCTTACCACGACCGGCAATCCGGAATCCGGACTTCCCGGAGGAAACGATACCGAAGATAAGGTTTTCCTCTTAAGTTACGATGAACTGGTGCAGTACGATTACCTGGGAGAACATCAGGTTGCCTTTGTTACCAACTATGCCTATAAGCAGGGGGCGGAGCCGAATGGATATAACTATTGTTCATGGTGGCTCAGATCTCCCGGAGATTCCGTGGGCGAAGTCGCTTGCGTCACTCTCTATGGAGAACAGCGGGAAGCCGCAAACGGGTATCTGAATAAGTACGGTGTCCGCCCGGCGATCTGGGTCGATCTGGACTCGCCTTCAGAGGGAAATACTGCAGTTGAATTTGATACCAGCAAGTATCTGATGGATTATCCGGTGGAATGCAGCATGACGGTCTATGTGAAAAAAGCACCATACATGGAATATCCCCAGAAGGGAATCTCCTTCATGGACCAGGAGCATGCCGACTATATTACCGATCCGTGTATCCATTACATCACAGCGGATAAGACATTCATGAACCTCGATTTCTATAAGGAGATGAATTCTCCGGATCACGGTTACGATGTCGGACAGGGATCTCTCTATTACTCGATCCTGAGTGAGGAGTCCTGCCAGAACGGCTGTACGATCTATGAGATCGAAGAGCATTCTACGTGGTCTGAGGCAACGAGCATGATTTATCTGATCTGCTGGCCGGTGGATGCGAATGTGACACTTCTGGCCGAAATGGATAACTTCGCCCGAAATCACGAGCACGATACAGAGCTTCAGGAGATCTTGGAGTTCTACCGGACAACAGAAGATCCGTTTATTGCGGTAGCCCAGTAATAGAAAATCTGCCTTCGGGCAAGTCCCAAAGAGGAGCGGAAACGCTCCTCTTTTTTTGTGGCAGAAAGGGAGGGGAAAGAGAGGGGATAGAATCGAAAAGATACGTGTAACAAT
>CADBGD010000075.1 GCA_902794115.1 Oscillospiraceae bacterium
CAAGCTCGGTAATCTTATTCACGTTGGTATAGAAGTTAAGACCAGCCTCCCATGTCCAACCGTTCTTGTTGTCGATGATAATACCATTAAGAGAAAGCTCGAAACCCTTATTCTCGGTCTTACCTACGTTAGCATAGACAGAACCTACACCTGACGTACTTGGAAGGCTCACATTCTGAAGGAGGTTTTCTGTCTTCTGGATGTAATCGTTCAGATAGGTCTCGCCGTCCAGGATCTGGAGCCTGTACAGCCGGAGCACTATGACTGCCAGCAGAAAAGCGTAGCATGTTCCCAGCAGAAAAAGCCGGGAGGCTCTCAGCCGGCCGCCCAGCTCTTTCGACAGTTCTTTCAGGTTGTTCAGAAAGTCTTTCAGCAATCCGTTGGTCCTCAGTTCACTGCGTGCTTCTCATCCAGGATCTCCAGATGCTTCGGCTCAGTCTTAAGCGTCTTCATGTCTTCGTTCAGTTCTGCGAACATCGGTCCCAGAGCCTTGTCTTTTCCAACCGGACGAGGTGTCTTTTCATCGAACTTACCTGTCTGCCACATTTCCAGCTGACCGCCCCAGAGGCCGCCATAGTACATGTAGGCACGTCCGTCATCGTCTACCAGCACAGCCGGGTCGATACTGTAAGTACCCTGGATATAGTTGTCTTCCGGAGTAAACGGACCTTCCGGCTTGTCAGATACGGCTACACCGATACGGAAGATGCCGTCCTTATCACGGGCCGGGAAATAAAGATAATACTTTCCGTTCTTAAATGCACAGTCCGGAGCCCACATCTGCTTGCTGACCCACGGAATATTCTTCATGTGCAGCGCTTCGCCGTTATCGACGCATTCCGCGTCCAGATTATCCAGCGAAAGGATATGGTAGTCTTCCATTCTATACTCGTCGCCATCGTCGTTATCCTCACCGTCATGCGGGATATCGTGGGACGGATAAACATAGATCTTTCCGTTAAAAACATGTGCGGAAGGATCGGCTGTAAAAATATGTGTTACTAATGGTGTTCTTTCTTTCATACGAGTACACGCTCCACTTCAATATATTATCTATAATATCATAATATTGATATTCAAAACATACCTGAAACGAATATCTCGAAACCGATTACGAAAAGTTTATTTATCCTACGGGAAACAGGATCATTCCCGGTTTAGAAAAAACGATCCCGATGCGGGGAAAACCTCACATCGGGATCGGAATTATTTAGATCAGATCTGATCAGGAAGCATTAGAGCTTCGGGCCAGCCTCAACGAGAGCCTTACCAGCCTCGTTACCTTCGTACTTAGCGAAGTTCTTAATGAAGCGGCCGGCGAGATCCTTAGCCTTCTCTTCCCATACGGAAGCATCAGCATAGGTGTCACGCGGATCGAGGATACCGGAATCTACGCCCGGGAGCTCGGTCGGTACTTCGAAATCGAACATCGGGATCTTCTTTGTCGGAGCCTTGAGGATGTCGCCATTGAGGATCGCGTCGATGATTCCACGTGTATCCTTGATGGTGATTCTCTTACCGGTACCATTCCAGCCTGTGTTAACGAGGAATGCCTTCGCACCGTTCTTCTCCATCTTCTTTACCAGTTCCTCAGCGTACTTTGTCGGGTGCAGCTCGAGGAATGCCTGACCGAAGCAAGCAGAGAATGTCGGAGTCGGCTCGGTGATACCACGCTCAGTACCAGCCAGCTTAGCTGTGAAACCACTGAGGAAGTAGTACTTTGTCTGTTCCGGAGTCAGGATGGAAACCGGCGGCAGAACACCGAAAGCATCAGCAGAAAGGAAGATTACGTTCTCAGCAGCCGGGCCGGCAGAAACGCCGTTTACTTCTGCAGCGATGTTGTTGATGTGGTTGATCGGATAAGAAACACGTGTGTTCTCAGTAACGGACTTATCGTCGAAGTCGATCTTACCGTCTTCAGCAACAGTTACGTTCTCGAGGAGAGCGTTTCTCTTGATGGCATTGTAGATATCCGGCTCGGATTCCTTATCCAGACCGATAACCTTCGCATAGCAGCCGCCTTCGAAGTTGAATACACCGTTGTCATCCCAACCGTGCTCGTCATCACCGATGAGACGACGCTTCGGGTCAGTAGAAAGTGTTGTCTTACCTGTACCGGAAAGACCGAAGAAGATTGCAGTGTGCTTACCTTCCATGTCGCAGTTAGCGGAGCAGTGCATGGAAGCGATGCCCTTCAGCGGCAGGTAGTAGTTCATCATGGAGAACATACCCTTCTTCATCTCACCACCGTACCATGTGTTGATGATAACCTGCTCACGGGATGTGATGTTGAATGCTGCACAAGTCTCGGAATTGAGACCCAGCTCCTTATAGTTCTCAACCTTCGCCTTGGAAGCGTTGTAAACTACGAAATCCGGCTCGAAGGAAGCCAGCTCAGCCTCTGTCGGCTGGATGAACATGTTCTTAACGAAGTGAGCCTGCCAAGCAACCTCAACGATAAAACGGATCGCCATTCTGGTGTCCTTGTTAGCGCCGCAGAAAGCATCAACTACGAAAAGTCTCTTGTTGCTGAGCTCCTTCTTAGCGATATCCTTAACAACTGCCCATGTTTCTTCACTCATCGGGTGGTTGTCATTCTTATACTCATCGGATGTCCACCAAACTGTATCCTTGGAGTTAGCATCCATTACGATGTACTTATCTTTAGGGGAACGTCCTGTAAAGATACCTGTCATAACGTTAACTGTATCCAGCTCCGTTACCTTGCCTACTTCATAGCCTTCCAGACCAGCCTTGGTCTCTTCTTCGAAGAGCAGCTCGTAAGAAGGATTGTAGACGATCTCAGTTGTGCCTGTAATGCCGTACTTGGTCAAATCTACCTGTGCCATAATTCTTCTCTCTTTTCTCTAGATTTTTTGGTATTTTCGGACCCTTTTTGAAAGAGTCATACCGACTTTAAAAAGTGGGAACCCAAAATTCCACTCGTATAGTATATACCATTTTTATGGATAAGTCTTTAGATTTTCTACACGTTTTTACGAAAAAATACCACTTTTTTACGGAACTATCCTATCCCGCCAAAGCAATTCTCAGATAACTTCGAGAATTCAAAAAAGAGAGGGTACATTCTCCTCTCTTTTCTTTCACTTACATATAATGGGACAGGACCGCCAATACCACGTAGATTCCGATCAGTCCTCCGAATATCAGTCCCTGCTTGAGCCTGTGCTCCGTCAGGATCCCGACAAACTCTCTGACCGCCGCATTCGGCCAGAAATACCACTTTGTCTTTGCTCCCATGCCGACCGCGCGCATCTTGACTCTTCTTGCGCAAAGGCCGCTTCGGAATACGTGATAGTTCGTGGTGGCAAACGCGACTTTTCCCATTTCTCCTGCATTCAGGATCTTCTCCTTTGAAAATCGCATATTCTCATGGGTATCCGTTGACTGATCCTCTTCGATGATATGATCTTCCGGTATCCCCTGCTCCAGAAGATACTGCTTCATGGACGCACTTTCTGAAATGACCTCATCCGGGCCTTTCCCGCCGGATGTGACAAAGATCAGATCCTTTCCCGTTTCATCCAGCTGTTTTTGGCGGAAACGAAGTGCCCGGTCGATACGGCCTTTCAAAAGAGGCGTCGGGGTGCCGTCTTTTCGAAGTCCGCAGCCGAGTATGATCAGATAGTCCTTATCCGTATCCGGCTCATAACGGACTGCCACGATGTTGGCCATGATCGAACCCAGAAGCATGCTTTCGAAGTAAAGATATACCGCCGCCATCAGGCTGACAGCAAGGGTAAAGAACGTCAGGAAATGCTCTTCCTCGATCATTCTTCCCATGAAGTAGATCACGGCTTCTCCTCCCAATAGCAGGAAGGACAGAATGATTCCCAGGACATTTACGACACGCTTTCCTTCATGGCGGATCAAAGACACATTAGAGACAAATAAAGCGATGGAAAATACCAGAATAAAGGGGAACGAGATCAGAAGATAAGTCCGGGCCGATTTCTGTAAAGCGGGAAGTAATGTCACCGCCTCCGCTTCTTCCGGGAACCTTATCATATCGATGGTCATCAGAGAACTGGACACCAGAACCGACAGGAGAAAAAAAGCAAATCCCATATAGTAGATGGTGTTATAGGAGTAAGGGTTATACTGGATCTGCTTGACCCAGGCGGACAGGAGCATTCCGATAACGATGGTAAAGTATCCTATGGAAATGCACCCGATGGCAATATCTGTCTCGGCTCCTTCTCCGTAGAGCGCCAAAAGAACAATGGCCGCCACGACCAGACATGAAAGGACCAGGATATTCCACACTTTCGGTTTCTTATCTCTTGTATCAAACTGAATACGCATGATCCCCCTCTTTTCGCGTCCCTCAGCCCTCATGTCCTCTTATTCGATTTCGATCACGACCAGTTCCGGACGGTCATAGATTCGCGGGATCAGCGTAGATTCTCTTGCCAGTCCCCGGCTGACGATCATGGTGGTCACCCAGTCCGAATACCGGCCGCCTGCATATTTCGGGAATATCCCCTGATTCGGTGCGTACAATCCGTTCAGTATTCCCGGGATCCGCCACTGACCTCCGTGGGCATGGCCGGCCAGTACCAGATCAAACCCGCGGCCCAGATAAGTCTCATAAAGTTCCGGCCTGTGGGTCAGTAAAATCGAAAAAGCATCCCGGGGAATATTCTGCGTGACAGTCTGCAGCTGCTGATAAAAATCCCCTTCTTCATGATACCACAGGTCCGGATCATCCACACCCGCGACGGCGATGCTGTTGCCATTGATCTCCAGCACTTTCACTTCGCCCCGAAGACGTGTGATCCCGTACTTTTCCAATATCCGAAGGTCAGATTCGAAATCCTCTCTACTGGACCAGTATTCGTGATTTCCGGTTACATAGTAGGTGGGGTATTTCCCGCTGATCCCGGAAAGAAATGCCTCTGTATTGTCACTGGATAACTTATCGTCAAAGATATCTCCGCCTAAAAGCAGAAGATCCGGATCTTCTTTTTCGATCGCTTCAATCAATTCCTTCTCTTCTTTTCCATATTTACAGGAATGAAGATCTGTCACAAGAACGATCCGTACAGGAGTGTTTACCTTCTGTGAATCCACCTTGTAGCGTACGATCTTCAGGCGGTTATACAGCCCCGGAAGGATCAGTATCAGCATCACCGCCAGAATAAGAAGCGCGATCTTCCTGCCCCGCGTCAAGGACGGGAAAGAAAACGTTCTCTTCTTTTTACTATCCTCTGCCATATTCTCTCCTGCTTGTATCTTTTATGGAATACATTATATAAGAAAAAGAGCTCCGGGACCGAAATCCCGAAGCTCTTTTGAAAAATCTTTGGTATCTACTGATTCGTCGATATTACTCGATGATTGTAGCAACTGTACCAGCACCAACTGTACGGCCACCCTCACGGATAGCGAACTTGAGGCCCTGCTCCATAGCGATAGGAGTGATGAGCTCAACAGTGATGGTTACGTGGTCACCAGGCATGCACATTTCTGTGCCTTCCGGAAGGTGAGCAACACCGGTAACGTCAGTTGTTCTGAAGTAGAACTGCGGACGATAACCATTGAAGAAAGGCTTATGACGGCCACCTTCGTCGTGTGTCAGAACGTAAACTTGACCTGTGAACTTTGTGTGAGGTGTGATTGTACCCGGCTTAGCCAGAACCTGACCACGCTCAACTTCCTTACGGTCAATACCACGGAGGAGAGCACCGATGTTATCACCAGCCTCAGCCTGATCCAGCAGCTTGTGGAACATTTCAACACCAGTGATGGTTGTGCCCTTCGGCTCATCCTGGAGACCAACGATCTCAGCAGCGTCACCAACCTTGATGATACCACGCTCGAGACGGCCGGTAGCAACTGTACCACGACCTGTGATTGTGAATACGTCCTCAACAGGCATCAGGAACGGGAGGTCTGTCGGACGAGCAGGTGTAGCGATGAACTCGTCTACAGCCTTCATGAGCTCAAGGATCGGAGCATACTCAGGAGCGTTAACATCTGTAGATGTGGACTCCAGAGCCTGCAGAGCAGAACCACGGATGATCGGTGTATCGTCGCCCGGGAACTCGTACTGGTTGAGAAGATCACGGATGTCCATCTCAACGAGCTCGAGGAGCTCTTCATCGTCAACCTGATCGCACTTGTTCATGAATACTACGATGTAAGGAACACCTACCTGACGAGCGAGCAGGATGTGCTCACGTGTCTGAGGCATCGGTCCGTCAGAAGCGGATACTACGAGGATAGCACCGTCCATCTGAGCAGCACCAGTGATCATGTTCTTGATATAGTCGGCATGGCCGGGGCAGTCAACGTGAGCGTAGTGACGAGCATCTGTCTCGTACTCAACGTGAGCGGTGTTGATCGTGATACCACGAGCTCTTTCTTCCGGAGCCTTATCGATATCGCCGTAAGCCTCATACTGTGCCTTACCCTGGAAGGACAGAACCTTCGTGATAGCAGCTGTAAGAGAAGTCTTGCCGTGGTCAACGTGACCAATGGTACCGATGTTAACGTGCGGCTTGTTTCTTTCAAATTTTGCCTTTGCCATTTAAAATTTCCTCCTTATTCAGCATTATTCTGCTGATAATTTCTTTTTTCGCTTCCGAGCGTCAGATACATCTATTTTACTATGATTTTTCATAATCGCAAGATGCAAATGACAAGAAGCCTTGTTTTCCCTCAAAAATTACTTCTTGAGGATTGTCTCCATAATGTTCTTCGGAGTTTCAGCGAAGTGACCGATCTGCATTACGAAGGTACCACGACCCTGTGTTGTAGAACGGAGAGCTGTCGCATAACCGAACATGTTGGAAAGCGGAACTTCAGCCTGGATCTTCTGTGTGCCGTTGAGTCCTTCGATACCCTTAACAACACCACGACGGGCATTGAGGCCACCGATAACGTCACCCATGTAATCATCCGGAACTTCGACGTCAACACGCATGATAGGCTCGAGAAGAACAGGATCTGCCTTCTTCATACCTTCCTTGAAGCCCATAGAACCGGCGATCTTAAAGGCCATTTCGGAAGAGTCGACTTCGTGGTAAGAACCGTCTACGACAGTTACCTTAACGTCTACTACCGGATAGCCGCCGAGTACACCGCTCTGCATAGCTTCCTGAACACCTGCATCGATCGGGCCGATGAATTCCTTCGGGATAGAACCACCAACGGTTGCGTTGACGAATTCGTAACCCTTACCCGGCTCCTGAGGCTCGAGCTCGAGGATACAATGACCATACTGACCATGACCACCGGACTGACGTACGAAACGTCCTTCTGCACGGACAGGCTTTCTGATTGTTTCCTTGTAGGATACCTGCGGGGCACCTACGTTCGCTTCAACCTTGAACTCACGGAAGAGACGGTCAACGATAATGTCGAGGTGAAGCTCACCCATACCGGCGATGATCGTTTGTCCTGTCTCCTGGTTTGTAAATGTACGGAATGTCGGGTCTTCTTCAGCAAGCTTCTGAAGAGCCACGATCATCTTCTCCTGGGAAGCTCTGGACTTCGGCTCGATAGCAACTTCGATAACCGGCTCCGGGAATTCCATGGACTCGAGGATGATCGGATGATCGTCATCACAGAGCGTGTCACCGGTTGTGGTATCCTTCAGACCAACTGCAGCCGCGATATCACCGGAGAATACTTCGGAGATTTCCTTACGGTCGTTAGCGTGCATCTGGAGAATACGTCCGATACGCTCTTTCTTACCCTTTGTCGCATTGGAAACATAGGAACCTGCTTCCAGAACACCGGAGTAAACACGGAAGAAGCACAGCTTACCAACGAACGGGTCAGTCATGATCTTGAACGCCAGTGCAGCAAACGGACCTTCATCCGAAGCCGGACGCTCTTCTTCTTCTTCTGTATCCGGGTTAACACCCTTGATTGCCGGAATATCCAGCGGGGACGGCATGTAGTCAACGATGGCATCCAGCATCATCTGTACGCCCTTATTTCTAAGAGAAGTACCGCAGATAACCGGGATCATCTTACAAGCACATGTCGCCTTACGGAGTGCAGCCTTCAGCTCGTCGATGGTGATCTCCTCACCCTCGAGGAACTTCATGGTGAGCTCTTCATCGGTCTCGGCGATGGCTTCCACCATCTCCTCACGCTTCTGATTTACGAACTCGACCATATCTTCCGGAACCTCACGGTCCTCGTACTGCATACCGTCTTCACTTGTGTAGACCTCAGCACGGAGAGTCATCAGGTCGATAATACCTGCAAAACTGTCTTCCTTGCCGATCGGGATCTGAATGGCAACCGCGTTGCTCTTCAGACGGTCTTTGATCATGTCGATTACGTGGAAGAAATCCGCACCCAGGATATCCATCTTATTGACGTATACCATACGCGGAACACCGTAATGCTCAGCCTGTCTCCAAACGGTCTCGGTCTGGGGCTCAACACCACCACGGGCGGACATTACAGTAACCGCACCGTCGAGAACACGCAGGGAACGCTCTACTTCTACAGTAAAGTCAACGTGACCGGGGGTGTCGATGATGTTGATACGGTGACCCTTCCAAGGAGCTGTGGTAGCAGCAGATGTGATCGTGATACCACGCTCCTGCTCCTGAACCATCCAGTCCATGGTAGCGGCACCCTCATGAACCTCACCCATCTTACGGTTGATACCCGTGTAGTACAGGATTCTTTCGGTAGTCGTTGTTTTACCAGCGTCGATGTGAGCCATGATACCGATATTTCTTGTGTTTTCGAGTGAATACTCTCTTTTATTCATCGTGTCACTTGCTCCTTCATCAACTTACCATCTGTAATGTGCAAAAGCTCTGTTGGCTTCTGCCATCTTGTGCATTTCTTCCTTCTTCTTGAATGCACCGCCTGTGCTGTTAGACGCATCGATCAGCTCGTTAGCCAGACGATCGCTCATTGTACGCTCAGATCTCTCACGAGCATACTTTACGAGCCAACGCAGACCAAGAGTCTGACGACGGGCCGGACGTACTTCCATCGGAACCTGGTAGTTTGCACCACCAACACGTCTGGCCTTAACTTCCAACATAGGCATTACGTTCTCAAGAGCCTCGTTAAATACTTCGATCGGCTCTTTGCCCGTGCGCTCTTTGATCAGGTCAAAAGCGTCGTAGCAAATTCTCTGTGCAACACCCTTCTTTCCGTCGAGCATGATGTTGTTGATCAGCTTACTGACCTTAACATCGTTGTACATCGGATCCGGGAGCACTTCTCTAACTGGGACATTGCCTTTTCTTGGCACTAGTCTTCCCTCCTTTTCATGATATTCAGTCTAGTACTGAAACCATAGGTACTCACGTAAAAATCTTGTTCTTTTTGGACCGTGTCAGCGCCAGTAGCATGTCCCTTATATAGACAGTGTACTGACAACTTAATCTGTCCAACCGCAGGAAATAAAGAATTACTTCTTTACCTTAGCGGCCTTCGGCTTCTTCGCACCGTACTTGGAACGGCCCTGCTGACGATTAGCAACACCGGCTGTATCCAAAGTACCGCGAACGATGTGATAACGAACACCAGGAAGGTCCTTAACACGTCCGCCACGGATCAATACAACGGAGTGCTCCTGCAGATTGTGTCCGATTCCCGGAATATATGCAGTTACTTCGTAGCCGTTTGTCAGACGTACTCTTGCAACCTTTCTCAAAGCAGAGTTCGGCTTCTTCGGAGTTACGGTCTTAACAACAGTGCACACACCACGCTTTTGCGGGGAAGAAACGTCTGTTTCCTGCTTGCGCAAGGTATTCAGTCCAGACTGAAGAGCTTTAGAGGAAGACTTATATGTCTTCGAAGTTCTGCCGGACTTTACCAGTTGGTTGAA
Organism: Oscillospiraceae bacterium; assembly: GCA_902794115.1. GTDB lineage: Bacteria > Bacillota > Clostridia > Saccharofermentanales > Saccharofermentanaceae > Scatonaster. Next base: position 9,836 of record CADBGD010000075.1, read on the forward strand.
CGTAGGCATCAATACATCTCCTTTCAAAAATTTAGTCTCGGCAAAATGGCGCACAAAAAGAAACGCCTCTTTGTCGGGCAATTAAGTATAGCACCCATCCCCCGTCTTGACAACAGGGATTTCAAAAAATGCCAAAAAACCGTAATATCCTGATTTTTCCGTCAAAAAGACCGTCCCGGATCTTCCGGAACGGTCTTCTTATACTGTTTTTACGGATGAGATCATCTCATCCTCATGGATCAAAGGAATCAGCCAACGAGCTTTTTAATGATCGCGTCAACTTCCTTGACGGTGGACTTATCGTTGTCTCGGGCCATAGCGTTGATGATCATTTCACCGTTTCTGACGCATACAACATACATCGCGTGATCGTCATCATCATAGATATTGGCTGTGATCTTGTTTCCGCTCTTCTTGATGGAACCGTCCAGATCCTCTTCATCCTTCATATCCTTCATCTTGTCATATACATCATCGAATTCGTCCTTCGCCTTATCTGCATCCTTGAACAGATAGTAGATAACCTGGATGTCACCCTCTTCACTTGTGGCAGTGACCATATCCTTATATTTCTTTCCACTGCCATCACGGCAGGTATAATCCTCTGCCTTCATGATCTTCTTGAATTCCTTGGCAGTGATCTTCTTTACCTTGCCGCCGCAGGCTGCCAGAGGAAGTGCCATTACGCATACGAGAACAGTTGCCATTACTTTTTTCATTGTTGAATTCATCTTTTTTCTCCTTTTATCTCTTTTACTTTCTTATACGAATACTCTTAAAATCAATAGCAGAGTGTGTCGATGATCGAATCGACTTTCTTTTTGGTACTCTTATCTACCTCATATGTGGTGGCTGTGATCACCATCTCACCGGAACGTACGCAAACGAGATAGATACCGCCCTCATCGCCGTCATCATCTTCACCGGAAAGATCAGCTACGAACTTGTTGCCGCTCTTTTTTACGGAACCGTCCATATCATATTCATCCTTCCACTCTTCCATAGTATCGATGCCTTCCTCGAAATAATCCTTGGCGTCACCGGAATCTTCGAACAGATAGTAGTTGACCTGGATCTCCTTATCCTCGTCAACTGCGATCAGATATTCTTCGTAGTCATCATCATTGCCTTCACTAACAGAATAGTCTTCCGCTTTCATTACCTTTTTGAACTCTTTGGCAGTAAGCTGCTTTGCCTTTTTCCCACCACAGGCAGCAAGAGAAAGGCCCATTGCGCCAACCAGAACAACAGCAAAAACCTTTTTCATTGTTTTCATACTTCTTCTCCTCATCTCTATTCTTCTATCACTCACATATACGCGGGAAATCCGCACATATCAAGCTTATTTTACCCGATATGTGCTTTTTAATCAATAAGACGCCCTATTTTCTAGGAAATCCGCTTTTCCTTTCTCCTTTTGTTCCGGATCTTAAAGGAGCACTGTCGTGATCATAAGGATCGAACACAGCACCAGTATCACCACAGATATGACCAAAAGGATCTTTGC
>CADBGD010000076.1 GCA_902794115.1 Oscillospiraceae bacterium
TGTACTTCTATTTATCCGCATAGCTGTGAGCGGTCGAGCTCTCGGGAGCATAAATAGTTCCTGCGAAGCGGTACAGTGTCTCGTTAAGAATTGTTCCGCAGTCATTATAGATGAACGAGGAGGGGGTGAGTATAACTATCTCGCTGAGTCTATCGCATTGATAGAACGCGAAGTATCCGATGCCCGTCGAGCTCTTTGGGATAGTTATCGACTTTATAGCTGAATACTGGAAGGCATTCTTGTCTATTTCCTCGACACCCTCGGGAATGTTGACGTGGCTGAGACGTATGCAGTCGAAGAAAACGCTTTCACCGAGAGCAGTGACACCCTTGGGAATGTCCACTCCCTGCAGGTTAGTGCAGTATGCAAACGCACTATCACCTATGCTTGTAAGTCCCTTGGGGAGTGTGACCGTCCTGAGACCAGAGCAGCCGTTGAAGCAGAAATCGCCTAACGCCTTGACATCTGTGCCGTTTATCTTCGAGGGGATCACTACCTCCGAAGCGTTGCCGTTATAGGAGAGCACCGTGCCTGTGTCGGCGTCGAACTCGAAGTATTTTGCAGGCATCTCCTCACCGAAAGCCTTGAATCCATAGCTGTTTGCCTCAGCATATTTCTGAGCTGTAGAGCCTTTTGCACCGCTGATCAGACCGTTGAATACGCCTGTGGTGTTGGAGAAGGTATCTGCCGACTCGTTGATCACGCAGTCGGGAGCGGTTATCGTGACATCTGTAAGCTTGCCGCACGACATGAACGCACAGCTGCCTACACGCTTTACGCTCTCGGGAAGACAGGCATATTTCAGCGCCGTGTGTGAAAATGCACACGCACCTATCTCGGTGACACTATTGGGTATCTCCACGATTTCAAGGGAAGTGCAGCCATCAAATGCGTGTGCCGAAATGCGCGTTACTGTGTTATGGAAAGTGACATCTTTGACAGAAGAGCAGGAAGCGAAAGCGTTTTCGCCTATGCTCGTTACACCCGTATCAATGATAATGCTGAATATGTTGTAGAATCTTCCGGCGTATTCACTACCATGGACAAAGCTAGTGCACATCTTAAAGGTGGCGCTAAAAAAGTTATTATCAGTGCCCCGTCAAAAGATGCCCCAATGTTCGTTATGGGCGTTAACCACAAAGAATATAAAAGCGGTGGCAGATCGATCTGTCGCCGCTTTATTCTTTGCCGAGAAGATTGTTATAAAAATGCGAAATGAAACGGCATCATTTCTTTCCGTATTTTCCTATACTGAAGTGGGGAATTGCAGAACAGGAGGTAGAAAATGAGGTCAAGAAAAACATTTTTGTTGTCAATAATCAGCGTGGTCGCAATCGTGATCAGCTTTGTTTTTGTTTATTCGCCGGCTCCGGGACTGAATGCATATAGTCTTAAGGGCGGATCCGGCTACAGCGGACCTGCTCCGCATCCGACTCCGGTGCCCCCTTGGGACAGGCCCACCAATACTCCCGCGCCTACAAGTACGCCTAGACCGACACCAACAGCCAAACCGACTCCAACATCTAAGCCCACTCCCACACCTAAGCCTGATTTAGCCCCAAAAGTATCCCCCTCTATCGTTGGCGGACCTGCTTTAAAGTATGGGAAATCTTACAAATTAGGCGGAACGGTCTCCAATCTCAAACCTGGCAGTAACGTAACGATCACCGTTAAATTGTATTATTACTACACAAGTTACAATTCCACTATGGTGGTCAGCTTTACATCAACTGTAAAGGCCAGCTCAAGCGGCATTGTCAATCTTTCTTCTCTCACTGCACTTCAAAGAGCCCTGGCACTGAATACACATTCCTCCGGAAACTACCGTGCGAATGTTTCCGCCAGTCAGAACGGAGTCTATGGAAGTGCTAACTATTATTTCTATATCAAAGTATAGAGAAGCATCATTAAAACGTAGATGATTCAGATGAAATAGAATTCAATTCCCTCAGGCGGTGGCAGAGATGCCACCGTTTTGTTTTGAGGTAAAAGAAAAACGTATTATTGCGATATAATGAATTAAACGAAAGGAGATATCTATGGCGAGGATTTATCTGGATCATGCGGCCACCACACCACTTCGTCCCGAAGCCCTTGAAGCAATGAAGATTGCCTGGGACGGAACCTGTGGAAATCCTTCTTCCATTCATCGGGAAGGGCAGAAGGCAAGAAAGCTTCTTGAAGAAGCCCGTGACCGTATCTCTGCCAATCTGGATGCTTTTCCGGAAGAGCTCTATTTCTGCAGCGGTGGAACAGAAGCGAATAACTGGGCCATAAGGGCTTTTTCCTCATTGGAAAAACGGCATATCATCGTTTCCTCCATCGAACATCCGTCTGTTCTCCGTACCTGTGAAGACCTGGAAAAAGAAGGATACCGCGTCACGTATCTTCCGGTGGATGAATATGGTTTTGTATCTCCTGAATCTTTGGAAAATGCACTGTCGCCGGATACTTCTCTGGTGTCGGTGATGCTGGCGAACAATGAGATCGGTACCATCGAACCGGTGAAAGAACTGGCTGAGATCGCCCATAAACACGGTGCGTTTTTTCATACGGATGCGGTGCAGGCAGTCGGCAGTATCCCGGTTTCTTTCCGTGATCTCGGTGTGGATGTTCTCTCTTTCTCAGGGCATAAATTCGGCGGGCCCACCGGCATCGGCGGATTGATTGTAAAAAGAGGACTGACTCTCTCTCCGATGATCCTCGGTGGAGAGCAGGAAAGCAGACACCGTGCCGGAACTGAAAACCTGGCAGGAATCCTGGGCATGGAAAAAGCGCTGTCCCTTGCTTTACAGGAACTACCTGAGAAAACTCTTTCTCTTAAAGCTCTTCGGAATACTCTGATTCACGATATCCCGGAGTCGATTCCGGATGCCCGTCTTTGCGGTCATCCCGAAAAACGTCTTCCGGGCAATGCCCATTTCGTATTTTCTAGGATCAGCGGAGAAGAACTGCTTTTATATTTAAATGTAGATGGCTTTGCCTGTTCCTCCGGATCAGCGTGTACATCCAGTCATCACGAAACCTCCCATGTTTTAAAAGCCATCGGACTTGATCCGAAAACAATTCGATCTGCGCTTCGTATCTCTCTCGGATCTGAAAACACCGAAGAAGAGATCCGGTCTTTTATTTCTGATTTAAAAAAACGGGTCGAAGAACTCCGGAAACGATAGAGCAAAAAAGGTCGAGAAATGATCCCGACCTTTTCTGTATTATTAGCTCACAAACAAAGGAGGTGAGCCACATGGACGAACAAAGACAAGCTGTACGCAAGATGCAGGACTATATCCACGAGCATATCGCGGAAGATATCGAGTTTACTGATCTGGCGAAAAGCGCGTCTTTTTCTCCCTGGTATGCGAGAAAACTATTCATCAAGTATTTGGAAATGACTCCGGCGGTGTATATCCGACGTCTGAAGCTGTCGAAGTCCGCTTTACGTTTACGGGATGAAAAAGTTTCCATTCTTGACATTGCCACGGATATGGGATTCGGAAGTGTAGATGGATATCAGCGCGCATTCCGTCGTGAATTCGGTATCAATCCGAAAGAATTCTCCCAAAGCCCCGTCCCCGTATGGCTTTTTACTCCCAGTTTCATTTTACAAGAAGAAAGGAATGTGAGTAATATGAGTGAGATCCGTAATGTATTTATCCAGGTCGTGGAAAAGCCGAGAAGAAAGGTTATCATCAAGAGAGGTATCAAAGCCAACGAGTACTGGAGCTACTGTAAAGAAGTCGGCTGTGATGTATGGGGACTTCTGACAAGTATCAAGTCCATCAGCGGCGAGCCGGTTTGTCTGTGGCTTCCAGAAGCTCTTCGTAAGCCCATCACAAACGAATATGTTCAGGGTGTCGAGGTAGAGCCTGACTATAACGGCGAGGTACCGGAAGGCTTTGAGGTCATCGATCTTCCCGAAGCGACATACCTTCTTTTCCGCGGCGAACCTTTTGCCGAAGAACAGTATGAAGCTGCGATCGGCGAGATCTGGGATGCCGAGAAGAAGTACAACCCGGAGTTCATCGGATATGCCTGGGATAACAGTAACCCCCGGATCCAGCTGGAGCCGAGAGGGGAGAGAGGCTATATCGAACTGGTACCGGTAAAGAAGGCAAACTAACGGAAAAGCACAGTAACACAAGGATTACGGGGCTCTTTTTGAAGTCCTAATTCCTCAAGGGTGGCGGGGTCAGACAGATCCCGCCATTCTTCATTTATCCGCACAAAAGATTCTCCCTTATTGATCGAGGTAATATAATGTGATTGGACAGTATAATATTCATTGGATTCTCCCTCTACCGCCACATAATTACCATCGTGATAGATCACTACAACGGAAAAAGGACCATCCACCTTTATATCTTCGGGAAATTCCACCACATAGTATCCAGGAAGAGAAAAGGAAGCCTCTTGACGATAGATCACCGAAGAAAAATCCGCCGAACAGATCTCAACTGTAACAGAACAAGGAGAAAGGGAAAGCTTTTCTTCGGTAAATCCCAAATACGTTCCCACTCCGCCAATCATTCCAGAGTGATCGTATACATTCCCGATGTAGGTATCCTCTCCCGTATTAATACCGTCATTTCTGTAATCCACCCCCGCTGCATAACTGATCACATCCTTATACCGGTTTGAGACCTGATATGAAGAGATCAACTGAATATTGGACTCGTAAGAGATCCAGCAATATCCATGATCACCCCATTCATCTCCAAAACTGTTCTGGGCAAGCCATGCCCCGTCAGAGGAAGCATGTCCGCCGAAATTTTCTTTTTTATAGTTATCATCCCATCCGATGATCAAAACCTCATGATCGATTTCACCTTTCGAATGGTAATAGCAGAACGTATTGAAATACTCCGGAGTCGAGATATTGATTCCGGCGCATACACCACCATATTGAAGTATCGCTTTCTTTATTTCCTCCGGCTCCGCCATTTCAAATCCGTCTGCCAAAGCCCACTGGATTTCAAATTCACTCATAAACGCCCAAGTATAGGATTTCTCTGAAAAGAGAATATATCCTTCCTTTTTCTCTACGCCTCCTGCATCGATGATCAGATCCTGAGGATTTATTTCTTTATTCTCTCCCAGGGTGTGCCGTATATTATATTCCAGTGCAGAGGTACTGGCATAAGTGACACAGGCACCCGGCGGTCCCTGATCACGAACCGGAATACCATAATCCAGGCTTAACATTGAATAGGAAGCATCATTCGCCTCGGGACTCTTTTTTTCTTTCTTACAGGAAGAAATGAAGAGAAGCAATGAGATAAAAAATATAGCAGGCAGCGCTTTTTTCATACATATCCTCCTTATTATCTGACTATTCTATACTTTCTTTGGAAAGAAAACTTTTCCGTAAGGAGAAGGATCTGTCCACATCGGGTATAATAAATAAAGAGGACGGAATACTGAAAATGGAATGGCTTACTACGATCAAAGCAGCATTACAATATATCGAAGATCATCTTCTGACATTAAAAGATGTAGGAGAAATCTCCTCTTATCTGGCTATTTCTCCTTCCTATCTTCAGCAGGGATTCCTGATCATTACAAACTACAATATTACCGAATACATTCGGAATCGAAGACTGTATCAGGCCGCCAGGGCTCTTCTGAATACAGATCAGAAAATTACGGATATTGCCCTGCAATACGGCTACGATAACTCATCCAGTTTTTCCAAGGCTTTTACGCGTTTTCATGAAGCTTCTCCTTCCGAAGTCCGAAAAGGAATAAAACCGCCCAAGTCTTTTCTGCCATTCAAAGTCTCCATCAACATTTCCGGCGGACAAAATGTAAGCATGGAACTCATCGAGAAAGACGCCTTCAAAGTCATCGGCTTCATTGAAAAATATACACCGGAAACATGTCATGAAATCAGTGAACGCTGGCGTGACTTTGACAGCCGGTATGGTGAGCTTTCCATTCGAGAACCGAGGACCCCTCTGGAAAAAGCAGTCATCGAAAATAGGATCGGTGCTCTAGGCATCACAGAATACCCCGCGGACAAAGGACCCTTCCGCTATATTTTCGGCGGAATCTATCAGGGAGGGGAAGTGCCATCCGGGCTTGAACTCTATGAGATCGAAAAAGCCACCTGGGCAGTGTTTAACTGTGTGGGCAAGCTTCCGGAAGCGATGGAGGAGTTAACGGATCTGATCTGGAATCACTGGGTGCCCGGAAATAAAGAATACAAGGTCGATGGACAGTGTGAATTTGAGATCTACTATGAGGGAGATCCGCGTAAAGACCCTGAATATCTTTGCACGAAGTGGATTCCCGTAAAGAAACTCAAATAAGCGGTTCTCCCATCTTCTGACGCTTTACAAAATAGGTATTCTCCGTAAAACCGAAAGAAGAGAGATACTTCGCCGTTTCAGGGAAGAGAAGACATAGCGTATCTTTTGTATGGGAATCCGACCCCATCGAAATGTTTCTCCCGCCCATTTCATAGTAGCGGGAAAGGATCTTCGGATCAGGAAGGGAATAGGTCATGTCAAAACCTTTTCCTTTCATCTTATCGATAGAACGGGTGTTGACCTCCAGTGACTTTCCCTTGGATATAATCGCCGAAAACAACCGGTCAAAGGCCTCCGGACAGTGATCGTAACGGATCTGCGGGTCCTCATATGGTGCATAGCGGTTGATGTAATCGTAATGACCGATGATGTCGTAATTGCTGCAATCCTCAGCCATCTGTGCCATTTCATCAATATACCGGGAATACACGGTGATCATGTCCTCCTCGTAGCATTCGCGGTAAAAATACGGATCTTTTCCGCGGTAAAGGTGATTGGAAAGGATCACCACATCAAAAGGATACCGTTCAACCATTTCATCATAGAATTTCGGAAGATGCTTCTGCCAGCCAAGTTCGATCCCCAGACGAAGCGGGAAATCCCCGGCATATTCTTTCCATTTTTTCGATGCTTCAAAATATTCTTTCGGATCGAAGATCTGCGGTTCACCGATGTCATGAGGATAATCTCCCTCGTAATGCTCGGTCACGGCCACGCCCCGCATATTTTGATTTCTGCAGGTATCGATCAGTTCCTGATAGGACATCTTGGCATCAGAGCTAAAGTGTTTCGTATGATTATGATTATCTGTATACATAATTCGTAAAATCCATTCAGTTAGTTATGTTTAACACGTACTTATGGTATCATATTCTTTGTAAAAATAGTGACATTCTTTGTTCAAAGGAGATGATATATATGGCTAAAGAAAAAAAGAGCGAGAAGACGCTTTCTGAAAAGAAAGGAAAATCCGCCAAGAGTTCCAAGAAAGAGAAGAAGGAGCTGTTTGCCTCCTATCCGAATCTGTGGGAAAGCCGTTCTCAGGATGACATCGATCATGCCATGGCCTTTTCAGAGGAGTATATGGCATTTCTTGACATCAGCAAGACCGAGCGCGAGTTCGTCAACAATGCTGTTGAAGCCCTGACAGATAAAGGCTTTGTGGATATCGAATCGAAAAAGTCCCTGAAGGTCGGCGATAAGGTGTATTCCTCCATTAAGGGAAAGGGCCTGATGTTTGCCGTAGTCGGAAAAGAAGAGGCAGTGAAGGGCTTTAATATCCTGGGTGCCCATATCGATTCCCCGAGACTGGATTTAAAGCCGAATCCTCTTTATGAAGAAGATGAGCTGGTATTCTTTAAGACCCATTATTATGGCGGCATCAAGAAGTATCAATGGACCACGATCCCGCTTGCGATTCACGGCGTCATCATGAAGAAAGACGGTACCAAGCTGACTTTGAACGTAGGTGAAAAAGATGACGATCCGATCTTCTACATCTCAGATCTTCTGCCGCATTTAGGTTCCGAGCAGATGAGCCAGAGAGCAAATGAGTTTATTAAGGGCGAAGACTTAAATGTCATGATCGGAGCCAGCAAGCTCTCTGACGATGATTCCAGCAATGCCTGCAAATATGCGATCTTAAAGCTTTTAAACCAGGAATATGGTATCGACGAGAAAGACTTTGTTTCTGCCGAGATCGAGATCGTTCCTGCCATGAAGGCCAGAGATGTAGGTTTTGACCGTGCTCTGATCGCGGCCTATGGCCACGATGATAAAGTCTGCGCCTATCCGGCCCTGATGGCCCTGATGGCTCAGGAAGCACCGGCCCGCACATGCGTATGCATGCTGTCTGATAAAGAAGAGATCGGCTCCTACGGTAACTCCGGCGCCCAGTCCCGTCTTTATGAGAATTTCCTGGTCGAACTGTTTGCCAAGATCAACGGCGGCTACGATGAACTCGGCTACAGAAAATGCATCGCCAACACCAAGATGCTTTCCACAGATGTATCCAACGCTTTTGACCCGAAGTATGCCAATGTTTCCGATAAGAGAAACACCGCTTATCTCAACAAGGGCGTAAAGATGGAGAAATACACCGGTGCCAGAGGCAAATCCGGTGCCAGTGACGCGAACTCCGAGTTCTTTGCTTCGATCCTCCGGATCTTTGCCGAGAACGATATTCCGTGGCAGACTGGCGAACTGGGTAAGGTAGATGCCGGCGGCGGCGGAACGATCTCCGCATATCTTGCCAAACTGGGTATGGAAGTCATTGACTGCGGCGTACCGGTACTTTCGATGCACGCGCCGTATGAAGTCATCAGCAAGATGGATCTGTATTTCACATATCTTGCCTATAAGTGCTTCATTGAAAACATAAAATAAGCCAAAGTGCTTTTAACCAAGGAGAAAATGCGTTATAATCCTTGTTCGTAGTATGGTAGGTGTGGCGCATGGAGCGTCACAAGAAAGAAGGTAAAGTATGATTATTGTTGTAAAACCAGGAGCCAGTGATACTCAAGTCCATGAGATCATTGACGTATTGGAGAAAAACGAACTCAAGGCGCACGTTTCCGAAGGTGCCGAGCGTTTGATCATCGGTGTGATCGGTGATAAATCTCGTCTGGCCCCGGGTTCGCTTGAAGTTCTCTCCGGCGTAGAAAAGATCGTTCCGATCATGGAATCCTATAAGCTGGCATCCCGTCAGTTCCGCCCGGAAGGCACTTCGTTCAATGTAAAAGATCTGACTATCGGTGGAAAAGAACTGGTCATGATGGCCGGTCCATGTGCCGTTGAAAGTGAAGAACAGGTAGATGCGGTTGCCTCCAAGATGGTTGCCTGCGGCGTAAAGGTTCTTCGTGGCGGTGCGTATAAGCCGAGAACATCTCCATATGCATTCCAGGGCCTGGAAAAAGAAGGTTTAAAGATCCTTCGCCGTGTGGCTGACAGATATGGCCTTCTGGTCATTTCCGAGATCACATCCGAGAACGATATCGAGTATGCATCCAACTATCTGGATATTATTCAGATCGGTGCCAGAAACGCCCAGAACTTCCGTCTTCTGTCCGCTGTCGGTAAGTCCGGTATTCCGGTCATGTTAAAGCGTGGTATTGCGGAGACCATCGACGAGTGGCTGGGTTCTGCCGAGTATATCATGAGTGAAGGCAATTACCACATCATGATGTGTGAGCGCGGTATCCGCACATTTGAGACGGCTACACGTTCGACACTGGATATCAGCGCGGTTCCGGTACTGAAAGGGAAGACCCATCTCCCGGTCATTGTTGACCCGAGCCATGCGGCTGGAAAAGCCCAGTACGTACAGCCTCTGGCACTTGCTGCCATCGCTGCCGGTGCAGATGGTCTCATTATTGAAGTTCACCCGGATCCGAAACACGCTCTTTCTGATGCCGCTCAGCAGCTTACACCGGAAGCATATGCTGAACTTGCCCAGCGCGTGAAAGAAATGGCAGAGATCGTTAAGCGTACCTATCCGAAGAACGACTAAGACTTCAGTCAGCTTGATAAATGGCATGAAAAAGCACCTTTCCAAGCTTTGGAAGGGTGCTTTTGTATAAGAATGATTCAGAATAAATCACTTCATGGATTCCATATATGCCTCTCCATCTGCGAAAGCTTTTTCTTCCCACTTGGGCTGCTCTTCAGGGAGCTCTTCAAAACCTTTGGCAGATCCGCCGGTAAACCAGACACCAATTGCATGATCCTGATTACTATTATCCTCAAAGAAATCCGGACTGATCACTACTTCGACCCAGCCATAGTTTTCTATGGTACCACCGACATAGATCAAGTTACATGTTCCATCGTCATTTTTGACTTCATAGCGGTAATAATCATCAGCACTGCAAAGATCCGTGACATCGATGGTTTCGTCTTCCACTTCCAGAATCAACCGGTCATCGACAACTTTCAGGTATTCTTTTGGCGTTCCGTTAATAGTTGCGGAAACAAACTCATTGCTGTCATTGTATTCAATATCCAACTCCACACCGTTCTTCGTGCGGATAGGCTTAAATAACCGCTCTGCAGCCTGTAAAACCTGATTTCTGGTAAACGGAATGATCATTACGGCACAGATCACAGCGGCAACCGCTGCCACTACCTTGATCCATGTATGTGAAACAGGTTTTTTCTTCAGAAGATTCTTACGGATCTCGTTCTTTCTTTCTTCGTCCATCACGATTTTATCTAACGTCTCTTTCATGTTCATCCTCCAATCTGATCTTCAGCTGTTCTTTTCCACGCTTGATCCGCATAGCAACGGCGGATTCAGATACTTTCAGAATTTTACTGATCTCTTTATAGGTATAGCCTTCGTAGAAGAAGAGGTGGATCGGCGCCCGGTACATATCAGGCAGATTCATAAGTTCATCAAAAACCGCTCGATCGTCTTCGGAAAACCTCTCATAACAAGTAAGCTGATACTCATTACTCTCCAGATCCACACTTGTTTTCCTGGCTTTTGACTTTAGAAGATCCTTACATTGATTTGCCGTCATTGTCAGAAGATAGGCTTTTTCAAATCTTCTGTCAAAAAGCATATTTTTCGAAAGAAGTTTCAAAAACACGTCCTGAACAATGTCTTCGGCGTCATGACCGGATCCGACATAAGATACGGCGAACCTGTAAAGGTCATCCGCATACGAGTCAAACAGCTTCACTACAACTTCGTTTTTCAAACTAACCCTCCTTGCTTCGGATTTGAGATCTCATAGATAAAACGAATCAGAAAGATGATTTCTCACATCAAGTATATCGGATTTAGGAAAATTGTCCGAATCTTTTCCCGAATCCGCTTATTGTCAAACAAATCGTTTTATGTTAAGTTAGATACGAACAACACAGAGAAGGGGATCAGTAGAGATCTTTTTCCTTCTTATAGAGAGCCCGGGATGGTGGAAGCCGGGTAGAAGAGAGGTTTTGAACTCGCCCTGGAGTGTGCTTCCTTGAATTGACAGTAGAGGAAGTCGGAGGCTCACCGTTATCAGAGAGCAGAATATCGGAAAAGATTTTCCCGTATTCGATGAGCGCATCCGAAAACGGATGAAGAAGAGTGGTACCGCGGAAGTTCAGGCTTTCGTCTCTTATTGATAAGAGACGAAGGCTTTTTTGTTACAAAAAATCAGCCCAAAGGAGGGACAAACATGAGATTTGACAAGTATTCGATGCCGAATATGATCGACATGACCAGCCGTACATGGCCGGGAAAGAAACTGACCCACGCACCGATCTGGTGCAGCGTTGACCTTCGTGACGGAAATCAGGCACTGGAGGTGCCCATGGATCTCAATCAGAAGGTGCAGTTCTTCGATTATCTTGTAAAACTCGGATTTAAGGAAATAGAGATCGGCTATCCGGCCGCATCGGATACCGAATACGATTTTACCCGCTATCTGATCGATAATGATCTGATCCCCAGAGATGTGTCCGTTCAGGTTCTGACCATGGCACGTGAGGATGTGATCAAGAAGACCTTTGATGCCGTTAAAGGCGCTCGTTCCGCCATTGTGCATCTTTATAACGCCACCTCGAAACTCCAGCGGGAAGTGGTATTCGGTTTTGATAAGGAACAGTGCAAAGCCCTGGCGGTAAAAGGCGCCAAAATGATCCAGGCCGAGATCGATTCGGATGAAAGCAATACAGAGTGGCATTTGGAATATTCGCCGGAAAACTTCTCGGAGACCGAGCCGGAATTTGCCGTAGAAGTCGTGGATGCCGTATTGGATGTATGGCAGCCGACACCGGACAATAAAGTCATCATCAACCTCCCGGAAACCGTGGAAATGACGACACCGAACGTATTTGCGGACTTGATCGAGTATTTCTGCACACATACAAAGTACAGAGATTCGATCATCGTGTCGGTTCATACCCATAATGACCGCGGAACCGGTGTGGCGGCCTCAGAACTGGCGCTTTTAGCCGGTGCCGACCGTGTGGAAGGAACACTTTTCGGTAACGGAGAACGTACCGGAAACTGCGATATTATCACAATGGCCATGAATCTGTTCATGAACGGCATCGATCCGGAACTTGATTTTTCCGATATGGATGAAGTCATTGATATGTATGAAAGCTGCACCGGAATGCGTATCGGAGACAGACAGCCTTGGGCCGGAAGGCTTGTATTTACGGCGTTTTCAGGCACTCATCAGAATGCGATCCAAAAAGGCATGGAAAATGTCAAAAACAAAAATACATGGTATGTGCCGTATTTGCCTATTGATCCGAAGGATGTGGGCCGAAGCTATGATCCGATCATCCGGATCAACAGTCAGTCCGGCAAAAACGGCCTGGCATATATTATGGAAAGAAATTACGGGCTACATTTGCCGAAATCTTTCCAGAAAGACTTCATGCAGATCGTCACGTCTGAATCCGAAAACCGGCATAGTGATCTCATGCCGCAGGAACTGTTTGATCTGTTTGATGATGTCTATGTAAATGTAATGACACCATATAACATGATCGGATATCGTGAAGAATCTTTGGGAGATAAAAAAGCACACGTCACAGTTAAACTAAAATACGCGGAGGAAACGATCGAGGTCAACGGAGATGGTATCGGTTTGTTGGATGCGTTCTGTAATGGTATCGAAAAAACACTCCAGATCAAATTATCGATCCGTATGTATAATGAGCACGCCATTAAGAGCGGATCTGATTCCGCAGCTATCACATACGTACAGATTGCAGATAAAGATGGAAACTTGCATCTGGGAGCAGGAATTTCCAGTTCCGTAACCAAATCATCATTAAGAGCAGTAGTATGCGCATTAAATAGAATGATCCGTTAAGTACAATCGATCGTTTAAAAGAAAATAAAACGCTCCTGAGCGGTCATGAAAAAAACATCAATCCGAAAAGCAGATCCTTGGAAAGAATCCTGAGAGATCGCGTCTACGGATTGGTGTTTTTTATTTGTGATGTTGATTTTGTATATATTAATGATAATAGTACCTGTTCTCTGTTTTTGCCTCTCCTCAATTAAACAAAACTGTGATTTTGTTTAATTGCATATCAAGAAAAACGTCCTCTTCTTTATAACGAAAAAAACAAAATGGATCATTCTCCGGATTTAGTTTCGGTCGAGGATGTATCAGATGTATTCGAAGGAATCGGAGTAACTGCCTGAGACTCAGGTGCGATTGCAGCGTTACTTGTCTCCGTCGCAAACGGATCATTCTTTGTCAGCTCGTCCATTTCGTTGATACCGATCATTTGCTTATATTCGTCTGTATCCAGTTTCGGGATAAACCAGCGTAATGCCATGACCAGGATCAGGACAATGATGCATCCGACAAGGATGCGGCGGATGATCAAAAGCATTCTTTCTTTTCTGTATTTTCTGTCAACGTACTCTTTCGTCGTATAGCCTACCAGCACATATACTTTATGCATGGAGCGGCGCTTCGGCATACGTCTGTGTTCAGCGATCTTGGCTTTGATTTTATTGGAGATCGTACCCGGAAGATTACGGAAAAACTGTACCGTGGTTCTTCCCAGGAACTGGAAAAAACCGCCGATCTCGAGAAAAACCTCTTTCACAGGATTATCCATATCCTCAGGTTCTTCATCGTATCCGTCCGCATACTCATCCGTTCCTGCTTCTTCTGTATTAAATACAGGCTCACGTACCGGATTCTCTTCCGGCGTGGTCTCAACGCGTTCCGTTTCCTGCGGATTGTTCTTTTCCAGTTCTTCGTTCATAATCTTCATCCTTTAATCATGAAGATTATAGCATACTGCCTTTTAGTTGGCATCCTCATTCCATATAAAACCGATATTCCAGGTATATTCCTTGCCTCTTTCCGCCCGTCTTTGCGCGGTTTTTCTGATTTTTTGTACTGTTAGTCCGGATAGGATCATCATCGCCAGACAGCAGCATATGATCACACGGCCGGTTATTTTGCACAGCCTTTTATACTCCTTCATTTTTTCTCCTTTCCGCCCGCTTTTCAAATGCGAACAATCGTTTGACACGTGTATTTTGAAATGGTAATATAGGAATAATAATACGGATGGAGGTTGATATATGAGCACATACAGATTTACAAAGAGTAACCTTAATGAGACTTTGGAACTTGTCTATTCTTATATCGTTTCCTATGTTAAGAAGGAAGGATATCCGCCGTCTGTCCGTGAGATCTGTCAGGGTGTCGGCATCCGTTCCACCTCGACCGTCCATGCCCATCTCCGCCGTCTGATGGAAGAAGGGAAAATCGAATATACTCCGGGAAAGCGCCGTGCCATCATGGTTAAGGATGTGGAAAAGCGCAATTCCCGTGTTTCCACCAATAAGATCCCGCTGGTCGGAACGGTTACAGCCGGTGTGCCGATCCTTGCGGAAGAGAATATCGATCATTACCTCCCCTTCCCGTCCGAGTATTTTAATTCGGCCGAGTATTTCCTTTTGAAGGTTCGTGGAGACAGTATGATCAATGCCCACATTATGGATGGAGATCTCGTCATTGTCCGCCGTGATAATATGGCAAATATCAACCAGATCGTTGTTGCCATGGTCGGAAACGAAGCAACAGTAAAGCGTCTGTGCTATAAGGGAGGCCATGCTTTCCTGCAGCCGGAGAATCCTGCTTACTCTCCCATTCCGTTCGAAGATGACGATTGCCGGATACTGGGTATCGTAGATGGCGTCTTCCGTCCGAAGGTGAACTGACCTGACCTCTTCTTCCCGCCTCTTCTATTCCCCTGTTTTCAGCGGTTTTCGATGATATAGTTTTCGTTGTCGAGGAATGCTCTTACTTCATCCATCTCACTCTCGCGAAGGATGACAGCTTTACCGTTTCGCGGTTCAATATAGCTTATGCTGCTTTTATAGATAAGCATTTGCGTCATGTCATTATGAAGAACGATCGTATCTTTATCATATCCGTCAATGATTCCTTCGATGATCTCACCGGATGTGGTAACCACTTCGACATCGGTATACTCTTTCCGGCAGCAGTTCAGAAAGATATCGTGGACATGGATCGGAGAGCGTGATGTCACTTCCAGCCGGACACCTTTGGCCAGCGGTGCCTTCGGAGAACGGTTCACTTTTTTCTTCGGACGGGTCGTGTTTCTTGGTGCATACGTGTCTGTCTTAATCATGATGTTTCCTCCTTGAGATGAAATGTATCCCCACTATAGCATCATGATTTTTTTACGTCTGTATGATATATGCGTGATTTCATTCCCGTTTTGTATATGGAGGATCAGAGATATGCTTTCAGATCATATTCCATCAGTTTTTCACCGGAAAGCCAGTTAACATTATCCATATGCCGGAACCAGGTCAGCTGTCGTTTTGCATAGTTGCGGGTATGCTGCTTCAGAAGTTCCACGCACTCGGAAAGTGTCTTTTCCGAACGGAAATATGGGAAAAACTCCTTATACCCGATTGCCTGCATAGCGGTGAGACTTTCCGGAAGATGCTGATCAAACAGCCATTTCGCTTCCTCTACGATTCCCTCTTCCAGCATGATATCAACACGCTGGTTGATTCTGGAATAAAGGATGTCTCTGGGCCAGTCAATGCAGAACAATGTAAACGGATAACGGGGGCCTTCTTTTACCGAGGAAGATCTGATCTCCCGGGTGGTGGTATGTAGTGACTCCAGAAGTGCCAGAACGTGTAGAACACGCTTGGTGTTATTCATATGGATCTTTTCTTTGCATTCGGGATCCAGCTCGATCAGGCGGGCATATAAAGGTTCAATACCGTTCTTTTCGTACTCCTTTTGGATCTTCTCTTCCACATCCGGATCGATAGGCGATTCTTCAAAGGCAAAACCTTTCTGTAATGCCTGCACATAAAGGCCTGTGCCTCCGCAGAAAATAGGAAG
>CADBGD010000077.1 GCA_902794115.1 Oscillospiraceae bacterium
AAGATTTTCGCCTTGTTTTGACCACTTATATCCTATATACTGATATACGGAAAAAGTTGGGTTCTCACAAGGCTTTTTCCCTGAAATCTGTTTCAAAAAATATACATATAAGGAGAGGCTCATCGTATGAAAGTGAACATTACTGAGACCGTACTGCGTGATGCGAACCAGTCGTTGATCGCAACCAGAATGCCGTTTTCGGATTTCGAAGACATCCTGGAGACACTGGATAACGCGGGTTATTACTCGCTGGAGTGCTGGGGAGGCGCCACATTTGACTCCTGCCTGCGTTACCTCAATGAAGATCCGTGGGAGAGACTGAGAAAGATCAAGGCAGTCTGCAAGAAGACTCCGCTGCAGATGCTGCTGCGTGGCCAGAACATCCTGGGATACAAGCACTATCCGGATGACGTTGTACGTCTCTTCATCAGAAAGTCTGCCGAGAACGGCATGGACATCTTCCGTATCTTCGATGCCCTCAACGATTTCCGTAATATCGAAGTCTGCATTGACGAAGTTAAAAAGTGCGGCAAGCATGCGCAGGGCTGCATCTGCTACACCACTTCTCCGGTACATACCCTCGAGAAGTATGTAGAGATGTGCAAAGAGCTCGAGAAGATGGGTGTTGACTCCATCGCCATCAAGGATATGGCAGGCATCTGCTCTCCGAAGGAAGCTTATGATCTCGTAAAGGCCATTAAGGATGCGAAGATCTCCGTACCTCTCTTCTTCCATACTCACCATACAACAGGCATGGGCCCGATGACACTGATGAAGGCGATCGAGGCCGGTGTTGACGGTATTGACTGTGCGATCTCCTCTTTTGCAGGCGGTACATCCCAGCCTTGTACAGAGACAATGGCGTATACCATGGGCCAGTATGGCTATGAGTCCGGTCTGGATACAGACAAGCTCAAGAAGATCGCTGATTTCTTCGTTCCGGTAAGAAAGAAGTTCCTCGATAACGGTACCCTCAATCCGACCGTTATGGGCATCAAGGCGGACATCCTCAAGTATCAGGTTCCGGGCGGAATGCTTTCCAACATGATCGCGAACCTCAAGGATATGAACGCTCTGGATAAGTTCGACGAAGCTCTGGCTGAGATCCCGGCAGTTCGTAAGGACATGGGTTATCCGCCGCTCGTTACACCTCTTTCCCAGATGGTTGGTAACCAGGCAGTACAGAACGTTCTCCTCGGCGAGCGTTATAAGAACATCTCCAAGGAAATCAAGGCTTATCTCCGTGGCGAATACGGCAGAGCTCCGGGTGAAGTAAACCAGGAACTCATCGACAGATGCTGGAAGCCGGAAGAACTCGTAAAGGGTAGATTTGCTGATACCCTGGAGCCGGCCTTTGAGAAGACCAAGAAAGAACTCGGCAAGCGTGCCCGTTCTGACGAGGATGTTCTTTCCTACATCGCTTTCCCGCAGGTAGCCGAGAAGTATTTCGATTACCGTGAAGATCAGGAGAGCAACACCGTGAATTACACGATCGAGAAGAAGGAGGATTGATTTCCATGAATCCTGCATTATTCCTGCTTTCTGTGGAAGACGGATTAAGACAGTACAGCGTCGGTGAAGCACTGGGCGTCGCTCTCTTTACATGGGCGATCGTGTTTGCCGTACTGTTCCTGATCTTTGTCATCATCCGCATTTTCGGCGCTGTCGTCGGTTCTTTTTCCAAGAAACCGGAAGCAGCACCGGCCGCCGCACCGGCAGCAGCTACCGCCGCTCCGGCAAAAGCGGAAGATCCCGGCGAGGAGTTCTCTTCCGGTACATTGAAGCTCAAGGGCTGTGATGAGAAGACAGCTGCCATGATCATGGCGATCGTGAGTGACAACACCGGTATCCCGCTCAATGAACTGATCTTCAAGTCCATCTCGCTGGTGGAAGAAAAATAAAGGAGAGACGCCAACATGATTTATAACGTAACGATTAACGATAAAGTATATGAAGTGGAAGTAGAGAAGGGCAAAGCGAACCTTCTGAAGACAACTGAGGTCGTTGCCGCACCTGCAGCCGCTCCGGCCGCAGCACCGGCAGCACCGGCTGCTGCACCTGCCGCCGCTCCGGCTCCGGCCGCCGGCCCGATCTCCGGAACTCCGGTTCCGGCACCGCTCCCGGGCACCATCCTGAAGGTCAACGTGACATCCGGTCAGGCAGTCAAGGAAGGCGATCTTCTGGTCGTACTCGAAGCTATGAAGATGGAAAACGAGATCTATGCTCCGGCTTCCGGTACAGTTGGTCAGGTCCTCGTATCCAAGGGCGCAACGGTGGCTACCGGCGACGCTCTCTTGACTATTTCGTAAGTTAGGAGGTCGCAACCGTGTTTATTGATGCATTAAAAAACATCTGGGAGGCCAGCGGCATCAACTCCATGACCTGGCAGCAGGGCGTCATGCTCCTGGTTGCCGGTGTGCTGATCTATATGGCGATCGGCAAAAAGTGCGAGCCGCTCCTTCTTCTGCCGATTGCTTTCGGTATGTTACTGAGTAACCTTCCTGTCGCAGGTCTTTACCACGCGGAAGTATTTGCAGGCGGACATGTTCACTGGGATCTTCTGGGTGGCGCAACGGAACTGACACCGGGTCTTCTGGATTACATCTACCTGGGCGTAAAGCTGGGTATCTTCCCGTGTCTGATCTTTATGGCAGTCGGTGCCATGACAGACTTTGGTCCGCTGATCTCCAGACCGTCGTCTCTCTTCATGGGTGCCGGCGCACAGTTTGGTATTTCCTTTGCATTCGTTATGGCTTCGCTCCTGGGCTTTACTGCTGCAGAAGCTTCTTCCATCGCCATCATCGGCGGTGCAGACGGCCCGACAGCGATTTACCTGACAACAAAGCTGGCTCCGCATCTTCTCTCGGCGATCGCCATCGCGGCTTATTCCTACATGGCATTGATCCCGATCATCCAGCCGAAAGTCATGCACATTATGACCACAGAGAAGACCAGAAAGATCAAGATGAAGCAGTCCAGAAGCGTATCGAAGGTCGAGAAGGTTTGCTTCCCGGTTATCGTTACCGTCGTCTGCACATTGATCCTGCCTTCCGTTGGCGCTCTTCTCGGTATGCTGATGCTGGGTAACCTCTTTAAGGAGTCCGGTGTAACTGAGCGTCTTTCTGATACTGCTCAAAATGCACTGTGCAATATCGTTACCATCTTCCTGGGTGTTACCGTTGGTGCCACCGCTATGGGTGAGAACTTCTTAAAGCTCGATACCCTGAAGATCATCGGCCTCGGCCTCATCGCGTTTGCCTTCTCCACCTTCGGTGGTCTCCTGATCGGTAACATTATGTGCGCTCTGACAGGCGGAAAGATCAACCCGCTGATCGGTTCGGCCGGTGTATCCGCTGTTCCGATGGCTGCCCGTGTTTCCAACACAGAAGGTCAGAAAGCAGATCCGAGCAACTTCCTTCTCATGCACGCCATGGGTCCGAACGTTGCCGGTGTTATCGGTTCCGCTGTAGCTGCAGGTACACTCCTGGCGCTCTTCGGCTGATAAGAAGAATCGAAAGAAAAACGATCATGAGGGTGCTGTCCCGCAGGGGCAGCACCTTTTTTGTGTGACAGCATTGTCACGTGAAGAGAAAAATTACTTGCTATTCTTTGATTGTAGGAATATTGTGTGTCGATTGGGGCGAGATGCAAGGAGTAGGTAAAGCGGGAACAGAAAAGTAACCAGTTTAACGCTTCCCGGAACGTGAGAGGGTGCAAAACATGCAATTTTCAAAGAAAAGAATCCTAGCCACGGTCATTTCGGCCGGAATGCTCCTGCCGTTATCCGGCTGTAAAAAGAGCGGGAATTCATCTAAGACAAGGGAATATAGTTTTAGATCCGGGCAGGAAATAAAGGAAACGGACCCGTATTTTCAGGCAGAAATAAAAAAGATCGAGCTTCCGAAGAAAGAGGGACTCACCATTGATTATGAGACTATTGAGAGCTGTACTTTAATGGAGGGCGCAGCGCTGGTCTCGTACTATCAGGGATACGTTTTTCCAGAAGGGAAAAAAATAGAGGGAATGTCTTTTGAAGAGGCTTCCCAGTATTACGTCAACGGAACAGCGCTGTTTGATGTGCATGGGCAGATGATCTCAGATCTTTCCAAGTCAGAGTATAACGTGGCAAATGTAGCCACCGGTCAGGATGGAAATTACTATATGCTTTATAGTGAATTCGATCAGATGCTCGAAAGAATGGTTTTCAGGATCGGTGTTTTTTCTCCGGAAGGAGAGACGGTCAAGACCATATCTCTTCCCACGGTGCCCTATACGGATGACACTTTCTCGCTGAAACTTCAGATCCTGAAAGACGGGTCCTTTGGAATATTTAATAAAAGCGGACTAACTGTATTTGATGTGGAAGGGAAGGAGATCTGTAAGGTTTCGGATCCGGGCCGTTCTCTGGAAACTGCGGTCATTTCTCAGGATGGGAAAGATTATGTTATCTCCGGCATCTACGATTTTAACGGAGATGATGATATCCAGATCAAAGAAGTGGATCTGAAGACCGGTTCTCTGGGAAAAGCCACCGACGGGAATTATCTTTCTTCTTACTCCCGACCGGTCATCACTGATTCCGGCATCTATGTGTCCAGTGCGGAAGGTTGCCGGAAGGTCGATCTGAAAACGGGAGAACTGGAAACGGTCTTTAACTGGAACGATACGGATGTCAACCTGCAAATAGCTGCGGATGCCCAGGTTGTGCCGTTGAACGAGAATGAGTTTATGGCTGCCTCATCTGTTTATGGAATAGGGGGAGAAGAGTCCTTTCTGATCTATCTGAAACGAGCTGATAAGAATCCGCATGCCGGACAGAAGATCCTTATTGCCGGTGGGGCCGGAGCCGAATACAGTGATTCGATGAGTGCTTTTATCGCAGAATATAACGCGGATCCCAATAGTCCCTGCCGTATCGTGTACCGGGACTATTATGACGGAATTGAGCCGGGCGCAGGTTTTTCCGAGGTAGAGCAAAGGCTTTATCTGGATATTCTCTCCGGAGAAGGACCGGATATCCTTATGAATTTTTCCGCTTCGGCTGCACTTCAGAACGAGGAGACCGTAGTTGATCTCAATTCCTATATGGACGGAGCGAACGGAATCGATAGAAGTGAGTTTTTCGGTAACATCTTTTCGGTTTTTGAAAAAGACGGGAAATTATTTCATATTCCGGTCCGGGTGGGGCTGGACGGCTTCCAGGTGAATGAGGAACTTCTGGAAAAACGGTTCGGCTGGACCTATGACGAATTTGAAAAGGCGGCACAATCGCTCCCGGAGGACGTAAGCTTTGTGGAAGGAATGAAATACGATGAGCTGCTTATGTACATGATCGGACCGAAAATGAAGGATTTCATTGACTTCTCGAAAAAGACCGTCAATTTTGAAAATGAGGATATGAAACGGCTCCTTCAGATGGCGAAAAAATACGGAGTACAGGAAACGCCTTCAGATGAGGGCATGGATCTGGAGTACATGGGTGACGGGCTATATTACGGCGATGGAGAAGACCGTACTGAGACGAAATTTAATTCCGGTCTGCTGGCAATGAGAAGGAGCGACGTATATGAACTCCGGCTGTATTGCACGAATAAGGACGAAGTGCCGAAAAAGACATTTTTTGTCGGATATCCTTCGGAAGAAGGAAAGGGAATGGGCGTATACTGCATGCTTTCTCTGGCGATCTCCGCTTCCAGTAAATACAAAGAGGAAGCATGGGGGTTTATCCGCTCCTATCTGGGTTATGAGGTGGATGGAATACGAGCAGAACTCGGACTTCCGGTAAACAAGGCGTTATTTGACTCTACCTGTCACAAAGATATGGAATGGGAAAATGCGCAATATGAGAAGATGAGGAAGCAGATGTCTCCCAATGACTTGAAAGGATATCTTTGCAAAATTTCGGAAAGCGATATCGATGAACTGCGGGAACTGATGGAACATGCCGAGGGCACGGAGATTACGATCGCGGCCATTTCGGATGTGGTCAAGGAAGAAGCCGCCGCTTATTTTGCCGGAGACCGGACCGAGGAAGAAGTTCTTAAGAATATCCAGAACCGTGCCGGAAACATCATCAAAGAAATGTCGTAACAGGTGAGCGATCCATCACAGATGAATCGTGATGGCCAGCTTTTTCTCCCCAGCAGAGGTCGCAGTAATGCGGCCTCTGTGTTTTTCCACGATGGCGCGGGCAAGGGACAATCCGATTCCATGTCCGCCGGTTTCGGAATTTCGGGAACTGTCTGTCCGATAGAAACGCTCGAACATATTCCGGCATTCTTCTTCGGAGATCGTTTCCTTTGTATCGTTTTTCACTTCCAGAAGGGCGCCTTTACGGGAGCGGGTCAGCCGGACATCGATATGCCCGTTTTCCGGTGAGTACTTCACCGCATTATCGAGGACGATGGAAAGAAGAGATTCGATGGCCTTTTTATCGCCCGTAATATGGATATTCTCGTCGATCTGAGAAGAGATAGTCTTATTTCCTGCCGTGGCCACAGCGGTAAAGGAATTGGTCTGCGAACGGGTCATAGAAGAAAGATCCAGGTCGGTCAAGTTGAGAGTGGTTGCTGTCTCTTCCATCTTCGACAGCGTGATCAGATCCGATGTCAGCGCCGAAAGCCTGTTGATCTGAAGCTTAATGTCGGAGATCCATTCATTTCCGGAAGCGCTGTCGTTTTCCATTTCCAGCACATCGGCATCAGCGGTAATGATCGCCAGCGGAGTCTTGATCTCATGACCGGCATCGGTAATAAACCTTTTCTGCTTTTCGTAGCTTTCGGCCACCGGACGGATGATTCTGCCGGAGGCGAAAAAGACCAGGATGCCCACGAGAAGAAGGCAGGCCAGAGAGACAACGATACTGATGTTTCTGAAATTTCTGAAGTTGGCAAGACTGGCGCCGCAGTCCCGGAAAATAATCAGACGGTTTCCTTCTTGGTCAGAATCACCCAGAAGATAACGGTAGTCACCGATAAAGCCTGTGCGGCTGCCTTTATTGAAAATGCGCTGGGCATATTCATTTGCCGTGTCTTCTGTTACGGCGGAAATGAACCGGGTGTCGGTGTGAAGGATCGTTCCGTCCGGACCGAAAAGCACGCTGAAGTAACGTGTTTCATAGGCAAGTTCTTTGGAATGGATACGCCCTTCGTCAAAGCGCATGAAGCCTTTTCTTCCTTCCCTTTCAGAAGGGGGGATCTGATCGGAATGATCCCGTTCTTCCGGAGGAATCTTCTTTTCTTCGGCAAAAGCACCTCCGTTATCCATAAGGAGGGAAAGGATCTCATCGCTTTCCGAAATAACCTGCCGGTAGTTAAACAGATTGATGCCGCCCATCAGGATGAGAAGCACCAGAAGGACCGCCAGCATAGTCGTCAGTATCAACCGGATCCGAAGCTTTCTGATCATGCTTCCACCTCCAGAGAATAGCCGGCATTACGGGAAGCTTTGATCTTCACGTTGGCGCCGATGGACGAAAGTTTCTTCCGGAGATAAGAAAGATTGGTCCAGACAACATTAATATCCGCATCGCTGTCCAGCCCCCAGACCTTCTCCATAAAGCGGTCTGTGGAGATCAGGGTGCCGGGATTACTCATCAGGTATTCCATCATCTGATACTCTTTGGCGGCAAGCCGCATGGCGCCCGAAGGGCCGGAAAGAGTGAAACTTGCCCGGTTCAGTTCGATGTTTCCGAAACGAAGTGTATTATCCGCGGAAGAGGAAACACTTCTGGTAATGGCCCGAAGCCGCGCCAGAAGCTCTTTGCTTTCAAAAGGCTTGGTGAGGTAGTCATTGGCACCCAGGTCTAATCCTTCCACCTTATCGTCCACTTCCGAGCGGGCGGTGAGCATCAGGATCGGAATGGAAATCCCTTTTTCGCGGACTTTGCGGAGGACCGTAAATCCGTCCATTTTCGGCATCATCACATCCAGGACGGCACAGTCATATTCTCCGGTCAGAAGATAATCCAGCGCATCTTCGCCATTATCCACGGCTTCCACGGCATAGTTGTTTTTGGAAAGGATCGCGCACAGGGCACGGGACATGGATTTTTCATCTTCAGCAAGCAAAATACGCATAGAAAGTTTCCTCACTTTATATGTTGTTTCAGTATTTCCTTAATCTCCATTATACAGGAAAAGCACCTTTGTTTCGGGCCTCTTTTCTTTTTTGGAGCTTTAAGGTTGCCTTAAGGTTACCATGCTAACCTTAAACCAGGATTAAAGAAAAGGAGCGGAAAAACATGGCAGCACAGATGGTTTTCGAAAGATATGAAAAGAAATATATCCTGGATAGAAAGGCTGTTTCCGCTATTAAGAATGCGATGGCAGGAAGATTGATCCTGGATAAATACGGAAAGACTACCATCGCCAATCTGTATTTTGATTCGGAAGAGTATAAAGTGATCCGATCTTCAATGGAAGCGACTACTTATAAAGCCAAACTCCGGGTGAGAAGTTACGGCCGGGTCAAAGAAGGCGGAATGGTATTTGTGGAACTGAAGAAGAAATACGAAGGGATCGTGTATAAAAGACGCGTGGAGATCCCGGAGTTCCCGGCCATGGACTGGCTCTGTGCAGGAGGGGCTCTTCCCCCCATCGATACAAGGGAAAAGGAAGAACAGCCGAATTACAGACGGATCGGAAAAGAGATCGATGATTTTCGGTTCCGATATGGAGGTGCGGCGATCCTTCCCCGGGTGTATCTAAGTTACGAAAGAGAAGCCTACGCGCCGGTATCGAAAAACGAAGCCGATATCCGCATCACATTCGATACGAATATCCTGGCAAGGGACTACGACCTGTCACTGCGGTCTGAGGCATATGGAGAACCGGTACTGGATCCGGACTTTACGGTAATGGAAGTGAAGATCCCAAAGTTCGGATCTATGCCGATCTGGCTTTGCCGGTGCCTTTCCGAAAACCACGTGATGCCGGATTCCTTTTCAAAATATGGCACCTACTTTCGAAACCGTATGAACGGAAGAAGAAACGATACTATAGGAGGACAACGCTATGCTTAACAGTTTATATCACACACTTATGGGGAATACGACCGTATCGTATACAGGATTTCTGCTTCCTGTGGCGGCAGCACTTCTTCTGGGACTGATCTTTGCCATGGCGTATATGTACAGAAGCAGAAGAAGCCGAAGCCTGATCGCCACCATGGCGGTGCTTCCTGCTGTGGTATGCGTCATCATTATGGCGGTGAATGGAAATATCGGTGCCGGAGTTGCGGTGGCCGGTGCATTCGGTCTTGTGCGGTTCCGTTCCGCGCCGGGTACGGCCAAAGAGATCACGGCTATCTTTATCGCCATGACAACAGGTCTTCTTTGCGGCATGGGATTTCTGATCTACGCGGCGATCTTCGTACTCATTATGAGTTTCGTACTGGTCCTTTACAGCTTCATCGGATTTGGCGAAGAAGACAACAGCCTGCGAAAGAGCCTTCGGATCACGGTGCCGGAGAATGTGGATTATACAAAAGAATTCGAAGAAATCTTCGATCAGTACACCACCTCCAGAAAGCTTCTTTCCGCTAAGACCTCGGGTATGGGTTCGCTGTTTAAGCTTTCCTACGATATCACCTTGAAAGATCCTTCCGTGGAAAAAGCACTGGTAGATGAGCTTCGGGTGAAAAACGGAAATCTGGAGATCGCTGTGACGGTCGTGATGCCGAGAGAAAATGAAGAACTCTAAGTGCTTTTTCCGTGGGGGAAAGGGAGAAAGAGAAGAAAGAAAAGGATGGAAAACAAACCCGGATCTGACCGGAGAAAAGGAGATAAAAATGAAAAAGGAAATGTACATGAAAAAGAACAAGCTTATGGCGCTGGCTATCTCTGCCACATTACTGGTGGGCGGAAGCATTGCTCTGGCAGCCTGTAAGAATAAAGAGGATTCGAACGAAAAAGAGGCGGACGTTGCCTCTTCGGCTACCAGGTCTTCCGGGAATAATGCTTCTTCCGGATCCAATTCTTCTTCGGCAAATGCAACGGTGGAACTTTTGAAACTGACGGATAAGGATCAGGAGACATCCTACGATGAAGCCACGGCCCAGAAGATCGAGCTTTCTGACAACTGCGGAAAGATCAACATCACAAAAGAAGGCACCTATATCGTAACGGGATCTACCAATAACGGCATGATCATCATTAACGTAAATTCGGAAGAAGATGTTCACCTGATCCTTCGGGATGCTGCTATCGTAAGTGAGTCCTCTGCAGCCATTTATGTCATGTCCGCAGATGAAGTCTATATTACGCTGGAAGGCGAAAACCGGCTTTCCAACGGAGGTGTATTTGCCAATATCGACAGTGAAGATATCGATAGTGTGATCTATAGTAAAGATGACCTGACGGTCAACGGTTCCGGAAGCCTGACGATCACATCACCTTCGGGTCACGGTATTGTTTGTAAAGATGATCTGGTCCTTTGCGGCGGAAACTATATCATTACTGCAAAAGAAGACGGCATCAACACCAATGATTCTATCCTTTTTACTTCCGGCACCTACACCATCGAGTGTCAGGATGATGCGATCCACACAGACGGTATGCTGGAATTTGAAGGCGGCACCTATTCGATTACCGGCGCGGAAGGACTCGAGGGCACCTACGTCCTGATCAACGAAGGTGACTTTACCATCGAGGCAACGGATGACGGGATCAATGCAGGACAGAAATCGGATGCATATTATCCGACTATCGAGATCAACGGCGGTACTATTCGTGTGACTATGGGACAGGGCGACACGGATGGCCTGGATGCCAACGGTAACCTTTACATCAACGGCGGTACGGTGGAAGTGAATGCCCAGAATCCCTTCGATTACGATGGAGAAGGAGTTCTTTCCGGCGGAACCGTGATCGTAAACGGGCAGGAGGTGACTGTCCTCACATCCCAGGACATGGGCGGATTTGGCGGCCATGGCGGTAAAGGAGGAAACGGCGGACAGAACGGAAACTTTGAAGGCCGTGGCGGAAAAGGACAGAAGAACGGGCAGATGCAGCAAGGCGCCATGCCTGACGATATGACGCCGCCGGACGGGCAGATGCCGGAAGATATGACTCCGCCTGATCTGGAGGAGGGCCAGATGCCGATGGGGCCGAAGGGTGACATGGCATAAGTGCGAAGTCTTCTCTTTTCTGATACAATAAGACTATATTCCAGTCTGGCTGAGAAGGGAGATCAGAGATGAAAAACGCGATCATTGGATTTCACCGTGAATATGAAGAGAACGGCTGCTTCTGCAATTGGTATCCGGCAGAATTTGA
>CADBGD010000078.1:0-10989 GCA_902794115.1 Oscillospiraceae bacterium
GGAGTGCTGTTTTAAAAAGCAGGTGGCGAGGCAGATGAGGACCGTCAGTAGGATCGTAAATGCACGGAAGATCTTATTTCGGAAGAGAGTGCATTTCCCGATGAATACGCCGTATAAAAGGACGAGGGTGTCGTAGACGTGGATACTTGGAAAGACGTTGGTGGGGGTGTCTATTTTGTGCAGATAGCGAACCAGGGCGCTGCAGATATCGTTTCCGGGAACGGTTTCCGGGCGAAGGTTCAGCTTGGTCGGAAAAAGGAATGAGATGACGATAAAAAGACTCATGCCGATCATGAGAAAACGGGTGATCCGGGTATAGGCATTTTCGTCGGTAAAGAGGGCCCAGATGCAGATAAAGGGGATCCAGGGAAACCACAGAAAATACGGGATGATGAATGCGGGGACAAAAGGGATCTTCCGGTCCAGAGGGATCTCCGGCACATAGTAGGAAGTGGCTTCGACCCTTTCCACCAGAAAGAAAAAGACCATATAGATGCAAAGAAAGATCAGCATCGGCATCACGACCCGAAGCTTTTTCTTTAAATATTCTTTTTTCAGACTCATTTCGACTTCTATTCCTTTCATACTGCCCCGAAGAAAAATAGCACTTTTTGCGGAGATTGGCAAATGGCATAATAATGTTGAAACAAAAAGATTAGTTTCGTCGTCTTTAGTTTCGGGGGTAGAACAGGAGGATTCTATGCGTTTTGGAAAAAGAGTCATGGCAGGGATTCTGGCAGGGCTTATGTTACTGTCGGCCGTGGGCTGTAAGAAAAAGGGAAAGCATCACGGCGGGGCGTCGTCACTTGAAGAGCTGGTGACGAAGATCGTGACGACGATCAATGACGAAGATGGAAAGTATTCGGATATCGCAAAGTGGTATAACCGGTATGCGATATTGCCTGCGCAGGTGCCGGAGCTTCTTTTGCATGACTGCTCCTTTTCTCAGCTTCAGGATGTGGTGGAAGATGCGGAAAAAGGGTCCGGATATATTACCAAACATCACGAGGATTTCTGCCGGGCCTGGGAAGAAACGACCGGTGAACCGATAAGCGAAGGGATCATTTCCAGACTGGCGAAGCTGAAAAAAGAAGCCGATGAGATGGATGATTCGGACTTTGAAGAGGATCTTTTGTTTTGGAGAAAATGTGCTCCCTATGACAGTGAGTTTTCCGAAGATTTGGTGGAAGAGACGAAAAACGGAAAAGATATTTACGGGACCTATACGGCATATGGCGCCACCGGATGGGATTTTCTGGTGATCTTTTATTATGTGGATGATGGAAACTATGTCTGCTACAATATCACGCTTCTGTGCGGCGATGCACCGGAAGAGATGAGGACGGCAAACGCTGCCGAAAATGGCCAGGGGGAGAATGCGGAAACGACTGCGGAAGCGGCCTCTGAGGTGAAAAATGCTTCTGAGCCGGAGGTGACTTCTGAGGCGGGAACTTCTTCAGAAACGGAGCCGGCTGACACTACTTCCGAGACGGAAGCGAAGCAGTTCGACTTTGTCACGGTGCTGGAAGACGATATGTGCCGGTGGGAGTATGGCGGGGTGGATGTGTTTAAGCCATCCGCGAACGGGGCCCCCGGACAGCCGCTGAGTGTGCTGGTGATGTCTTGTACGAACCTTTCGGATCAGCCGATCCAGATCGACCCCGGCTACTTTGAAGATCCGTCGATCCCCTATGATAACTACTACGGATCGGTGAAAGATGAGCCCATCATGGTCATGACGGTGAGTACATCTGAGGACGCGGAACTTAAGGTAATGGATGAGCCGATTTATCTCTGGGTCGACGAATGGGATCCGGAAAACGATACCGTTGCCCCCGGGGAGACAGTCGTCCTTTATGTTTACGTCTCGACCAGCCGTATTCGTGGGCTGCAAAAAGATGAGCTGCTTCAAGACGTGACCGTCAACTTCAGTGCATTTCCCATGGGAGAGAAAGAGTCGTTCCGGAATTACCTGATCGCGATGGATGGAAGCGGGGAGGTAGTGCTTCCGGAGAAGGCGTAAGGCGGGGCAGGGAAGAATCTCTCGCCCGATTCACCAATCATTTCCACGCTCGTTTCATCAATCATTTCATCGCTCATTTTATCGTTGAGAGATGAGCGATGAAATGATATACTTTTTTTGAGGTGATATCGAGTATGGCCATGAAAGAACCACCCTATACGATTACAAATAAGATGCTTCAGCTCAGTACGTTGATCTCTGAGCTGGTTGGACAATTGGTGATCACGAAATCTTTGTCTACCAATCCGATGCTGCGACGAACAAACCGCATCCGCAGCATTCATGCTTCGCTGGCGATCGAACAGAATTCACTGACGCTGGATCAGGTGACAGCAGTCCTTTCCGGAAAACGAGTGCTGGCACCTTCGAAAGATATCAAAGAGGTAGAGAACGCCTACGAAATATACGAAAGATTGGATCAGCTGGATCCATTTTCTGTTGAGGATCTTCTTTTGGCACATCAAGTGATGACAAAGGATCTGGTAAAAGAATGCGGTGTTTTCCGATCCGGAGCTGTGGGCGTGGTAGATCAGAACGGGCAGATCCTTCATTTTGGGTCTCTGCCGGCGTATGTGCCTCAACTTGTGACGGATCTTCTCGAGTGGACGCGGAATAGCGATCTTCCCATCTTGATCCGAAGCTGTATTTTCCATTACGAGTTTGAACTGATCCATCCGTTTGCAGATGGGAACGGCAGGGTCGGACGGTTATGGCAGACTTTACTATTATCCAGGTGGAATCCTTTGTTTTCGTGGCTGCCTGTGGAATCGATCATACACGATCGGCAAAAGGAATATTATCAGGCTATCAACCGGTCAAATGATATGGGGGAGTCTACGGTTTTTATCGAATTTATGCTGGAATCAATACAAAGTGCATTGGAAGAGGTAGCTGGCGGAACCGATCGGACGGATACGGTAAATCGGGCCCGATGGGATAGTATCGACTCTTTTTTGCGTATGCATGAAACGATACAAAATGCAGATGTGCGTGAACTATTTGGTGTTTCCCCGGCAACAGCGAACCGTATTCTTTCGGGGCTCTGTGAAAGCGGAAAACTGGAGAAGATCCGGGTCGGAAAGTCGTGGGGCTATAAAAAGAGAGGGTGAATCCTATTCTCCAAAGCAGATCTTCAGGACGTCTTCGGGGCTTTTTTGACGGATGCCTTCTTCGTCGGTGAGGGTGACGCCGGATTTGGTGTTCCAGGTAAAGCGTCCTGTTTTTTCGCCGTCCATCTGAAAGTAGCGGTCGGGTCTGGAAAGCGGCACTTCGTAGCGATCGTACCATTCCGGGAAATATGTGGACATGTATTTGTCGGCCAGGATATAAGCCTGACAAGTTTTGCTTTCACCGACAGCGCCTAGGGTGACGCCGCAGCCGGGCTGGCCGGTCCTACTGTTTCCGTTGGTGGAGTGGACGATCAGGATACTGCCGTCATCGCAGGTGCCAAGGGAGATCCAGACGTGGCCTTTGGTGCTGATAATGTCGCCGGGAAGGAGCTTCTCTCCGGTGATCATCGGATCGGCCT
Source organism: Oscillospiraceae bacterium (assembly GCA_902794115.1). GTDB lineage: Bacteria > Bacillota > Clostridia > Saccharofermentanales > Saccharofermentanaceae > Scatonaster. The sequence goes on from CADBGD010000078.1 coordinate 3,552, forward strand.
CCAGGGAAAAGGTGCCCCAGCCATATTCTTCGCCGAATCTTTTTGCCATCTGGGTGGCATAGCCTACAAAGCCGTCTTTTCCGCTTTCCGTTTCCATGGTGTTATAAACTGTCCAGCCCACAAAGCCGGAGCAGTCCAATCCTGCATAATAGTATTCGTTATAGCCGCCATAGGGGTAATAACTGTGGGTGGGGTCGGCTTTTTCTTTATCGCCATCAACTTCGCGGAAGGTGTAGTTCACATCATGCTCCCGGAAGAAGCGCACCCAGTCTTCGGAGACACCGATGGTGCGGCTTTGGATGGAAGAGCCGGTGTCCTGCCAGTCCCAGCCTCCTCCGAATACATAGAGAGTGGTGCCCACAGGCATGAGAGCAGTCTTGATGAAGTTTTCCACCGTATGCTTTCCCGGAATGCCGGACACAACAGGCTTGTAAGGCGCGGGCATGGCGGATACGGGGGCATCGGGATTGGTGCCGGGAAGCTGTTCGACCACGGCCAGGACGGTATCGTCTTTGACGTAGACTGTGAAGGGATAGCCTTCTTTCAGATGGTTCTGAATGGGATATAGGGGCTGGCCCTTTTCGTCTTTTTTCGAGTTATCGATAGAAAGGATCCGCACCGCGCCGTTTACTTCGAAGCGGTAGCGGAACTTATCTGCATTTTCTTTCTTCGTCTCGGGCTCGCCGTAGTCCATGACGCCCAGAAAGGTGGCGGACAGGACTTCTGCGTCAGAAGGGACGCCTGCGGGAAGGGAAGAGGTGGTACTTTCCGAAAGGGAGAAAGCCTGATTGTCTGAAGGAAGATTATCAGTGCTTGCGGAACCCTGACCTTCTGAAAAATCTGCGGCGGAGGCACTATCTGTGGAGTTTACACTACTTGTGCCCGGCACAAGTGCATTTCCCGAAGATGCGGAATCCCCCTTATTGCAGGCACTTGCGCTACTTAAAAGGAGAAGTGCGGCAAGGGACAGAGAAATAATTTTTCTTTTTTGCAACATAATCGGACTTCCTTTCGTCTATACATTGTACCAGATTACCCTGAACGCGGACCGAGGAATACGGAGAGCCGGTGTGACGGTGTTTCCGGGGAGGGAGAAAAGAATTGATTCTCGGGCGTTTCGGGTCTATGATATACTCACACGAAAATGGGGCCTATCTATCGGGACCATTTTCAATCAGGAAGAAACAGGAGATAAAAGTATGAAAGGGTTTGCGAAAAAAGCTGCTTCGGTGGTCCTGGCGCTGACGATGGTCGGTTCTATGGCCGCATGCAGCAAAAAGTCTAAGTCGAACGAAGGACTTGTGGAAGCGGCGAACAACGTTATGGACGCGCTTCTTTCCGAAAGCAGCAAAAAACTCAAAAAGACAGGTGAGTTTTCCGACGAAACACTTATGCTCGTCGATCAGACGGCGGAGAACAAAGCCAAGACCGTTGTCCTGAAGAAGGCGACATACGAAGTCGACGAGGACAGCATTAAGGAGTCGAAGAAGTCTACTTCCGTGAAGGTAAAGATCACGATGCCGGATTATGAGGCAGCGCTTGAGGACGCTTCCGATAACCTGGATGATTTCCTCGATGCCATCGAAGAGCAGGAGAAGGGCGATTATAAAGAGGAAGAGATCACTTTGAAATTCACTTCCGAGGACGATTCCTATTCGCTTTCTGACGGCGATGATCTCGTCAAAGAACTGTATATGGATACCCTTGGTTCTCTGACGGTATTTGGTTCTGAGCAGACTGTTCCGGATAAGACAGAAACGGAACCGACCGATACCGAGCCGGTACCGGATACCACGCCCACAACGGATACGGTTCCGACAGATACGACGGCTCCGTCCCAGCCGCCGGCCGCTGCCTCTACTGCCGAATATGACGTGGTCATCTTCCAGGATGCCAACGTGATCATTCACTTTATCAAGGCGGATTCTGCCGGTGTCCACATGAAGGTGGAGAACCTGACCGCTTTTGAGATCACCTTCCAGGCAAATGCATTTGCCATCGACGGTATTTCGATCACGGATTCCACTATGAGTGATAAGGTTCCGGGAAATACCACCGGTGATATTGTTCTGGATTGCAGCCCGGTATTCTCGGATAAGGTCGCATACGTCAGCGGTGAGCTGAAGGTCGTAGATTTCGACAACAATTTTAAGTCCTACGAGGCTCTGTTCGATAACGTCGCGATCGATCCTAGTGCGCAGGCAGCTCCTGCGGCCAAGGGTACTCTGATGTACGAAGACGATAAGGCAAAGATCTATTTTGTCGGACTTACCGGAGAGGGTGCAGTGGTCGAGATCGAGAACCTGACCGCTGTGGCACTGAAGGTAAATGTGGAGTCTCTGGCCGTCAATACCAACAACTACTCGGACGTTCACTACTATGGTGAAGACATTGCACCGCACAGCATCGGTACGGCTCTGATGGATTGTAAGCTGGATTCCAATCAGGCTGTCGGCGTGGTCAGCGGACTTTGGGAGTTCTCTGAGCGCGGAGATTCTTTTGAGGAATATTATGTAACCGTGAATAATGCGGTCATCGATGGTGGTGTGCAGGTTGCCCCCCGTGCACTGGAGGGAGCGGTGATCCTGGAAGACGGCAATATCCGTATGACCTACAAGTCCATGTCCAATAAGGGTCCGGTCTTCGATATCGAGAACCTTTCCGACCGTGACCTGGTGTTACAGGCCGAGTCTCTGTCTTTGAACCAGAGAGGTGTCGTGGATCCGTATCTGAGCCTGCATCTGGCTCCGCATAGTGTATGCGAAGCGGTGGCGAAGACGGATTATGCCGATGCTTCTGTTCAGGTTGGCATGGTTGGCGGCGGCATCATCATCGGCGATGTGGTTGACCGCAGTAATTCCTACATGGTGGTACTGGATAACGTAGTCATCGATGATTCCGTACAGGTTTCCGTCGCACCGGAAGGCACTCTTTTCTACGAGGACGAGAAGGTCAGACTGTACTATAAGGGTTCTGAAGAAAAGGGTATCGTCATCGATGTGGAGAACCTGTCCGGCTATAGCCTGACTGTCCAGACAAGAGAACTGAACCTGAACGGCGAGAAGTGCTCGGGTCTTGTCCTGAGCACGGATGCCGCTCCGCACGGTATTACTGAAATGCACGTGCACTGCAAGCGTGAAGGTACAGATCCGATCACGACCATTTCCGGCGAGTTCTCTATCTTTAACTGGACACGTGACTTCGATTCCTACAAAGCGACTTTCGGAGATGTGCAGGTAGGATAAGATCCTTTCGGGAAGTCTTAAAGCTTAATTGTTATGGGGCCCGGTGCATGGGAAATGCATCGGGTCCTTTTTTGTGCGGGTAAGGTTCCAGGGGATGGGCGCCGGCGAGGTGCGGGCCGCGGGATGGTTTCGGCAGCCTTGTTTGTGTGGGAGAAATGCTTCCGGCGGACCTTTTTAAGATCCGCCGGAAACAGAAAGGAGGTAATATAGAAAACAATGAACGGATGAGATTGTTTGTTTTTGGTCTCCCTTCGCTAATGGAGGCGGGTGAAGGGAGAACATGAGGGATCGGTGGTCACTTATATGTTCTTATCCACTTCCCGAATACGCTGCAGGTAATGAGAAAGCATAGAAATAATGTCATACGGATCACCCTCCTCTTCGTATCTTCTGTGCCCTGAAAATCTGGTTTTTTGGGCTTTTTCGGCGTCTTTTTGTTGTTTGTTAAGTCAAGTTTAGCAAGGAGGTTATCCCATTATTGGGACAATATGACCCGGGTCACTGAAATTTCAGGGGGGGGGATTTTCCGGTTTGGCGCCGGGCAATGCAACGTACCCGATCCCCGGGTCGTCTAATAGGTGAAGTGCATTTACCGTAGCAAAAGAAAACGAAAATGCACGGATGCTGACGATTTTGGGGGGGCTGGAAAATGGGTTCGAATGTGGATTTGAAAAAACTGAAATACATCTTTGTGATTGCCGTGATCCTGGTGCTGGCGGTGGCCGACGTGGCGTGCGCTGCATATCTGATGAAAGATGACTTTAAGGTGATCACATATAATGACAAAGTCGAAGACGACTGCTATGACGGGTACCGTGTGGAAGTGGTAGAAGATATCGAAGCGGAGCTGGGCCTCGAGGAGTCTTCTTCCGGGAAAACAAGTTTACCCATTGACAACGGGGCCTATTCTTCCACAAGTTCGAAGAAAACGATCAATAGTCTTTCGGACGAAGAGGCGGCAGGCGTATTTCTTGTTATTTTGGATGTGACGATCTTTCTTTCAGGATTCCTTCTTTATTTCGTCGTGAAAAACGCACTTCGCGGGAAGCGCGGCGCGGTGGCCGGCTGGAGCACCGGACTGGGACTTGTGGTCCTGATCGGTGTTTTCTTCCTTCTTATGTGGAATTCGTATATTACATTGAAACCTGCCCCGAGGATCCGTGCACATGCGCCGATCATTTACCTTTACGATGGACAGTGCCGGGACGCGAACGTCAAGCTGCGCCTCAACGGGGAACTGACCTGCACATACCCGGTCTACGATGCGGAGGCCGGCTGGAATGTGAAAACTTCTCCGGAGGGCATCCTGACTGATAGTAACGGCCGGAAGTACGAGTATCTGTTCTGGGAAGGCGATGTGAACTTTGACCCGGATTTCAGTAAAGGCTTCTGTGTGGCCGGAAAAGATACGGCGGCGTTTCTGGAAAAAGCACTTTCCGAGCTGGGGCTTTCGGATACCGAGGCCAATGCGTTTATCATGTACTGGCTGCCGCTGATGGAAGGAAATCCGTATAACGTGATCTCGTTCCAGACCGAGAATTTCGAAAATGCAGCGGTACTGGAAGTGACGCCAACGCCGGATACGGTGGTGCGCGTCAATATGATGTTCTATTCTTCTGATTCGTATGTGGACATGGCGCCGCAGGATCTGTCCTCCATGAACCCGGGCCTTTCCGAACGAGACGGCTTCGTCCTTGTCGAATGGGGCGGCGAGAAGATCGGATGACTTCCGCAAGTGTTGCTGTGCGGTCCGGATGGCGCGAAGTAGCGGCAAAGTGACGTCTATCGTGTAGGTTTTTATGTGAAAAAGGTGAAGGGCTTGCCGAAGTGGCAGGCCCTTTATCTGTTTTGCGACAACAGATAGACGCAGTACTGATTCATGCTTACGCCTTCTTCTTTCGAACGCTCTGCCAGTCTCTTATGAAGGCTTTTTGGAATGCGAAGTTTAAACTGGCCGGAGTATTCATCTGGATCAAAGGGTTCCGGAATCGGATATTTGTCCTCTAATGCCGCACTGAGCCATTCTTTCTTCGCATCGATTGCATTCGCGATGACAGACTCCATTGTTTCTCCGATAGTTAAGCATCCCGGAAGCTCAGGGTAATTTGCGACATAGCCGCCTTCATCCGGGTCCGGGATGATTTCCAGCTTATAAGGAAGATTCATGTAGTACTCAAGTGTCTTCTTCATTTTGGTTTCTCCCTTCGGTCTGCTTTTCAAGCTCTTCCTCTTCGATGATCTTTCTGACCATTTCAACATAGACTTTTTTAATCGATTCATGCTTGGGTATTGTGACGGAAGGCTTTCCACATTTGCGAAAAGTATAATGGCTGCTTCCGCCTTTGGGGGAATGCATCACGTATCCGTAACTCTCCAGTACTTTTCTTAGCTCGTCGAATCGTATGTCTTTTGATAGCGAAAGTATCTTAGATAATAACTTTTCCCATTGCGTCACTCTCTTCACCTCCAGTATAAATGGTGTCATATATGGTGTCAATATTAGATGTGATTGATCACACAATAAGTGTATCGAAGTGATGATCTCATTAATGGGACTTAATTCCTCGGTTAACCAATTGATTAATCATTTTCAATGGGTTCGAACAATTAAAAAGCATGTGAACCATCTACGAGCTGCTGAGAAGTAGTGGAAATCAAAGGAGTGATTGATTATCATGGCGGTAAAGAATCTTGGTATATCCGATGAACTTTTGATATGTCCTGGTGAGACGATCGCGGATCTTCTCGAGGAGAGAGGAATTACGCAGAAAGAGTTAGCACAGCGTGTGGGCACGTCTGAGGCTTTCTTAAGTTCTGTGATCCATGGAAAGAAAGATATTTCCAGAGGCTTGGCTAAAGGATTAGAGTACGCTTTAGGAGTTCCCAGTTCTTTTTGGCTAAATCTCCAGGCGAATTATGATGCAGAGGTTCTAGAAAGATCAGAAGAACAGAGCGTGGAACCTACTGAGAAAGAAGTACTTGCATCCATTTCAGATGTGGTCAGATATCTTCGGATCCAGAAGATACTGCCGGATAAACTTGCCCAAGAGCAGAAAGTGATCCGTCTTCGAAAGTACTTTCAAATCAGTAATCTTGTCGGGCTCAAGACAATGGCTAGAGAATGTGCATTTCGTTTCCCTGAAAACACGAAAATAGACTACGATGTCCTGGGGGCGTGGATGTGCCTTTGCAGTAAACAAGCTTCCGAGAAGAAGATGACATCTTGCTTTGATCCGGAGAAGATAGGTGAACTGGTTAAGAGGATCCGAAAGATCCGTGAAAGAAAACCAGAAGATACGCTTCGTAATTTGAAGCAGCTTCTCTTCCAATATGGTATAGACTTCGGCGTGCTTCCTGCTTTCCGTGGTGCACCGGTTCAAGGGTGGATCGTCCGTAAGAGAGACGATACTTATCAGATGGTTCTGGGTATGGAGGATGTCACCTCGGAGAGTTTCTGGTTTTCCTTGTTCCATGAGATCGGACATGTCGTGAATGGCGATCTGGGAAAGTCTGGACCCTATGTTGACGGCCTGAAGCCGCGCCCAGGAGAAAAGGAGACTTTGGCAGATGACTTTGCCAGACAGTGCCTGGGGAATGTTTCATCTTGACGTTTTTCGGTATTTTTTCAAAAAAGTTCGAACTACTGATATATCATATAGATTCCATTTTGGGGATTGGCTATAATGAATCTGTCGGTGAGATCTTCCCTTTGAAATAAGGAGTGGGAGGCGGAAATGCCGGCGAAATCAACTATTTTCTGCCCTCAGGCGGAATGGAAGGAGAGAAGCAGAACCTTTCGAAAAAGTGAGCCGGGAAGAGATGCGTATATTGACTTGCGGAAATCCGGCCGGAGAGAATTCGGTCGGGGCAGGATGGCATCTCGAGAGTGCGCGAAGATCTTGATAAATAGGGCTTGACCGTTATCTTTACTTGTGATATTCTATCTCCTGCTGCGAAGGATGTAGCATACATATAAGATTATGTAAGAAATGTCCTCGCTCCCATCGAAGTAGGTATGGGGGCCGTTCTAGTCCAGGAGGAGGTGAAAAATCATGGCGAACAAGTATGAATTAATGGTAGTTCTGAGTCCTGTACTCGGTGACGAAGGTATTACTTCGACCACAGAGGCGATCAAGGCTAAGATCGAGTCCGGTGCGACCATCGACGCGATGGAGTCCCAGGGCATGAAGCGT
>CADBGD010000078.1:10994-20617 GCA_902794115.1 Oscillospiraceae bacterium
GAGATCGAGGATCAGAAGGACGGATTCTATCTTCTGATCAACTTCACATCGGATGCTGATTTCCCGAAGGAGATCGAGCGTGTGCTGAAGATCACAGAAGGTGTACTGCGTTTCCTCGTTATCCGTATTGAGGAGTAATGACACGCAAAGGAAGTAACGTTTATGAACAAAGTAATTTTGATGGGTAGATTGACAAAGGATCCGGAAGTAAAGACAACGGGCAGTAACATCCCGGTTTGCTCTTTCACGGTTGCATGTGACAGACGTTTTAAGTCTCAGAACGGTGAGCGTCAGTCCGATTTTATCAGCTGTGTGGCTTGGCGCCAGCAGGCAACTCTTCTCGGAAACTATTTCCACAAGGGTTCCCGTATTGCGGTAGTCGGATCTTTGCAGTCCAGAAGTTATGACGATCAGAACGGACAGAAGAGATATGTTACTGAGGTCGTGGTCGAGGAGATCGAGTTCGTCGATACCAAGTCTGAGTCCGGTAACGGTTCTTCTTACGGCGCTCCGGCCCAGCAGGCCCCGTCTACGGCATCTGTCGTAGCCCAGACCCCGCCGCCGGCACAGCAGATCGATCCGGGTTTTGAACCTTCTGTAGATTCCGATGACGTTACGAACCTTCCTTTTGATGTGAATAACACATTCAATTTCTAATGGGATTTTCCCGGAAAGTCCAGTGACTTTTTCGAAAGGAGATTACTAAAATGGCTGAAAATAGAGCACCTAAGGCTGCCGGTCGTGAGTTTGGCGAGCGTGGCGGCATGAAGCAGAGACGTTCCAGAAGAAAGGTTTGTGCTTTCTGCGCGGATAAGGTCGAAGCAATTGATTATAAGGACGCAGCTCGTCTGAGAAAGTTCGTTTCTGAGCGCGGCAAGATCCTGCCGAAGCGCATGACTGGTACTTGCGCGAAGCACCAGAGAGAGCTGACCATTGCCATCAAGCGTGCAAGACACGTGGCACTGCTGCCGTTCGTAGCTGACTAATTCCATTTGCGAATTAGACATAATGCGTTTATAATATTGAGCATCCGTAAGTGTCCTTACGGGTGCTCAATTTTTATCGAAGGAAGTGGCAACTATGAAGTGTATCTTGTTAGCAGATGTTAAAGGACTGGGTAAAAAGGACGATATCGTCGAGGTTCAGGACGGATACGCGAGAAACTTCCTACTGAAGAAGAAGCTGGCCTGTGAAGCCAATGCCGATAACATGAATAAGAATAAGCTCAAGAAGGGCGCCGAAGCCGAGCATGCCCGCCGTGAGCTGGAAGAAGCCAGAAAGAACGGAAAGCTCCTGGATGGAAAGACCGTAACGCTGGCCGTGAAGACCGGTGAGGGCGGACGCCTCTATGGTGCCGTTACCGCTATGGATGTGGCAGAAGCCATTAAGAAAGCCGGTTTTGACGTAGATAAGAAAAACGTCGTCATCAAAAACCCCATTAAGGCTGTGGGCACCTACGAAGTGACCGCCAAGCTCCACACTCAGGTGAGCGTTAAGGTCAACGTCGAGGTCGTGGCAGGCGAAGCCTGAGATCCCACGGGCAAGTGCTTTTGACGCAGGAAAAACGTTTCTGACATAGAAAAATCACACTCGGGGGGGAAGTATGGCATCACCGGAAGACAACAAGATGTTTATGAACCGTGTGCCGCCGCAAAATAACGATGCGGAGGTGGCGGTGCTGTCGTGCTGTCTGGATTCCCAGGACGCCCTGGCCGGAAGCTGCGCGATCCTTCTTCGGGAAGATTTCTATGTGCCTGCCCATCAGGTGATTTTCGAGGCGATCCAGAAGCTGTATGCCGAGAGCAAGACCGTGGATATGATCACGGTGGGCGACGAACTGAAGAAGCAGGGAACGCTGGAAAAAGCCGGCGGAATGGCGTATTTGAGCACCATCGTGGATGCCCACGCCCTGATCTCCAACTATACCGATTACATTAAGATCGTGCGAAGCAAGTCCTTGAGCCGGCGGCTGATTTCGTCGGTCAATGAGATCGCCAAGCTTTCGTACGAAGGGGATACGGATCCCCATAACCTTATCGAGCTTGCGATCTCCCGCTTGTCGGAACTTCGCGACCACGGCGGGGAAGATGCCAACTTCCTGTCTCTGAAGGAAGTCCTGACGGAGACGGTAAAGAACATCATCATGCCGAAAAAGGAAAAGGCCGTCATGTCGCATTTTGCCATGCTGGACTGGGTCACCAACGGATTTCGGCCCGGTACTCTTACCATTGTTGCGGCCCGTCCGTCTATGGGTAAGTCGGCATTCGTAATTAACATCGCGGCCAATGTGGCCATTAAGAGTAATCTGCCGGTTGCCTTCTTCAGCTTGGAAATGAGCGGCGAAGAAATCGGTAACCGTATCCTTTCGTCCCGCTGCGACATTTCCACGTCCAGCCTGCAGGGCGCAAATAACAAGCTTTCCTCCGAGGAGATCTCCCGTATCAACGGGTCGCTTCCGTTCCTCGGAAAAGCGCCTCTTTATATCGATGAACATTCCGGTATCAACCCGGCCGAGATGCTGACCAGATGCCGTGAACTTCAAAACCAGCTGGGACGTCAGCTGGGCTTGATCTGTATCGACTACCTCCAGCTCATGAGTCCGGTCCGTCCGTCTTCCAGCCGTCAGCAGGAGATCTCGGATATTTCCCGTTCCTTAAAGCTTATGGCGAAGGAACTGAAAGTGCCGGTCATTGCGCTGTCGCAGCTGTCCCGTGAATCGGAAAAACGTGACAGCCACCGCCCGATCCTGTCTGACCTTCGTGACTCCGGTGCGATCGAGCAGGACGCCGATATCGTTATGTTTATCCATCGTCCGGATTACTACAAGAACAAGGGCGATGCAGAAGTGGATACCGGTGATGACGGCAAGAATACGCCGACACTGAAGGATGATGAGACCATCGAGAAGGCCGAGATCATCGTAGCTAAGAACCGTCAGGGTCCGACCAAGACCGTATACCTGTCCTGGAACGGCTCGCGTACTGTCTTCTTTGAATCGGAAAAGAGAGACCCGAGAGCGCCGATGGGCCCCACAGATGAAGATGCCCCGCCGGAGAATGCTTTCACCAGCATCGATATTCCGGACGAGCTTTTCGCTGAACCGACGATCTCGATCCCGCAAAGCGCGGCGGCACCTTCTGCTCCAGCTCCGGCTTCGGATCCGACTCCGAGTGCAGCGGCTCCGGAAATGGCACCGTCTGCGCCTTCCGAACCTTCGGTTCCCATGCCGACAACTCCGCCGCCGATGGATCCGAACGATCCGGCCCTCTTTAACGGCTCCGGCATGGAGTTCGAGAGCATTGACGATATGCCCTGGGATCAGGACGGAATGGATGACGACAGTTACCGGGATCCTTTTTCGGAAGATCACCCGGAATGAAATGAGTGAATCGTGGACGAATTCATTGCGAAAGTAGAATCCTATATTGAGAAGAACAAACTGCTTCCGGCGACTCCTTTGGTGGTCGGTTGCTCCGGGGGCGCCGATTCGATGGCGCTTCTGTTCGTTTTAAAGAAAATCTGCGACAGATCCTATCCGGAAACACAGATCCTGGTGGCCCATGTGCATCACGGGATCCGGGATGAGGCGGACCAGGACGAAAAGGCGGTCAGTGACTTTTGTGAGAAACTTGGTGTACCGCTTGAGGTCTGCCATGCGGATGTGCCGGCTATTTCCAAAGAAACAAAGATGAGCCTGGAAAGTGCAGGACGAAAAGCCCGCTATGACTTCTTTTCTTCGCTGTGCGGAGAAAACGGGCGCGTGGCGGTGGCCCATCACATGGAAGATCAGGCAGAAAGCATTGCCATGCATATTTTCCGGGGCTCCGGCATGGAGGGCCTGGTCGGCATGCGGCCGCAAAACGGGAGGATCATCCGGCCGTTTCTGGGGCTGCATAAGGAAGAGATCCTTTCTTTCTGCGAAAAGGAGGGTATCCCGTATTGCCTGGATGCCACCAACGATGACCCCCGCTACGAGCGAAATGCCTGGCGGACAGTGCTTTTTCCGAAGATTCGGGAAAACACGGGGAGAGAACCGGTGGCGGCACTGACTTCGCTTTCGGAGCATGTGGCAGCGGAAAATGCCTATCTGGACGAGCTTGCGGAGAAGGCGCTTCTTGAGGTGACGGATGAGGAGGGGAGACTCTCTCTTTCGGCTCTTTCCCAGGTTCCGGATCCTCTTTACAGGCGGATGCTGCGGCTTCTTGCGGTAAAGACCTTCGGCGATGTCGTTGATCTGGAAGGAGTGCATTTCGAGGCGATCGAAGAATTCCTGAGATCTGACGGCACAGAAGGATATATCTGCCTTCCCGGAGGAAGGGTGGCGCAAAAACACGCGGGATCGTTTTCTTTTTCGGATGCCGAAAGCTACGAAATGCGGGGCGGCGGATATGTTTCCGGGACGGGATTTCTGGTTTCGGAAGAGGATATTTCCAAGGAAGTGCCGATTTCTTCTATTTCGGGATCGGAAATGTTTAATTTTCCCTTAAGTTTTCCGCAAATAGAGCTCCGGTTTATTGAGAAAGAGAGCCAGGTAGTTTATAATAATCTAACGTGGTTTTTTCCGCGAAGATATCTGGAAGAGGCGACGGTACGCACCCGAAAAGAGGGGGACCGGTTCTTACGGGCCGGGTCGGATTCCACTAAGGAACTGCGAAAGTATATGAACGAAGTCCATATACCGGCGAGGTTTCGGGATAGGGTGCTGCTGGTGGCAAGAGGAAGCGATATCCTCTGGATCCCGGGGTATGCCCACGCAGTCGGATTTACCGACGAAATATCCAGAAGTAAATGCGAAGAGCAAGGGGACATCTGCTCCCTTTCATTCTCAGAAAGGAGACAAACGCATGGAAAAGATTGTTAGAACACTGGTGACTCGCGACGAGATCGCTGTTTTCGTTGACCGGATGGCCAAGCAGATCACGGAGGATTACGGCGGTGAGGAAGTCGTGGTGGTGGGCATCCTGAAGGGCGCCTGCGTATTCTTAGCAGATCTGATCCGTAAGCTCGAGCTTCCGCTGATCCTCGATTTCATGCAGGTCTCCAGCTACTATAACGGCACCCAGTCGTCCGGTAACGTGCGGATCCGTAAGGACCTCGATTACGATATCGCCGGAAAGCATGTCCTCATTGTGGAAGACATCATCGACAGCGGTGTGACTATGGAGTGTCTCAAGAGAGAACTGATGACCAGAAAGCCCAAGAGCATCAAGGTATGCGCGGCGTTCGACAAACCGTCCCGCCGGAAAGTGGACTTTAATGCAGATTATATCGGCCAGGAGGTGCCGGACGAGTTCATCGTCGGGTACGGCCTGGATTACGCAGGCAAATACAGAAATCTTCCCGATGTCTGTGTGCTTGTAGTTGATGGAGGTGACCAATGAGTCAAACTGAGAAGAGACCGAAGAGATCGTTCTCCGGTCTGCCGTTTTATCTGGTACTGATCGTGATCCTGATCGTCGCGTCGTACTTTTTCCTGAACGATAATTCGGGAAAGGACAAGTCTTTGTCCGATGCCCTGAATATGGTGCAGGATAAGTCCATGCAGGTCGAGGATGTGGTCTTAAACGGAAACACATTGTCGTTTAAGTACGTCGATCAGGAGACCGGAAAGAAGAAGGAAGTCAGCAAGAAGATCCCGTATGAGTCGGAAGATCACGTACTGACGATCCTCATGGAAGCTGAGAAGAAGGGCTCCATCGAGTCTTTCGAGTATAAGCAGCCGACTGATGTGTCCGCGATCATGTCAGGTATTATGATCGTCCTGATGCTGGCGGCCATGGTCTTCTTCGTCTGGGTAAACTTCAGCCGGAATCAGAGCGAAGGCCGTTCGGCCATGAACTTCGGCCGCAGTAAGGCCCGTCTCCACGATCCGTCGAAGAACAAGGTCACCTTTGCCGATGTGGCCGGTGCCGATGAAGAAAAAGAAGAACTTACAGAGGTCGTTGACTTCCTTAAAAATCCGAAGAAGTATTCCGCACTGGGCGCGAAGATCCCGAAGGGTATCCTCCTTCACGGTGCACCGGGTACAGGTAAGACGTTACTGGCCAAGGCGGTTGCCGGTGAAGCGGGCGTTCCGTTCTTCTCCATCTCCGGTTCCGACTTCGTAGAAATGTTCGTCGGTGTCGGTGCCAGCCGTGTGCGTGACCTCTTCGACAATGCCAAGAAGAATTCTCCGTGTATCGTATTCATCGATGAGATTGATGCCGTAGGCCGTCACCGTGGTGCCGGTATGGGCGGCGGTCACGATGAGCGTGAGCAGACCTTGAACCAGTTGCTGGTTGAGATGGACGGTTTCGGACCGAATGAAGGCGTTATCGTTATCGCAGCTACCAACCGTGTGGATATCCTGGATCCGGCGCTCCTGCGTCCGGGCCGTTTCGACCGTCGTGTCGCGGTATCCCGTCCGGATATCAAGGGCCGTTCCGATATCCTGAAGGTTCACGCCAAGAACAAGCCTTTCGAGGACGATGTGGATCTGAAGGAGATCGCAAAGATCACTCCTGGTTACACCGGTGCGGATCTGGCCAACCTTTTGAACGAAGCCGCTCTTCTGGCTGCCAGAAGAAATGCCAAGAAGATCTCCAAGGCGGATGTTTCCGAGGCAGTCTTCAAGGTAATGGTTGGTCCGGAAAAGAAGAGCCGTGTGATCACGGACAAGGAAAAGAGACTGACTGCTTTCCACGAGGCCGGTCATGCGATCGTACTTCGTACGGTTTCCGAGACCGAGCACGTCGAGAGAGTTTCCATCATCCCTGCTGGTGGTGCCGGCGGTTATACTGCCCACAAGCCGGATGAGGATATTTACTACACAACCAAGAAGCAGCTGGTGGATTCCATTATGATCTCCCTGGGTGGCCGTGCCGCCGAGCAGATCATCCTGGGCGAGATCTCCACTGGTGCTTCCTCTGACCTGCAGCACTGCAACAGCATTGCTCGTGAGATGATTACCCGCTATGGTATGAGTGAGCAGTTCCCGAACGTTGTATTTGACGACGATGACGAAGTATTCATCGGTAAGAGCTACGGTCATACCCGTTCTTACAGTGAGCAGTCCGCTGCCAGAATCGATGAAGAGATCTCCCGCATCATCACGAAGGCGTATGACGATGTCCTGATGCTCCTGACCGAGAGAATGGATATCCTCAATGGTGTGGCCCAGCGCCTTCTCGAGAAAGAGAAAATCGAGGGTCCGGAGTTCGAAGAACTTTATGTCAACAACGGACAGCTTCCGGCTTCTTCCGCAAGTGCTGCTACATCTGATCCTTCCAGTGAGAGCGCGGGCGAGAGCGCAAGTGAGAGCACAGATGCTGCTTCCACTTCCGTTGAGAGTGCAGATTCTGCTGAGAAGGATTCCACTCCCGATGTGAATTCTGTGAGTGCAGAGGATGTACCGGCGGAAGTCAAGGATGAGGCAGAAGCCGATGGAGAGGATAAGGAATAAGGCCTGATCCTTCCAGATTTGTAACGGTGTTACATTCATAACATTATGCAAAATGAGAGAGTGTCTCCTGGGAGACACTCTCTTTTTGCGTGGGCGGGGTGTAGGGAATTGCGGGATGGACGCAGGGATTGGTGTAGGTGGCTCGACCTTTTCTTGGCTGATAGGACCAAACGGTATTTTTTGAAGATTTGGTAAATAATTATCAAATGCTATTGAATTAAAGCCTGAATTAAATGTAGACTATATCCTTGTGTTAAAAAAGGATGAAAAAGAAATGTTATACACTGAGAAAGTTGAGATAACGCATCCTGAAGATGTTTTAGATAAACTCAATGAATTTGAAGAGGGCGATTGTGACATTTTTGACGCGGTTCGTTATGTGGATGGTTTAAAAATCGACAAGTCAAAAACGTATAGCTATTGTTGGCCACATGTGTACACAGAATCGTTTATTCGAGGTGCATCATTTCGACCATATATATATATGAACAATCGACCTGTTATGATTGAGCAAGATATTTCCAAGTGGAAAGAGGATTATGATGGGGAAATAGCAAACATAAAAAACCGCATCGAAATCGAGTACAACGCGAAGCGTCACCCTAAAAGATGGATGGGAAGGATTGAATATTTGGCGTATATAGATAAACTTGAGCGTGAGATGCGCGATATGATAGCACAAGCACAAAGAGAACGCAGATGTGAGATAAAGAATGAATATATATGTAAGATTCGCAGATATATATATGGAATGTGTTATGAACAAACGCTTTCTTCTATAAAACCCACATCGCTGATGTACTCGAATGAAAATATTGGATGGTATAGACCTGAATATCCAATTGCAGACAATGTTCTGATTTCGGTGCGCACAAACTTTTGCTATGGCCGATCTGCATATTTCCATGTGAACTTAAACTACAAGGGAATTAATATTCTCCCATACACAACTATTATAGATTACTATTGGTCGAATATGATGGATAATGTTCGTTATACAATGGACTGCGAACCGCAACGAAATAATTGGGAAAACGCATTATCATTTGTAGAGGAAGTCTCAAACTTAATCACTACCGATAGTGAAAAATTTGAAAAGGAATGGATAATTGAGAAAGTAGAGAAAATGATGGAGGGCTTGAAATCTATAAATGAAAATATTTCGAAATACTACGAAAAGCAAAAGGAAGCAAAAGAGAAAGCAGAAGAGGAAGAGAGAAAAGCCAAAGAAGAGAACAGGGAGATTCGAAAAATAATCAAATATAGATTAATTGATGATTTAACAATCAAACGACACAATATATACGAACATGAAACCCTACTAACAATCCAAGTAGATAAACTAACTGCGGCACTTGCTTTGTTGGAAGATTTAACAGCAATACAGACAATATACTCTCCAATTCTTAATCATATAGATACCATTGTGCATTATAACGAAAAATTGATTCCTGCAATAACATTATGTCGGAATGAATTACAAGAGAGAATTAAAGTCTTAAATGCGAAACTAAATGACTTGCAATCACAAAGCAAAGATGCACGGAATGAGATGCTGTTGATAAAAGTCGAGATAGACCATTGGTTGGAAGAAACATATGATAATTACCGACAATTATCGCCTCAAGACTCAGTTAAGCAAAAAATGCTATTGAACAAATGTGAAAAAGACGAAAGATATATAAAACAACAAAATATACTTAGCAAATTGTGCTTAAAAATAAACGAAACAATTAATGAAATAAAGGACAGAGAATCTTTTGACAAACATTTGTCTGAACGAAAAGATTACATTGAGAAAAGACTAAAGGAAAGAATCATCAAATGAATGCGTTTTGCAATGAGGTTGGGAAAAAAACATTGAAAAAGCGGAGCTATGGTGGCTCCGTTTTGTTTTTGGCATGAAGCTGACGCTTATCCTTTCTTTGCGAGCGGCACATGCACGGCGTAGCGGTACAATAAAACGCCGAGTGGGTGCGTTATAGGAGGTGAGATATGAATATGGGTAAAAACAACGGTATAGCCATAGGGCACTTGGCGTGCGCGGCGGCGTATGTGATTTTCGGCATCAACGTGGTGGTGTGTCGCGACATAGCCACCGACGGGGGTCTGGAGCCCATAGTGCTGTTCGCCATGCGGAGCCTGGTTGCCGGCGGACTGTTCTGGCTGCTGTCGCTGCTGA
>CADBGD010000079.1 GCA_902794115.1 Oscillospiraceae bacterium
GTAGCCGCCGGCGGGAAGCAGGTCGCTTCCTGGCTGTCTCCGGCTCCTCGTCTTCCCTCTTCCGTCCCCTGTTTTCTCAGTCCATGGGGACCATCGGTCATCATGATCGACGGCACGTTATTCATCGGCAGTCTCTGGGTACGCCAGAAATCCAGACCGGAACAAAGGGAAGCCTTCTGCTTCACAGTCAGTTTATTCATCAATGAAGTTACAAATTCGGATGCCATAATCGTTCTCCCTGTTCTCTTTTGTAATAGACAACACTAAAACTATTATATACCATTCTTTCCTTCCTATATACCCTTCGTATAATCGGAAAAATGCTCTTGAAAGAAGGATTTCCATCATGTATACTCGTGGCACAGAACCACAAATGAGAGTTGAATATGTGGGGGCGCACTGGTTTCGACGGGGTCGTGGAGACTGGGAAAGCGGGTAGAGGATTCTCGTTGGCCTCTTTAAAAAACGGGAAATGCAAGTAATTGCAAACAACAATCAACTCGTAGCTGCTTAATTTAGCTACCATCTCCCCGGTCTATCTGTCGGCCGGACCGGAGATGTCAGATGACAGACCTTACCTGTCGGTAGGTTAAACGGGACCACGTTTCAGTCAAAGCTTTGCGTCTGGGACGTATCTATGAAGCTACCGGAGAAGGCTTCCTGTTCGTGGGAACGCCCTCGAGGGGAATACTCCAAACACGAACTGCACCCGGAGATGTCCTTGTTGACGTGGTTTCGGACAGGAGTTCGATTCTCCTCGCCTCCACCAGAAAACGAAGAGAATACCGCTTGACCTCGTAAGGCCGGGCGGTATTTTTCATTCGGATAGGATCTATGGAATCGAAAAAGCAGGATACCTATCCTCTTTCCTTCACGATCAATGTACAGCGGTTCTGAATATTTTTCAGCACATCATCTTCACTTCGGTCACCGGCAAAGTAAGCCGCCGCTTCTTCCGTGATCACGTCGAGCATCGCTGCATCATAGCTGAGTGTGGTATTGGCGCTTTCGATCATCTTTCGAAGATCATCCAGATTCTGCTCCGTATATCTCACAATACTATTCAGGTAGTCATCAGACCAATGATCCTTTTCCTCCTCACTATGGACCCAATCGTAATACTCGTTTCTGTATGCCATTGTCGCCGCACACTCTTTTTCAAAAACCTGTCTGTTGATCGGGAATGCTATTTCCGAATAATCCAAATCCCCTGTAAAAGCAAGGAATGAACGGAGAAAATCCCATGCCAGATCCTTATATTTTCCGGAAGCGACAATTCCCAAAGACAGGTAGGGCTTAATGGCAGCACCGGCTCCATCCTTCGACGGATAGCCCAGGAAAGTGCAATGCTGCCCCGGTGTACATACGCCATAATCACTCATAGACATCATCTGTGCCCGCCGAAGTGCGATCAGACCGTTATCAAATTTGATTCTGGACAAATCATAATCATCCTGAAGTTTATCGCCATCGTACCACTTTATGGTTCCCTCATCTTCCGCTAATTTGGCTACGCCAAACTTTTTTGCCATCTGGAGATACTTTTTCATATCCGCATTTTGGAAATCCACTGTCTTGTTCTGGTAGTCCACAAAAGAGCTCATGGTCGGGGTAAGAAGCATTTTAAGAAAATCCCTGTACAGAAGTCCCTCCATAATACCTACATTCTCCGGCATTCCGGCGGCAGCCTCTTCGAACTCGTCGAATGTCCAGCCGATGGTATTTCCGATATATTTCCGATTTGCCAGTAATCCCTCAAGTGCAAAGCGGATCGGAATATGAAAAAGTTTCCCGTTCCATTCCTGTGCACGAAGAACATTATCGAAATACTCTTGGCGGGAAATGCCATCTTCTCCGTCCAGATGAGGGTTTAAATCCTCCATGACATTTACATTCTGAAAAGCATATGACTCCGAGAAATTGACCAGTATATCCGGTCCTTCTCCGGAAAGAATGGAAAGCAGAACTTTATTCTCGACACCCGCACGGCTCGTTCCGTTTTCAAGATCTTCCGTATAATCCACAAGTACAGCACGACAGGGCTTTTCCAGATCACTGTTGTATTCGGAAATGAAAGACATTAGCGCTGTATTGTTATTAATATCTATTCCGCCGATAACGATCATCTTTTTCCCGGCATGCGGATTCTTCTCAGCACGCGTCAGATGGATCAGGTAATACTCAAACGGATCCACAGTTCTTTTCAAACCTACTGCACAAATCTCATCCGTAGTCTTCGGCACTGGTGTACAAGGCATATAATTAATGAGTGAACGATCAATATCCGTGTCACTCCAATCGAAGAATTTGGTGATTTTTCCTGTTTCAATATCGTATTCATAGCAGCCGGTATCTGAATTCACAAACAAGCCCTGCGAGGTCGGGCGTAGTTCTCCATATGCAGATAGACCACTGGCATCATAGTTCTTTCCCAGTTCTCCCGTCTTGACATTGATCTCCTTGATCAGAATACTCTCCTCATCCGATTGCGGATCATAGCCAAAGGACAGCACATAATCTTTCCCGTTTTGGGAAATAATCCCTGTGCCGATGGTCCTATCCGGTTCCGATACCGTATATTCTAGTTTCCCCTTTTTATCAAAAACATATAGGGTTCCAAATTGCCGTATCGAATACCGTCCATCAGAAAGGACCCGGAGATTCGGTGCGCCCATGTTGGCGGCTTCAAATGGTGCACCGGTGAAGATGATGCGTTCTGATACACTTCCGTCACGATTCAAAACGGCACATATCAGAACTTTCTCCCAAGGCGTTTTTTCCGATTTCGCTCCATACCCCAGAATACAGGTATGCCCGTCCGGATCAGAAGTGATATCGTATATTAATGTAATGTCTTCAGGAACATCTTTCAGATAGTTCCCCTTTTCATCGTAGATCGCGTATCCGTTATGATAATAATCTTTCGACTTTTCGACAAGCTCTTCATAAGAAGAAATTTCCGACATATCGAAGTCTTCCATAGATTTAAATGTAATGTTATATTCCGCGATCGCATTTTCGCCATAAAAACCCATCATATTCAGGTTTGTACTTTCCACTTCCCGGCCTTCCTCTATGGGCGGCAGGCTTATAAGATTGACTTCCGCAATAAAATAGGGGTCCGTTTCCTTGATTTCCAGTCCGGACTTATACTGTATGCTTTCAATCAGGGGAATGGACTTTTCTTTCTTCTTGCAGGAGGCAGAAAAAACTATCGAAGAAATAAGCCAAAACGCCAACACCGCCTTGTTTTTCCGTAACGATAAAAACTTCATTTCTTTCATAGAGAAGCCCTCCCGGTAAGACACCTTCTAATTCTCACTATATGGTATTCTATATGAGATAGCAACATAGATGATCAAATTATCAAGGAGCAATTGCTTTTGACATACGAAAACATCACTTCAGCCACATTTCTTTCCCGGCCAAACCGCTTTATTGCAGAGGTCGAAATGAACGGTGCCCGTGAGGTGGTGCATGTGAAAAACACCGGTCGCTGCAAGGAGCTTCTTCTCCCCGGCTGTGAGGTATGGCTTACCGCCTCCGGATCTCCCGGAAGAAAGACGAAATACGATCTTGTAGCGGTAAGAAAGAGTAATGGTCTTCTGATCAATATCGATAGTCAGGCACCAAATAAAGTCGCTTTGGAATGGCTTCGCTCCCAAGGATATGAAAAGATCCGCCCGGAATATACCTATGGCGGATCCAGAATCGATTTTTACATGGAAAAGAACGGTGAAACGTTCCTGATGGAAGTGAAAGGCTGTACGCTGGAGATCGATGGTGTGGGATTCTTTCCCGATGCACCTACCGAGCGTGGCGTGAAGCATATCCGTGAACTGATCCGGGCCAAAGAAGACGGCTTTCATCCGATCCTCTGCTTCGTCATTCAGATGGACGGCATATCCGAAGTGCGTCCGAATGTCTCTATGCACCCGGAATTCGGCACCGCTATGGACGAGGCACGAAAGGCCGGAGTAGAGATCCTGTTTCTTCCCTGTCATGTGGAGCCGGATCTTCTGGAAGCAAAATAAGCAGCGACACTCAAGCCTTGATGGCAGGAACTTCCGTTTCAGTATAAGTCAGATAATCAGCCCTGATTCTCCGAAGGCTTCTGCTGAAGAGCAGACAGATCCGGGAATTCCAAGATCTCCGGATTCTCGGCATTATAGAAATGCAGGAGTTTTTCAGTCATAGGACCGACCTTGGATGCCGCCTGCATATTCAGCTGCACATCTTCGAGGAAAGGCTTGGCCGTTCTTCCGATCGCACCGAAGATCTCCGGTGTTTCTTCCAGTGTGCCGATAATGATCAGGTGTGCCTTCTCCTGTGTCTTGGGGAAGATCATCATTCCGTACCAGGCATTCTGGATGCTCGGTTCAGTTGACATATAATCACGCAGAGCCTTGAACATATCCGACGGGAGATGATCCTCTTTCGGGATCGCAATCGCCATCGGCTGCTTCGGATCGATCCGCTGTTCTTTGATGTTGTTGATCATCTTACGCTTATGATTGAGAAGCGCCTCGAGGAACGGCTTCTGCATCGCAAAACCTTCTGTCTTCGGATTGATCAGGATGCCGTTTGCAGGAGATTTTTCAATGATCATCATGATCTTGGCAAAATCCACCGGAACCACTTCCTTAGCCGGAAGTCCTTCCATAGACTGTAATTCGTGAATATCCGTAAATGCCGCCAGATACATCTTTTCGTCTCTGGACTTTAAGAAAGCATATCCGATCTTCTCTTCTTCTCCCTCTTTACCCGGAGTCTTCATGCAAGGTGTCAGGAAGATCGCCTCATTGGCGATATATTCCATCAGTCGTCCCATGAATTCCTTATCTTCTCTAAGGTTCTTCGACTCGCGAAGAAGACCGCTCAAATAAGGATTGACCGGGCTGTCGGGACTATCCACATCCGATACCATACAGTTCGCGGTAGAAAGGACATCATATTTCTCGACCTCTCCCTGACGAAGACCGCCGAGTACAATAGAAACGTTGGTTCCTTCTTCTGCCAGAGGCATCTTGCTCATCATGGCATCTTCAATACGAAGTGCATAGGTCGGGGTGCTTTTTCCCTTTCTTCCCAAAAGATACAATCTGTCGCCCTTTTTTAATGTACCACCACGGACATTACCGATCGCGGAAACCTCAGTGGATGTCATCGATAATACTTCCTCGATCACCACGGTGACGATCGGGAAATTCACTTCGACCTGGCCTTCCTGCGGCTGCGGAAGTGACTCCATATCACTGTTTTTCGAATTCTTTCTGTCAAATAAACCCATTTTTCTTTTTCCTTCCTATTTTTCGTCCGGCAGATCGTAATGACCGATTCTATCAAAACATCAGCCGAAAGTTACTTCTTTTTTTATTATTGCTTCCATAAGAACCGAAATATCTTCATCCAGATAACTTGCTCTGACATTAAAGGATACTGTCTTGACCATATTGGGATCCACTCCTGCATTATTCAGGTCGGTCAGCAAAACCTGATAGTCGCTTCGTACATTTCCATAAGGAGCAATATAACATGTATTAAATGCAGCATTATCAAAAACAGTCTGATCCAAAGTGATTTTTCCATCACTCACGGAAAACATCACGTACATATTCGTTTTATTCACAATTGTGTATTTGATATCAAAAGTATTACTGTCGACATCAAAGCTATCGATCCGGAACTGGATTCCATCGGAATCATACACGATAGAAGAATCGTCCGAAATCTCCGGCTCTGCATAATGAAAGGCCTCCTCTCCCTGAGGAAACAGATTCACCGGGACAAAATTATAATTTAATCCATCTTTTTCCCACAAAATCGGTCGCGGCATATTACTCGAAGTTGTTGTCGCAAGGAGTAAAAAGGACAGTCTTGTCGGAACCTGACCGCTATACCCTTCAAAAAAGATGCCAAAATCGTTTTCGTCATCATATACCGTATGCGGTTCAATAACACTATCCGTATAGTAATACCAGTTCGAACTCTCATTATCCATGATCGCATTCAGGAAATTGATATTATACGGACTATCCGACTTATTCTCAAACTGGAATTTAACGTTATACTTTGTATCCGTCATCTCCACACTGATGATCGTAAAACGGAAATACTCGTTGTCCACGACCGTGGCATTCTCCAAGGGACCGCTGAAATAGCCGATATCTTCGTTTGTCAGCCCCAACGTGGTCTGGCTGACCGGAATCGGTGTGGGTGTCGGAACCGGAACATTCTCGGCAAAAATACTTCCGTCACTGATAAACTGATCCAGTGAAGAAACCTGCATCAGCGGGGTGATCAGAGCGGCGGTGGAGGTATCTGTTTCCGACTCCGTCTCGTCCTCGGTCTCTTCTTCCTCTTCGGTAGCCTTGGTCTCGACTTTGCGGTGAAGTTTACAGCTCGGGAGAAGAACAGCAAAACACAATACCACAGCCAAAAGTGCGATTAGTCTGTTTTTCTTCATATCCGGCGCCTCCTCCCCTATAGTAACCTCTTAATTTTATCACAAAAACATAAATGCACAACCGTACCGCCCAATGGGCGATACGGTTGGAAAAGCGCCAGGTTAAAGAGATAAAGCCTTAGCCGAAAGTGACTTCTTTTTTTACATCAGTATCCATAAGGATCGAATTATCCGCCCCTAAATAGAAGGCAAAAACCGGAATGGAGACAGTCTTGATATCAGTTGGAACCAGACCTGCATTCTGTATCGAATTCACATCAACAAAATACGATCCTTCATAACATCCATAAGGAGCAATATAGCACGCCTGCAAGGACCCCACGTCAAACACAGTCGAATCCAAAGTAATACAGCTATCTTTTAAATATGCCATCGCATATACGTTGGTCTTATTAACAAAGGTATAGTGGATAAAGAAATAACTATCCGTCAACTCAAAATCATCGATCTGCAATCGGATTCCGTCAGAATCATAAACGATAGAGGAAGTATCGGAAAGAGCAGGTTCCTCATAGTGAAATGCTTCCTCCCCCTTCGGGAAAATGTTTACTGCAACACTAGGTTTTCCAGCATCATCGACCACTGTCAAAACAGCGGAATCGTCGGGATTCAGCGGCTTCGCCTGAAGATAAAAAGATATTCTTGTCGGCTCCTGGCCATCATACCCGGGAAAGTACTCTTTATTGATGGAATTTTCAAAGTCAAGGACTTTGTGCGGTTCGACAGTTTCAGTTATAACCGACAGATGTCCAACATAATTATCGACTTTAACATCTCTCCAAAACAGGTTATATGGTATATCTGATTTATTCTCAAACTGTGCTTTTATGGTATATTGACCATCAACTGTTTCAGCGCTGACGATCGTAAAACGGAAATACTCGTTGTCCACGATCGTGGCATTTTCCAAAGGCCCGCTGAAATACCCGTCATCTTCATTTGTCTGTCCCAGCAAAGTCTGATTGACCGGAATCGGTGTGGCTGTCGGTACAGGAACATTCTCGGCGAAAATACTTCCGTCACTGATAAACTGATCCATGGAATAGACCTGCATCAGCGGGGTGACCAAAGAGGCGGTGGAGGCATCTGTTTCCGATTCCGTCTCGTCCTCGGTCTCTTCTTCCTCTTCGGCAGCCGTGGTCTCGACTTTGCGGTGAAGTTTACAGCTCGGGAGAAGAACAGCAAAGCACAACACCACAGCCAAAAGTGCGACAAGTCTGTTTTTCTTCATATCCGGAGCCTCCTTCCCTGTACTGACTTTATAATTTTATCACACCTGCAAAAATGCACAACCGTACCACTCTTGGAGTGATACGGTTGAAATTGCGCCGGGTGAAAGGAGTTATCAGTGCTTTGCCATCGTTGTGATAAACTGGGCGACACCCTGACAGATCTGGAACTGGTATTCTTCATCCTGAAGCCGGGCCTCGTCATCGCTATTGGAAAGGTACCCCATACGGATCATGAAAGACGGGATTGAATCTGCCCAGTTCAGGCCGCTGTAATTCCCGCTGGCCTGACAACCGCGGAAAGAAGTACCGGTAAAGTTCTCTATGGTCTTTCCCAGGTTTTCCCCCCACACGGTCATTTCGGAAGCATATTTGCCGCTGGACGGAACCAGAATACTCATACCGGACGTCTTACTGTCATTGGCATAGTTACAGTAAAGGCGGATATACAGATCCGGATCTTTCGATACGGCGAACTCGGCTCTCTCTTTATTAGAAATATCGACTTCTTCTGTCTCACGTGTCAGATAGACCTCACATCCCAGAGACTTCAGATACTCTGAAAGAAGCAGTGCCGTATCCAGATTGATCTGGGATTCATTGATTCCGGAAACCACGCCGGTATATCCTTCTGCGGACTTATCTTTTGAACCGCTCATGGAAGAGGACAAAGGTTCCTGCTCCAGATTCGGTGTACCCTGGTGTCCGGCATCAATAACAACGCAATATCCGCTCAGATCCGGTCCTCCCACCGGAAACGGAGTCGGTTCCGGAGTTGTGGAAGGGGTGGGATCGGTTTCTTCTTCGGTGGTAGTCGTCGAAGTATCTTCTTCTGTTTCCGTCTCACTGGTATCGGAAAGAGCTGCCGCAACAGATGTTGTGGACACTTCAGTGTTCTTTTTCTCCCCGCCTTTTACCGCACGGATCGCAAAAAACACACCGACACATACCAGAGCAAGAACCATGACGATCGTGAGTATCATCAGGATTTCGGCTTTCTTTCTCTTGGCCGCGATTCTTTTTCTCTGCTCGGCAGACATGGGACGGCGGCGTACCGGCTGATCCTTTCGAGGAGCGGAACCGTTTTTCCCTTCATGAGCTATCGCTTTCTCTTCGTGAGAAACCGGCTTTTCTTCGTGCGCTGCCGGCCTCTCTTCATGAGGAACCTTTTTATCCTCGTGGGATGCCGCCTTTTCTTCATGAGAAGCAGTCTTCTCTGCCTCTTTTTTCTCCGGACGGCTCTTTTTATCTTCATCGGAGGAAACTCTTCTGATTCCTGAAAGGAGTGCGCTCAGATCGACCTCTTCCGGATTCATTTCTTCATCTGGGCGGATATTCTTTTCTTCGTCTGACATAGGCACTTCCTATCTTCCATTATTATTCACGATAAATTGTAACATAGCACTTGTGGCAAACTCTTTACATAAATATCTATCCTTCGTTACAAAAGAAACCCAGAATAATCTAAAATCCTTTTGAATTTTTCATCTTTTTCATATAGAATGGATAATATTCGAAAGGGTGGGAGACAAACTTGGCGAAAAAAGAAGCACTGATCATCGGAATGGGGATTTCCGGCTGTGTTGCTGCCAGACTCCTGGCAGATGCCGGGTATCAGGTGAGTTGTTTTGAGAGAGAGTCGCACGTCGGCGGCGCTCTCTTTGATGAGGTGCGTCCAAACGGCATTTCGGTTCAGTCTTATGGTCCGCATATCTTCCATACCGACAAAGATCAGGTCTACCAGTTCCTGAAGCGTTTCGGTTCTTTCTATCCGTACCGCCACCGCGTGCTGGTCGAGCTGAAAGGAAAGACTGTTCCTCTCCCGTTAAATGCCAACAGTCTGGAGATCCTTTTCGGCCCTTCCCAGAAAGAGAAACTTCTTTCCCGGCTCAAACGTCATTTCCCGGACCAGAAACGGATCCTGATCGATCAGCTGATCGATTCTTCTGATTCTCTTTTGATCGATCTGGGCAGGTATATGATCGAAAATGTACTGGTCAGCGGGATCAATAAGCGCGACGACAGTGATTTTGCCGCAGCTGATGACTCCTATATGAACGATGCTTATGTCGATATTTCAACGGATGACTGCTACTATACCGACCCGATTCAGGCCATGCCGCGCAACGGCTTTACTGAGCTGATGAATTCGATGCTTTCTCATCCGGGCATTACCATCTATACAGATATGGACGCGCTTTCCCGGATCACATTGCAGCCGCATTCCTCCACGGTCCTTCTGGATGGCGTGCCTTTTTCCGGACGCGTCATCGTGACCACTTCTCTGGACCGTTTGTTTGACTGCTGCTACGGGGCGCTTCAGTACCGCACATCCAAGATCACCTTTCAGGATATGGATAGCGATACAACACGGGACGGAGCGGTCACCGTTTCTCCGAAAGGAAAGACCTGTATCCGGACAACGGAAAGCAAGCTGATCACGCTCCAGGAGGCCCCCGGCAAAACAACGCTTTGTATGGAGTCCCCGTACTTTTCCATCGCCAATAGTCTGGATGAGCCTTTCGAGCCGGAACGTTCCGAAGAAAATCTGGAGCGGCATGCCCGCTACAAGGAGCTTTGCCGCAATTATCCGTCTATCTCTCTTTTGGGAAGAACGGCACACTTTAAAAACCTTTCCATCGCGCAATGCGTAGAAGAAGCCATAGAGTGTATCACCTCATTAAAATAATTCTCTTTACGTTTTTCTGATCAGGATTCGGCTTCCGCTGCCGGCTCTTTCGTGTAAACAGATACCGGAAGGTCTTCCGGATTCTGCATCTCCACACGGAAATAGACATTTTCATCACACTTGACATTGACCTTCATACGCTGAGAGCCTGCCTCTTCAATCGTCGACAGATCCAGATAGGCGGAAAGGTCGGAAGACGTCAGTTTATCGACAACATTCTTTCGGCCGACAATACGGACATTCACGGTATTGACTGTAAATGTGATGCCAAGATTCTTCTCGCTCAGGACTTTCTCATTTTCAAACTGAAGCTGCAGAGTAAAGGACTTCTCGGTAACCGGATTTGTCGTGACCTGAATATACATCCACAGCATCAGGGAGAACAGGAAGGAAACAAGGAGCAATACGGCACGGCCGGAACGGCGTCCTCTCTTGACGCTCTTTTTCTTTCTGGCCACGACCGGAAGTGTTTCTTTCTCATTATCCTTTTCCACAAGTTCCTCACCCTTCTTACCGGAACGTGCGGCAACCGCGGTGACAACATCGC
>CADBGD010000080.1 GCA_902794115.1 Oscillospiraceae bacterium
GCATGACCAAGAATGTTTCTTACGGAAATGCACTGGTGGCCTACGATAAGACGACAGGTAACGAGGTATGGCGGTATGACTGGAATACCTACACCTGGAGTTCGCCGGTGGATGTGTACGATAAGGACGGCAATGCGTATATCGTCGTCTTTGACAGCCAGGGACAGGGTCATCTGGTAGATGGTTCCACAGGAAAGCGCATCGGTCTGATCCAGGGCTTAAAGCAGGATACGCTTGGAAACTTTGAGGCATCTCCGATCGTGGTGGATGACATGGTCGTGATCGCCCAGCGTTCTCCGGCTATTTATGGAGTGAAGATCTCGTAGTATTATCCGATATCAGGTAAATGAAGAAGAGAGGCGTCATTTTGACGCCTCTTTTTGTTTCCATGACAGTTAAAGGATATGATTCTCAAATTAAATTGTTTACAATCTGTTGAAGAATCAAATGATCTTTGCTCGTATAATGAAGTTAATTATACAGGGGGATATGACGGTGTTTTTACTGTCATTTTGGGGGATTGCATATGGGTAGTAAAGCGGGTAAACCGAAGTTATCAGACCCATCGTCTATAAAAAATCAAAGTCGCAAGAAGGTCGTTTTATTCGTCCTTCTGATCGTGTTTTACACTCTGGTAGCTTTTGTAACGAATCAGGCTGCTCGTTCGCAGGTAGTGATCGAGGTGGGAGACAGCCGGCTCCCGATGAATGCTTTTGCCGGCGTTTTATCTTCACTGAGCAGTGTAATATTGATCCTTCTGGTAGTGCTTTTTCATAAGCAGGGTCTGATCGCATCGCTGATCATTATTGCGGGTCAGTGGCCGATTATGATCCAGGGTATTATCATGCACCGGAATCTTCAAAGTATTCCGGGACTATTCTCAAGTGTCTTTACCATTATTGCCACATTTGCTATCTATGCCGGTATTAAGCAGATCGAAGACCTGCAGTCTAAAGAGATCCGGTATCTGGAAAAGCAGAAACTTCTGTCCCAGAGGCTTTTTGAGCAGACTTCCACCTCTCTTGTAAATGCCATTGATGCAAAGGATACCTATTCCCGGGGCCATTCCGTACGTGTGGCCGAGTATTCCGTGAAGATCGCAAGAGCCATGGGAAAAAGTGAGGAAGAAGTCATGCGGATCTACTATGCCGCTCTTCTTCATGATGTAGGAAAGATCGGTATTCCCGATACCATTATCAACAAGAAAGGAAAACTGACGGACGAGGAATTTGATTCGATCCGCGAGCATCCGGTATTTGGCAACCAGATCCTGAGCAGTATCGGAGATTATCCGTATATCAGTATCGGTGCGCATTTCCATCACGAGAGATACGATGGAAGAGGCTATCCGGAAAAACTGAAAGGTGACGATATTCCGGAGATCGCAAGGATCATTGCCGTTGCCGACTCCTATGATGCAATGACTTCGAACCGAAGCTACAGAGATGCGCTTCCGCAGCAGAAGGTGCGGGAGGAGATCTTGAAGAATGCCGGAACACAGTTTGATCCGGAAGTGGCGAAGGTGATGGTATCCATTATCGATGAGGATGTGGATTATCAGCTGAAAGAAAGAAGCACGGTGCAGGAGCTTTCCGGAAAAAGCAGCATCTATTGCGATGAGTATGAATCTGAAGTGTCTGAAGGCATTATTCTTCCGTCTGTGACTACCAAGATCCGATTTGATTATTCTTCCGAAGTGAAAGGAACGATGAAGGTCACGGCACCGACTTTGATCCTTTTTGATTCCCAGGATGCCCGTGTGCATCGGGATCCGGATGCGATCCGGGATCTGAATTATTTTGAGTTCGGTACCATCCGTCTGGACGGACAGTGTCAGTGCGAAGAAGCCAGAAAGATGGAAACGAAGGTGATCAATCAGGTCAAGTCAAAAATCCGGCTGACCGGACATGTAAAAAGACAGTATGCCCTGGAAGCGATCCGATATGCAGATCACCTACGGATCCGCATTACTGAAGGGGAGAATATAATGGAAGTCACTGTGGCATTACCGGATTCCACAAGATTTTCCTATATTGCGCTGACAGGAGAAAAATGCGAGATCTCCAATCTTTCCATCAGTCGGGATTATGAACGGATCACTGAGGATGCGATCCCCCGTATCGCCGAAAAGATCAGTTATATAGACGGACCTTCGGGGCAGATCCCGAATGTGCAGATCGATGGATTCCGTATGGCTTATTCGGAGCCGGTCCCGATCAAGGAGAATATGAAAATCAGTTTCCATACTATGAGTCTTCCGACATCCCGCTTGATCTGGCACTGTCCGTATGTCGATATTTTCCATGCGGACGACGGAAAGGTCAAAGGAGAAAACTATCAGGAATATGCTCTTATCCGACTCGATGGAGAGAACTGGTATGATAAAATAATAGCAGACAACCAGCTTTCGGTGGATATGACTTCTTCCTTCCGAAGCTGGCATGACTGGAAAGTTGACAATAAAGCAGGATATGACTGTGAGATCACCGTCGAAAGGACCGGAAACAAGATCATTCTGACTACCGAGAATCTTGGCGTGAAGGTGCATAATATCACCACGGTCCTGGACGGAAATGACGAGATCTATCTGGCATTGACCGGAGATCAATGTGCACTTACAAATATCCAAATCAGTAGAAACGGGTAGTGGAGAGGGAAATGACAGAAGGCAGAAAAAAGAGAAAACTGACAGATGAAGAGTATCAGCTGATCAAGTCCCATACATCCCGCTGATCGCCCGTATGATCTGTGTGGCCGATGCCTTTGATGCCATGAATTCCAATCGTGTCTACAGAAAGAAACTGACCAAAGAGAATATCGTGGATGAACTTGAAAAGAATAAAGGGACCCAGTTCGATCCGAAGATCGCGGAGATCTTTCTGCATCTGATTAAGAACGGGACCATTGACATGACCTGATTTTTCCGTTTTAATGAATTACCTATCAGGTTACTGGAATTTGCTGGTATAATGTTGTCAGCGATGACCATTGCCGGAAATGAGGAAAGATCATGGATGCATTACATGAAAAGAAACAGAATCTGGAAAACTATCTGAAAGAACTGGGCAGTGTGGCCGTAGCTTTTTCATCCGGTGTCGATTCGACATTTCTTTTGAAGGTAGCAAAAGAAGTACTTCACGAAAATGTCATTGCCGTGACGGCAAAATCCTGCTCTTTTCCTGGCCGTGAACTTTCGGAGACCAAAGCTTTTTGTGAAAAAGAAGGCATCCGGCAGATCATTGTAGAATCGGAAGAACTGGATATTGACGGTTTCCGCCAAAATCCGAATAACCGGTGCTACTTATGTAAACATGAGCTTTTTACCAAGATCGGGAATATAGCGAAAGAAAACGGAGTGAAATATGTTGTCGAGGGATCGAATATGGATGATCTCTGCGATTACCGTCCCGGGCTTCAGGCTGTGGCGGAACTGGGGGTAAAAAGCCCGCTGCGGGAAGCAAATCTTACCAAAGAAGAGATCCGCATTCTTTCTAAAGAAATGGATCTTCCTACCTGGTCAAAGCCGTCTTTTGCCTGTCTGGCGTCCCGGTTTGTGTATGGAGAGACCATCAGTGAGGAGAAACTCCATATGGTCGATCAGGCGGAACAGCTTCTTTTGGACCTGGGCTTTCATCAGGTGCGTGTACGTATTCATGGAAATATGGCCAGGATCGAGATCCTGCCGGAAGAATTCCCGAAACTGATCGAATCGGGCGTGCGGGAGAAAGTGACCAGTAAACTGAAAGAGGTCGGCTTTTCCTATGTGACCATGGACCTCATCGGATATCGGACCGGAAGTATGAATGAAACCATACTGAAGGATGAGAAAAAGAACTGAGAATCAGTGTGAAAGAAGAGAAGTAGTATGTTGAATGCATTTTCCAGAACCCAACTTCTGATCGGACAGGAAGGGATCGAAGCGTTAAAGAGTTCCCGTGTCGCCGTATTCGGTATCGGCGGCGTGGGCGGATATACGGTCGAGGCCCTGGCCAGAAGCGGAGTCGGCGCACTGGATCTGATCGATGACGATAAAGTCTGCCTGACGAATATCAACCGGCAGATCATCGCCACCAGAAAGACGATCGGAAAATATAAGGTGGATGTGGCCGAAGAACGGATCCATGATATCAATCCGGACTGTGTGGTAAGAACATATAAGACCTTTTATATGCCGGACACGGCAGACCAGTTTGATTTTTCAGCTTACGATTATGTGGTGGATGCTATCGATACCGTAACCGGAAAACTGGAACTTATTGAGCAGGCCCAGAAGGCCGGAACGCCGATCATCAGCAGCATGGGCGCCGGAAACAAGATGGACCCGACTGCTTTTGAAGTTACCGACCTCTATAAGACTTCTGTCTGCCCGCTGGCTAAAGTCATGCGCAGAGAATGCAAAAAGAGAGGCATCAAAAAACTGAAGGTGGTGTATTCCAAGGAAGAACCGATCCGACCGCTGGAGGATATGTCCATTTCCTGCAAGACGCACTGTGTCTGCCCGCCGGGGACCGTCAGAAAATGTACAGAGCGGCGGGATATTCCCGGTTCCAATGCCTTTGTTCCCTCAGTGGTGGGACTGATCATCGGAGGAGAAGTCATTAAGGATCTGATAAACTACAAAAAAGAAGGGTAAAGAAAGTATTCTCTTTACCCGTTTTCATCTGTTTAGAAGAGAGAAGATGCAATTAAAAAATCATTTCCTCGTGTTGTATTTGATTGCACTTGCCCGTCTGTCCCAGGCATATTCCGGATGGCGCTTATAGTACTCTTCCTTTGCGGCATACATTCTTCCGTCGGCAAGCTGCATGGCACGGCGGATATTCTGAGTCTCATCGGAGTAACAGGAACCAACGGCATAGTGTGCCCGGTCTTTTCTTTCCGCATTTCCGAGTAACTTAGCCCGTTTTGTCTCGAAGGTGGATTTTAGGCAGCCCGGGGTGATCACCAGGAATTCATCTCCGCCAACGCGGTAAATCTCATATTCAGGGAAAATCTCTTTAAGGGTGTCTGCCACATCTTTTAATAGCGTGTCCCCGGCCTGATGTCCCCGGGAGTCATTCGTGGTCTTCAGTCCGTTCACATCGATGAAGAATACACCGAAGGGTGTCTTGATCGGGTTGGTGGAGTCATTTTCCAATATGCGGTTATTCATGGCATTTCGGTTTAACACTCCGGTCAGAAGGTCAGTGGTACTTAAGATCTTCATTTTCTGAACCATCTGGTGATTGGCGATCTCGGCAGACAAAATAAAAGTCGTAACGCCCAAGGCTTCCTTAATGGTCTGGGTCTTTTCCGAATCAAAGTTGGCGGCCCAGATATAGCCGATGACCTCGTCGCCGGCATGCATAGGATAAATGACCAGGTTATCGGCTTTGGCGTTTCGAAGAGAATCATACCAGATCGGAGTGACCTCTTTGACCCGCTCCCAGTCCTGATCATTCTGGATAATGAAGCAGTTGCTTCGGTCGATCAGTTTCGGCCAGGTCTCAACAATATCCATAAAGGAATCGTTAAAAAGACCGCGGATCTGTGATGCATTTTTCCCGGGCGCCATTGCCTCGCATAAAAGACTGCAGGTGTGGTTCTGAAAGTCGGTCAGAAGGATGCAGCAGCGGGTCGCGTCACATAGGATACAGATGTCTTCCATAATGGAATCCAGTGCTTTTTGGAAATCATCTGTTTCACGAAGCTTAATACAGGTAGTCAGCACAGATACGGCTGTATCCGGGGCGATGTCCGCCAGCTTTCCGGCTACCGCTTTCGGTGTCATCTGATAGGAAAAGAGGACATATCCGTATTTCGGATCATCTGAACATAACGGAAGGATAAACACATCCAGCCAGGCATTGAAAAAGTCGGCATCGACATAAGCGTGAACCGGCTTTTGTTCTCGTACGCAGCGAAGACACATCGAGTCAAAATTCTGGTCTTTTTTGATATAGCGGGTGTAGGGGACATTTCTTTCGAACTTCTCCGGCATATCCACGACCGTGGAAATATAGCTGCGGTTTGCCGCAACTAACGTAAAATCCTTTGCCGGATCCAGAAGATCAACGGAAAGAACACTGGCGATC
This sequence comes from Oscillospiraceae bacterium, assembly GCA_902794115.1. GTDB lineage: Bacteria > Bacillota > Clostridia > Saccharofermentanales > Saccharofermentanaceae > Scatonaster. The sequence continues at coordinate 6,075 of CADBGD010000080.1, forward strand.
CCGCCGACGTGATCGATAAATGCCTGATAATCCATGTTAACCCCTTATGCCCGAATGAAACTAACCTATTTTTTTACTGACAATTTGATTATACCATCTGAATTTCTGAAAGAATGAATGTATTGTAAACAATGCCGAAATGTAAGGGATTTCTTGCCAAATCGGGAAAGGAAAAATAAAATAGTAGAAAATCCGGCCCCATGGCAAAGGAGTTAATACTGTACGATGATTAAAAATGTAGTCTTGGATATGGGAAATGTACTTTTCGATTTCGATCCGGAAGTTCCGCTTCGGGAATTCTGTTCTTCGGAAGAAGAGAAGAACGTAATACGAAAAGAACTGTTTCAAGCCCCGGAGTGGCTGATGGCCGACCGTGGCGTCATTAAGGATAAAGACCGGTTCGATCTGGTGAAGGTGCGTGTTCCGGAAAAGCATCACGAAGCATTACGTAATTGTGCCGATCACTGGGACATATGTATGCACCCTCTTTCCGGTGCCAGAGAATTCTGTGAGTATGTAAAAGAGAAGGGCTACGGGATCTATATTCTTTCAAATGCCAGCGATCTTTTCTTCGATTACTTCCCGAGATTACTTCCGCTGTCTTTCTTTAATGGGGTATTTGTCTCTTCGGATTATCTTCTTTTAAAGCCGGAAGTGGAGATCTACCGTACATTTTTAGATAAGTACGGCTTAAAAGGGGAAGAGTGTCTGTTCGTAGATGACCGGAAAGAGAATGTTGACGGTGCGGAAAAAGCCGGAATGCAGGGCTTTCAGTTTCAAAACGACTACGAGGAGGTAAAGAAGATCCTTTCCGGAATAAAATAATCCGCAGGATTTCTTTCTGTATTTTATCTCGTCATACTGTGAAAATAGATAAAAGACAACTCCGGAAACCTTTCCGGAGTTGTTTTATTCACGGTATTTTCGGCCATGGCAACTTGTTACAACGAAATGGCAAAATAGTGGTATTTTCTTTCAAAGAAGAGGTGTATCATTCAACATCGAGATAGAGCGAAATATAAGGAGAGGCAATGGGTAAGAAGAAAACAGTTGTCATAGATGAGAAAACACCGCTTCTGCTTTTGGCAGGACCGATGTTTATCGAGCTTTTCCTCAATACGATGCTCAACAATGTCGATACGATCATGCTGAGCCACTACGATGAATTTGCCGTAGGTGCGATCGGAAACGCCAATACTATTATGTTCATGATGAACATTCTCTTTAATGTCATTGCCACGGCCACCAGTGTCGTTGTGGCCCAGTATCTTGGCGCCAAGCGCCATGACAAAATGAACATGATCTATACTCTGGCGATCGCGGTCAATTTCGTGGTCGGATTGATCTTGAGCGGTGCTTTTTGCGCAGCCAATCCTTTGATCATGAATTTCCTTCATGTGTCGAAGGAAATGCGCCCTTATTCCATGATCTATATCTATATCGTTGGCGGCGGCGGATTCCTTCTTGCAGTATTTAATGTAATGGTGCAGATCTTAAGGTGTAACGGTTATACCAAGATCGGTATGTGGGTGTCGCTGGCCATCAATATCGTCAATATTGCCGGTAACTATCTGTTCCTTTACGGTCCTTTGAAGTTTATGGAGATGGGTGTGGCCGGTGTTGCCGTCTCGACAGTATTTGCCCGTTTCCTGGCAGTCATTGCGGTATTTATCTTCTTCTTCGCTACGAAGACCGGTAAGATTTCTCTGCGCTATCTGCGTCCTTTCCCGAAAAAGCTTCTTGTGAAGATGATCAAGATCGGACTTCCGACAGCCGGCGAGAATCTGACTTACAATCTGTATCAGACTACACTTCTTTCTTTCGTGAACGGAATGGGAAATGATGCAGTGAATGCCAGAGCCTACTGTAATACCCTGATCTCCTTTGCCATGATCTTTTCCAATGCCTGTGCCATGTCTACGCAGATCATTACGGGACATCTGGTGGGCGCCGGAAAGCAGGAAGAAGCCTATAAGCGTGTATTTAAGACGCTTCGGACATCTATGCCGATTACGATCGCTTTAGCTACGGTAAATGCACTTTTGTGCCGCTATACGCTTCAGATCTTTACGGATAACCAGCATATTATCGCACTGGGACAAATGATCATGTTCGTGGATATTTTCGTTGAGGCCGGAAGGTGCCTCAATATGACTTTTGTCAGCAGCCTCAAAGCTGCCGGTGCCTACGTGTTCCCGCTGATCATGGGTATCCTCTGTAACTGGGGATTAGGACTTTCCACAGGATATACGGTGGGCGTCGCCATGGGTGTCGGCGTGGCCGGAATCTTTGCCGGGACGGCGACCGATGAATGCATCCGCGGACTGATCGTGATGTATTACTGGTATAAGAAAAAGTGGTTCGGAAAATCCGTGGTGGAAAAGAAAGAACGTGTGAAACTGGAAGAACATGCAAAATTAGAAGAGCAGCATTCCGTTACCTGATAAATACTCCGAAATAATGAAGTGAACCCCTGAAGTGAAACATACTTTGGGGGTTTGCTTCATATTGGGCGGAGTTTTCATTCCTATCCTTCTATGATATACTGCGCAGTAACAGGAGGTGAGGACGATGAAGTGTAAAAAACGTTTTACTCTGATGGTGGCAGTCATGATGATTATGGCGATACTTTGCGCCTGTGATGTCTATAGTGGCGGAACGAAGACAGAAGGCAATTTTACGTATCGGTTTAATGAAGGAAAAACGCGCGCCATGGTCTCCTCCTGGAAATGGGATGGCGATCTGAATAATACAGTTATCGAAATCCCGGATGAAGTGGATTCCGCGAAGATCGATGCTTTAGGCGGGTCGACCGGTACGAATGCGCCGAGGGATCCATTTGAGATTGAAACAGATTATAAAATCAGTTTTTCGTTTAATGGACCCGATAAGTTTTATGGGGATAACATTTCTTTTGACGACGTCGTCTTTACTTTAAAGATCGGGAAAAATGTGAAAAATATCCGTACTTCGTATACAAACCGGGATGATGATATACGAAACTATGCCCCGATCCAGAAAGAGGACGGCAGCTGGGTCATTTACCGGATCTATTTTGAAGTAATTTGTGATGAAGAAAACAAGTCGTTGTATTCCGAAAACGGCAAGGTATCCGCAAAGAGCGGAAGTCCTACGATCAATTTGTTGCCGTATTTGGAGAAAGATAGCGCTGCCACCGACTAAGTGATCCTCCATCTTTTATCAGTTTTTTTGTTTTAGGTATTTACAGATCCGGAAGCGAATGATAATATGTCTCCAATACCTACTAACCTAGTAGGTAAGTAAGTGAAGTGAGATGATGAAATGAGAAGAGTAAACTGGATCAAGCGATTTGCCCCTTTGGATGCCGGATCTGTCCTGGAGGCAGTCTATGAAACCGAGCGATGGGTGGATCAGTATCGCCATGAAGAAGAGGAGGCTTCCAGATGGGAAGTTCTTCCCGGAAAAGAACCGGACGGTCCGCTTCTTTTATCCGATACCGGAATCTATGCGGGTGCGGCAGGTGTGGCTTTATTCTACCTGCGGCTTTATATCGCCGACAAAAATGAGAAGTGGCTCCTAAGAGCCAAAGAAGGGATTTCCTATGTTATCCGTAAGTACAGAGGCGTGGAAGATTTCCATTCCGATTCGGAATTCTTACCGGGTGCTGAAGTAGGTTACCTCAATAGTCCGGCCGGCGGAGCTTATGTGGCTACAAGACTTTATGAAGTAACGAAAGAGGAAAAGTACAGGGATTTTGCCATCCGGGTCACGAAAGATTGTATCCGGGCAGGAAAAGAAGAAGAGGGGACTCTTACCTGGTATGGATGCTACGGCATTATCGGAGAAGGAAGCCTGATCCTTTTCTTTCTGGATATGTACCGGACCTATCAGGAAGAGGAATTTCTTCAGGCAGCGAAAAAGGCAGCTCTTTACATCGTAAACCAGAAAGAAGAAACGCCTTGGGGCGGAGCCAGATGGAATGCGATGCCGACAGAGCATTTCCCGACGATCGGAAAACCGGGCGGATATTTTCCGGGATTTGAATATGGCGCTGCCGGCTGCGGATTTATTCTTGCCAGCGTGTACGAGTATACGAAAGAGGAGATCTTCCTTCGTACCGCAATGGAAGCGGCTGAATATATTCTGAACCTGGCCGATTATTCGGAAGATAAAGAGGCGGCGCTGGTGCGGTATAACGATACATATCTTACGGATCTGTATTATCTTGGCGTATGTCAGGGACCGGTAGGCACATCCCGTCTTTTCTATAAGTTATTTGAACTGACAGGGAAGGATGAATATAGAAACTTTATCGAGCAGCTGACACGAGGGATCCTTTCCACAGGCGCGCCGGCAAAGCATTCGGAAGGCTACTGGCGGACCAATTGTTATTGCTGCGGAGCGCCGGGCATGCTGGAGCATTTCATAAATATACACAAGCTTACAGGAAAGAAGGAATATCTGGATGCCGCGTATGAGGCAGCGGAGGCCATTATCGGAGAGTCGACGCATCAGGACCTTCTCCGGAACTGGTACACACAATGGAACCGGCATGAGCCGGAAAGTTCTCTGGCATACACGGGACTATATCATGGAAGCCTCGGATGTGCCTCGTCGCTTCTGTTTTTCAGTCAGTATCTCTCCGGAAAAGACTATATTACTCCGTATCTGGAGGATCCGTATAAAGACTTGTTTATTTCAAACGTTGGAAAGGAAGGATAACGAAAATGGCAAACATCATTACAAATATCGAACAGCTGGTAGGAAAGACTCCTTGGCTATTTTCAACTCTGTAGTTGAGATTTATAAACCGCTGATAAAAGAAAACCATACCAGCACTTTAATGGCACTAGCCTGATGCCTCTACCTGATCT
>CADBGD010000081.1 GCA_902794115.1 Oscillospiraceae bacterium
ATCTCACATATTTTCATTGTTCTCACCTCCTTTTTTTCGAAAAATAAAAAAAGCCCGACTGCAAGCAAACTACATAATCATGTAATCTCAACTCACAGTCGGGAATTTTCCCGATCATAGCGGGCCATAAGCCCAATATCATCTAGTTATCTGTATTCAGTTGTTTTGAAGATAAATAAGATTAAACTGTTTCTTTCTTGCCACAGCACTTCTTATACTTCTTGCCGCTTCCGCACGGGCACGGATCATTACGGCCGATCTTTTCAACATGAACGATGTTGTCCTCACGATACTTCTTCGTGATCTCCTTCATCTTATCTTCTGTCAGAACATTCGTCCAGCTCTTCAGAGAATAGAGCCATTCAGCTTTTGCATCATGCATGTTGTAATACAGCTTCTCATAATCGATAGAAAGAGCTACGTCCGAATCGTCAGTTACGGACTTATAGTCATATTCAGCTGTTAAGCTGGAAGCTACACCTTCGAGGAAACCTACAAAGATTTCCATGTTCTCTTTACCGAAGCCCAGCTTCTCGCAAAGGTCGATAGCCTTGCCGTTCAGAAGATCCGCATTATCCGGATACTTCGTTAAAATCGCATCATAAGCATTCTTTTCAAGCTCATAATACTTGGCGATATAAGCCTTATAGTCATTCTCGTTCTCTACTGTTTCAGAATGCTTTGTCCAATCCTCAAAATAACTCATAAACATATCCTCCTATCAGCCCAGTCTGGCTGCAATTGCCTTTAAGAATTCTTCTGTATTCACAACTTTTTTATTCGGATGATCCATAAGACTGTTAAGGTCACCTGTGATCACACCATCTTCAATCGTATCGATCGCAGCCTTTTCAAGTTTATCTGCAAAATCAACCAAATCGGAAAGTTCATCCAGCTGACCACGTTTTCTGAGCGCACCGGACCAGGCAAACAGAGTAGCCATCGGGTTCGTGGATGTTGTCTCTCCCTTGAGATAGCGGTAATAGTGACGGGTTACCGTACCATGGGCCGCCTCAAATTCATATTTGCCGGACGGAGAAACCAGTACCGAAGTCATCATGGCAAGACTTCCGCATGCAGAAGCTACCATGTCCGACATAACGTCACCGTCGTAGTTCTTGCAGGCCCAGAGGATTCCGCCCTCGGAGCGCATTACACGTGCTACGGCATCATCGATCAGCGTATAGAAATATGTGATACCTGCTTCTTCAAACTTGTCTTTGAACTCTGCATCATAGATTTCCTGGAAAATATCCTTAAAGCGATGATCGTAGACCTTCGAAATAGTATCTTTTGTAGCAAACCAGAGATCCTGATGGATATCCAGAGCATACATGAAGCAGGAACGGGCAAATGCCTCGATCGAAGCGTCAAGGTTATGCATGCCCTCAATTACACCCGGGCCCTGGAAATCATGGATCTTCTTGACTTCCTGATGTCCGTCTTCGTAAGTAACGACCAGTTCAGCCTTGGCTTTTCCGGAAACATACATCTCAACATCGCGGTAAACGTCACCATAAGCGTGACGGGCAAGTGTGATCGGCTTCTTCCAGCAGGAAACAAACGGGCTTATGCCCTTTACCAGGATCGGTGCACGGAAAACTGTGCCGTCCAGGATAGCACGGATCGTACCGTTCGGGCTCTTCCACATCTGCTTGAGATGATATTCATCCATTCTCTGGGCATTCGGCGTGATGGTAGCGCACTTTACGGCTACACCGAGTTCTGCAGCACGATTGGCGGCATCGATCGTAACCTGATCGTCGGTCTCGTCACGATGGGGAAGTCCCAGGTCGAAGTATTCTGTTTTGAGATCGATAAAAGGTTCAAGCACGATTTCCTTGATCTGTTTCCAGATGATACGAGTCATCTCGTCGCCATCCATCTCAACTAATGGCGTTTTCATTTGAATCTTAGTCATGCTTTCCTCCCTATATTAAAAAAGTCTCATTGATTCTATCTTAATTCGCTTTTTACGTCAACGGAATATTAGATCTTCCCTGCGGCAGACAGGAGAACTTCCAGAGAAGTCCGGTCCTCCATTCTTCCCGTCTTGACCCACTGATCCGAGTCAAAACACAGACCGTAGATCCGCTCCAGCTGTTCGATCGTAAATCCTCTGGCCTGAGTTATCAGATTACGGGCAACAAACGGACGGACTTTTAATTCATTTATGACCGCATTGGCATCTCCAAGTTCCTTGGCACAGATCAGCTGACGGAAATGTCGGGCCAGCATCAAACGGATCTTGGGTACCGGCTCTTTTAAAAGGATCAGATCATTCAAGATCAAAAGTGCAGATCCTGCGTCCTTCATGCCGATCGCATCTGTCATCTTAAATACAGACGCATGTACGTCCGGAATACTGAGTTTATCCAGAAGAGGCATATCCACTTTGGTAACGCCCTTGTTCTCGCAATACAGCATGATCTTCAGGACTTCATTTCTAAGCATCCGCATAGACGAATCGACCCGGCTGATCAAACTGGATACGCAATCCGGCGAAATGCTGATATTGGCGGAAGAAAGCTGTTTACGGATCCAATTGCTCAGATCCTCTTCACTTTGAATCATAAATTCAAAGACTTCTCCATTCTGAGAAACCGCATCGATAAGTGACTTTTTCCGCTTATCGACCTTATCTTCAAGAAAAACCACACAGGAATATTCCGGAATGGAGGCGATTTTCGCTTTCCATGCTTCCTGCTCCTTTGTATTTGCCGGAGCGCGGCTTCCCCACCAGCCGGAATTGCGGATCACAGTAACTCTGGCCTTGGAAAGAAACGGCGGAGAACCGACAAGACTTGAAAACTCATCCAGATCCAGGGCTGCATTTCCCTGATCCTTCATATAGAAGTCAAAGCTTTCTGCGCCTTCCGCCAGATAGTACTTCTTTAAATGAGCCAGTGCCATCTCCATGAGAAAACGCTCTTCGCCGAAAAACAAATACAGCCGGGATGTTTTTCCCTGCTTAAAATCCTTGACCAAATCAGTGAAATTCTTATATTGTTTCGTTTTATCAGCAGCGGCCATATTGTCCTCATCAATCGAAATAATACCCGAGCTCCCAGGAATTCCCGGAGATCTGCAGTAATACACATCCGCCTTCATCTGTACGATAATACGGAATCTGAAGGCCGGATAAACGTTCCAGCACTTCTTCTGACGGATGTCCATAATGATTATACCCTACACTGATGACAGCCGCATCTATTTTTTTATTGGCGAAAAATACTTCTGATGAAGAAAAACGGCTGCCATGATGGGCGACCTTCAGTACCTGGATGCTCTCGGTTTCCGGGATAGAAAGCCTCTTTTCCGTCTCTTCTCCGATATCCCCGGTGAAAAGGACACGGACCTCCCGGCATTCAAAAAGCAGGACCATAGAGTCTTCATTTCCGCCGTCATGAGGAAACTTCGGCCAAAGACAGGAGAGCTTTACTTCCTCGTCAATCAGAATCTCAAATCCACCATGTAGAAGATTTACTTCATCCGGAAGAACTGAATAGACCATCTGAAGCTCCCGCATTTCCTGGCTTTCTCCCCAAAACGGAGCATATAGATGACAGACTCTTCCCATTTCCCATAACTCAATGATTCCACCGGCATGATCGATATCCAGATGGCTGATCAAAGCCATATCGATTTCAGAGATACCAAGGTAATCCATTACGCTGGAAATAGTCTCCCCATTTCCGGGTTTCCCGCCATCGATGAGAATACTTTTGTTTTCATAACACAAGAGAGCACCATCTCCCTGTCCGACATCAAGAAAGTAGATACGGCAGAGCGGAGTACGCACAAAGAGACCATTTAAGATGAAGGCAAGCATTCCGCAAGACGAAATGAAAGCGGCACCTCTTCTTCTGATCCCCGGTGAAAACAGGCAAACCAGGAATAAGCCTAAAGCACAGGATAGCAATGTAAGCGGAATGTGTGCGTACGAGAAACGGTCAAATGTGCGAAAAGAACCGACTCGGGCAAATAGATCAAGCAGACGGACGAGGCCGCTTACCGGAATGAACAGGAAATGTCCCAATGCCGGCAACGGAACAAGAATACAAAATAACGTCAAAACAAGTCCCAGAGAGCAGATACACTCCGAAGGAAAACCGGAAAGTATGACCACAAGTATATTCAGAAGTGACAAAGAGTTTCCCATGGAAAGCATAACAGGCATCATACCAAACTGAGCACACAGAAAGCAGGAAAAGGCACAGATCACTTCATCCGGGAGAAAATGAAGAATGCTTTTCAGACCGTTTTCCACCCGATGAACGAATAAAGAAATGGAGATCGTAGCGCCAAATGACAATAAAACTCCATAGGAAAACATAGCAAAAGGATCGATCAGGAGTATAAGAAAAGCACTGAGGGAACAGGCGGAAAGTCGATCCGAGACCTTTCCTTTCAATATCAGGATCGATGTCAGAATATAAGAAAACACGCTTCTTGATACCGAACCGCTCCAGCCGCACAAGAATCCGTACATAGTCAGTATTACCGCGAGAAAGAGGAACTTTTTCTTTCGGCTACGGGAGTAAACTGAAAAAAGCGCAGATAAAGTTGCGGTCAAATAACCGATATGCGCACCTGAAACGACCAGAAGATGCGATAAATTGCTTTTTTGAAAGAGGCTCTTCTCCTCTTTTTCCAGATAACAGTCGTCACCGGCAATCATGGCTGAAAGGAACCCGGCAGTTTCTGTTCCTGTCATATCTTCCCAAAGCTGGTGAAAAGATCGGGAAAGCCTGGCACCGAGACGATATCCCCAATCGACCGGTTTCCAAGTATTTGTGCTTTTCAGTCTGACATCCTTTGGCTCAAGATAGCGGACGACGCCGTTTCTTCTGTAATATTTGGAAAAGTCCATATCGCCTGGATTTCCGGAAGGAACTATTGGACATATTTTCCCTTCAATTTCCAGAATGCTTCCGTATTCGTAACATTGATCCGTAAGAAAAATGATCGATTCTCCCTCATCCGTCTTCAGTCTGATATTCTTATACCCTTCAGAAGCACAATTGGCCGAACAGATCCTTGCCGTGCCCTGATACTCCGTCTTCTCGGAATGACGGGATGCGTGCTTATTCCACAAGACAAATCCACTCATGAATCCGCTAAATGCTGTTATACCAAGCAACAATGTAAAAAGCAGCTTTTTATTCCCGAATGAATGTAATGCCAGAACTGCGGAAAGCAAACTGACAGTAAGTACGATTGGATAACGGCATTCAGAGGAAAGATAAAAACCCATATATCCACCCAGAAGGCTCATAAGAAGAATAAATACCATCGGACGGAGAAATACTGACTCCAGTATCGAACGAAACCAGGAGCGCATCTGAAAAGGAGCTGTTTTAAAAGTAGAACTAGTAGCAGTGGACAGTGGCTTCATGGAAGATGAGCTCCTTTTTCAGATTGCGGACTCATTTTACAAACAAAGCCTGTTGCTCTTCTGCAACGGAATTCGACAATTCTCGACAATTCACGACGATTTGTCGTAAATAGACGGAAAAGTCCATTATTCGTTTGATTTGTTTAATTCATCTTGAAGATATTCTTCAATGGCCTTACGAAGATCATCCAGACCGATCTTCTTTTCCGCAGAAACAGCGAAACAGTGGGCATCGTCATGGAAGTCCAGAATCTTTGAAAACTCCTGAAGCTGGCGATGCATCTGTGCCCGGGAAAACTTATCACATTTCGTAAACACAAGAAAATACGGGATGTTGTTCTGGTTCATATAGTCCAGCATCTTAATATCGTCAGCGGAAGGCGCATGACGGATATCGATCAGATGGAGAACCAGCGAGAACTTTCTGCCGGAGACGAAATACTGGTCACATAGCTTATTAAACTTCTCTTTGACATCTTTGGCCGCTTTGGCATATCCGTATCCCGGAAGGTCTGCAAAATACAGCTTGTTATCCACATTGAAATATACCACCATCCGTGTCTTTCCCGGGGTGGCACTGACACGGGCCAGTTTCTTGTTGTCCGCCAGTGCATTTACCAAAGAAGACTTGCCTACATTGGATTTTCCGGACAAAACGATTTCAGGACGGTCTTGCTGCGGACATCCCTTCAGATCCGAGGCCACGCCCCAGAATGTCGTATTTCGAAACTGAATAGCCATAAATTTCCTCCTTGTGCCCTATTATCATACCATATCCGTTTCTTCTCCCGAAACGGGAAAAACCCACAAAACATTTTTATATGCATTTTAACTATTTACCCTACAATTTTTAGGAATAATTCTAAAAAGATTACAATACAAAAAAAGAAAGAATAGCGTTATACTAATTTTGTAGCGATTGGCTATACTGACTTTTGCGGAGGTGGCTATGCCGGAGAACGTGAATACACCGAGTCAAACAGGCGATTTTGATTATCGGGGTTATCTTCTTGAACCGTTTGGTCCCATTGGAATCATTTCCCATACCTCTAACGAAGCCTTCGTCCGACAGGTCAATGATACCTTATACGAAAAGAGACTGCTTAAGCAGCAGAATAACTATAGTCCTTATGTGAACAGCGCCGGCTATTTGCGTAGGGATTTTACGATTTCAGCCAATATTACCCGTTTTGCCACCGGCGAAGGAAAAGTGACCTTGAATCAGACCGTTCGCGGCCATGATATCTTCATCATTTCCGATGTGCTTTCGCACGAAGACACCTTTACCCTTTCCGGTCAGGAACATCACTATAGCCCGGATGACCATTTCCGTGATCTTTTGCGAATCATTATGGCAGTAAGCGGAAAAGCCCGTAGAATCAACGTGATCATGCCCTTCTTGTATGAAGGAAGACAGGACCACTGCATCACCCGTGAATCTTTGGACTGCGCGCAGATGCTGAAGGACCTTTATAACCTTGGGGTCGCCAACCTGATCGTATTTGACCCGCATGACCCGAGAATCGTAAATGCGGTTCCTCTTATGGGCATTGAAATGCCGAAATCCGCTTATAAGATCATCAGCACCTTGATTTCCAAGAATCCGGGTCTGCATATCGACAAGAATAACATGATGATCATCAGCCCGGACGAAACGGCTGTCTCCCGAGCGATCTTCTACTCTTCCATGCTGGAACTGCCTTTGGGCATCTTCTACCGTGACCGGGATTATACATGCGTGGATGAAGACGGAAATTATCCGATCAAGTCTTTCCGTTTCCTCGGCGATGACCCGCATGGAAAGAACGTACTGATCGTTGACGATATGATCAATTCCGGTAACACCATGATCCGTACTGCCACATATATGCATGACCGTGGTGCCGGCAACATCTTCTGTGCCGCGCCTTTTGGACTGTTTACCGACGGCCTTGAGCCTTTTAACGAGGCCTATGAAAAAGGCATCATCAAGCAGGTGTACTGCACGAACCTGACCTACAGATCCAAGGAACTCCTTTCTGCTCCCTGGTATGTGGATGTAAATATGACTCCTTTCGTTGCCCGGATCATCGATGCATTAAATGTTGATGAGTCCATCGGCAAGCTTATAAGTCCGATCGAGAAGTTTAATTCCCTTCTCGGACAGGTACGTATTGAAGAATTAATGGAATAATTTAGGACAGATAATATATTAGAGAGAGGCAAATTATGGAATCTTTTATGCAAACACCAGACGAAGGCGCATATTCTCGCTATAACCAGTATGGCGATAATCCGATGGCTCCTGTAGGACCGATCGCTCTTGTACCGCTGAAAGGCAGTGTGGAGTTTACGGATAAAGTCAACTGGTACCTCAACAAGCGCAGATCCGAGTATCAGGAACAGGAGTTCATCAGCAAATACCCGGGTTTCTATCGTCAGGATTACCGTATCGCCGTTGAAAACGCCCGTTTCTCTTCCGGTGAAGGTAAAGCAGTTATCCAGAGTTCCGTACGTGGTCACGACCTGTTTATTATCAGTGATGTGACAAACTTCTCCTGCACTTATAAAATGTTCGGTCAGACGAATCACATGAGCCCGGACGATCATTACCAGGATCTCAAGCGTGTTATTCTCGCCTGCTCCGGTAAAGCCCGCCGTATCAATGTCATCATGCCGTTCCTGTATGAAGGCCGTCAGCACAAGAGAAATTCCCGTGAATCTCTTGACTGTGCTTTTGCTCTGGAAGAGATCTATGGTCTCGGAGTAGAGAACATCATCACTTTCGATGCACATGATGAGCGTGTTGCCAACGCGATCCCGACTTCCGGTTTTGAAAGTCTGTCTGCTACTTACCAGATCATCAAGGAAATGTACCGTTCCATTCCGGACCTGCACTTTACCGAGGACAAATTCATGGTCATCAGCCCGGATGAAGGCGGTATCTCCCGTGCTATGTATTTCGCTTCCATGCTCGGTGTTCCGCTGGGAACCTTCTATAAGAGAAGAGACTACACCCGTGTTGTAAACGGCAGAAACCCGATCGTTGCGCATGAATTCCTTGGTGAATCTGTTGAAGGTCTGGACATCCTGATCGTTGATGACATGATCTCTTCCGGTGATTCCATGCTGGACATTGCCCGTGAAATGAAGATGCGCGGCGCCAGAAACATTTACTGCGCCGTTACTTTCGGTCTTTTCACAGAAGGCATCGAGCACTTTGACAAAGCCTATGAAGAAGGAATCATCTCCAAGGTATTTGCTACTAATCTGATCTACAGACGTCCGGAACTTCTGGCCGCTCCCTGGTTCGCCGATGTAAATATGAGTAAGTTTGTCGCACTTCTGATCGATGCGATCAACCATGACTCTTCTCTGTCGAACCTCATTAAGCCGACTGACAAGATCAAGAAGCTTCTTGCAAGCAAGGGCGATCTCAAAGAAGAGCTTCAGTCCTGATCGAGAAAGCTATGGCGCAGAAAAAGACCACTTCTTCAACCCGATCCGGTTCCCGTTCCAAGACATCGTCTGGTACGACGTCTTCTCGTCGTGCGCCATCTAAAGCCAATTCTACCCGTCGTACTCCCCCTCCGCCGCCGGTGGAGAAAGATCCTATCTGGGTTGAGATCTGGTCCTATTCCTGGGGAAAAGCACTGTATCTTCTGCTTGGCATTCTTGTTCTGATCGGTCTTGATCTTCTGATTGCCATGAATAAATACAAACTGTTCTTTACCGTTCTTGGTGTTGAAATCATTGCCGCCATGGTGATCGGCTGGCTTGTATTCCTTATCCTGGAAAGAAGAAAAAACATTTTGGATGAGACGAATACGTCTTATCCGGACGAGGAATGATTTATGCCACTGGACGGAATCTCCACCCATCTTCTTGCCCGTGAACTGAAGGACCGTCTGGTGGGGGCAAGAATTGACAAGATTTACCAGCCAACGCGTTTTGAAGTCTATCTGACAGTACGGACTAATTCGGAAAACCTGCGTCTCCTTCTTTGCTGCGATCCGCAGAATCCGCGTGTTCAGCTCAGTTCTTCTATGCGTGAAAACCCACAGATGCCGCCGAATTTCTGTATGCTTCTTCGTAAGCATCTTTCCGGTGCCCGGATCCTGGACGTAAGCTGTCCGAACTATGAAAGAATCCTTTCCATTTCCGTATCCGTTACGGATGAACTTCATGATACGACTACCAAACGCCTGATCATCGAAATGATGGGCCGCTACAGTAATATTGTGTTCCTGAATGCTGAGGACCGGATCATCGACTCTCTTGTACATGTCGATGCCAGTAACAGCCGTGTACGCGAGATCATGCCTGCCAGAATCTATGAGGCACCACCGCAGCAGGGAAAGATTACGGCGGAAGATGCACTTCTTTCTTGTGAAAAGGGAGAATTACCGATTCTTCCTGATTCTCTTTCCCGTCCTTGCGGAAAAGCACTTTTGGATTCTCTTTTAGGATTTGCTCCGCTTCTTACTAATGACATCTGCTATCAGGCCGGAATCGAGCCCAGAAAAGGATTTAATACCCTTTCAGATGAGGAAAAGAATGCTCTTCTTTCCGTTCTGACTCCGATACTGAAAGACATCTGCAGCTACCAGGCCCGGCCTACAGTGTATTATATAGACGGCCAGCCTTCGGACTGGCATGCTCTCTCTTTAAAAGATGCCGGAATTCCGCATGCGGCAAATACTCTTTCGGAAGCCATGGACGAAGTCTACTCCTTCCAGGAAAGACAGAAACTTTTTGAAAACCGCAGAAGACGACTTTTAAGCATCGCCAATACAGCGCTGACCCATGCCAGTAAAAAGCTTTCTATTCATGAAGATGACATTCGCTCTTCTTCTAATGCCGAAGACTGGAAAAGCCGCGGCGAGCTGCTCCTTGCTTATCAGTACCTGTTAAAGCCGGATGACACCGTACTGACGATTCCGGATTATCCGGATTTCGGCGAGACCACAACCATAGAACTGGAACCCGGAATGAGTGCTTCTTCCCAGGGACAGCTGTATTTGAAGCGGTATAGAAAAGCCCTCAGCCGCAGAGAAGCCGCCGAGCGTTTCGTTACAGAAGAAAAAGAGGAAGTCAATTATCTTCAGTCCCTGGTACAGACGATCCAGACAGCAACAGAGACAGAAGATCTGGATGCGTTGGAATTCGAGATCAATAATCTTTTGAACGAGAATAAAGAAAATGATTCAAAGAAAAGCAAAGAGCAGGTCTATCATCCGGGTAAATCCAAATCCGGAAAAGCCTCTTCCCGTGCGCTTCGACAGGCTGCACTGGCTGCCCGTTCCAGAAAAAATAAGGAAGCTTCCAAAAAGAAGAATCAGGACCCGTCCACTCCCCGCCGCTTTTTCGTGGATGGAGGTCTGGAAGTCCTTTCCGGACGCAACAATATTCAAAATGACCAGCTTACTTTCCGTACAGCAGACAAAGAGGATCTTTGGTTCCATGTCAAAAACATGACGGTAACCCATGTGAT
>CADBGD010000082.1 GCA_902794115.1 Oscillospiraceae bacterium
TAAAAAATGAACCGTTTTTTGAAAAAGATATCAATGCACAGAAACATGTGGTCATTCTTTTTTCGGAAGACGAGGATGGTGTATGGCTTCATACCCGTGGCATGGCAGAATTCGGCCGGCCGGATATCGGTATCTATGGTGTTCCCCAAGATAAAGTGGAAGACTATAAGCAGGTGATCGACCAGATGGTTTTCTACGGAGGACAGGGTATATTCTTTAAAGGAAAAGCGAGACTACATACTGCAAACGGAAAGACATTTGTTGCGCTTCCCGAGTTTATCGATGAATTTGAAAATGACGACTACAATAATGCGTACTATAAAGTGACGGTTGAAGAGGAGTAATCTTAATTCTTTCTTTGGATTTACTTGGCGACGTCTTAACTTTCCCTCGGTACAATGAAGACATAAAACAAGGAAATGTTCCGGAGGGTAGAAAAATGACAAACGCAAAGAATCAGAAGAATGAGACAGTAATTACAGGTAAGATGATGGTACAGTATTTTGTTATTGTTGCCCTGAGTCTGATCGTACTTATTTCCTTAAGTATCGCAGTGATTAAGATCTCCACCGTACTGTTCAGCATTTCCGGTGTGAATGCCGTATCTCTCGGCGGAAAAGTCGGCATGCTGGTATGGCTGGTATTCCTTGGGTTTTATTCTGCTCTTTCTATCAAGAAAGCAAAAGCGAAATAAGGAAATCACGTAGATTTTTTAGAAACAATATTAGTGCCCGGATGTGTCTTAATCCTTAAGACTTTTCGGGCTCGTTTTCTCTTGACCAAACTCAGTGCTGACGCCTAAAATAGGAGCGGATATGTACCGTTTAGGCTGCGTACCAGTATGATTAGAAAGAAGATTGGATATTATGATCAAAGTCGCATTTTATGATGCAAAAGAATACGATAAGACCTCTTTTGAGAAATACGGAGCCCAGCATGATATGCAGTTCCGTTTCTTTGAAACCAAGTTAAATGAAGATACGGTTGACCTTTCTAAAGACAGTGATGCCGTGTGTGTTTTCGTAAATGATTCGGTGACGGCAGAAGTTATCGAAAAGCTTTATGAATACGGGGTCCGGATCCTGGCGCTTCGCTCGGCCGGATACAATAATGTGGATGTGAAGGCGGCTTTCGGAAAAGTGCATGTGGTGCATGTTCCGGCTTACTCGCCTTATGCGGTTGCCGAGCATGCCATGGCGCTGCTTCTGACTTCGATCCGCCGGATCCATAAGGCCTATAACCGGACAAGGGAATTCAATTTCTCTTTGAGCGGACTGACAGGTTTCGACCTTCACGGAAAGACAGTGGGTGTGATCGGCACCGGAAAGATCGGAAGGATCTTTATCGATATCTGCCGGGGATTCGGCATGAAGATCATTGCCTACGATGCATTTCCCGCAGAAAACAGCGGAATCGAGTATGTGGAGCTTGACGAACTGTTCCAAAGAAGTGACATCATATCTCTTCACTGTCCGCTGACTGAGCAGACCCGCCATCTGATCGGCGAGAATGCCATCGGAAAGATGAAAAAAGGTGTGGTCATTGTAAATACTTCCCGCGGCGGTCTGATCGATGCCGAGGCGCTTCTGAAAGGGATCAAGGAAAGAAAGATCGGCGCTGCCTGCCTGGATGTGTATGAAGAGGAAGCGGATATCTTCTTTGAGGACCGCTCGGGACATATTCTGGATGACGAACTTCTTTCGCGGCTGATCTCCATGCCGAATGTGATCGTCACCTCACACCAGGCCTTCCTTACGGAAGATGCATTGAATAATATTGCGGAGACGACAGTCAGGAACATCCTGTCCTATTTTGAAAACGACGGGATTTGTGATAACGAACTTTGTTACCGGTGCGGAAACATCGATAAGTGCAGAAAAGAGCGGCAGGAGAGATGCTTCTGACTTTCTTCCTAAATAGAAGCGCTGTTCACATTTTCTTAAGCTTTTTCATTTGACGCTTAATTCTTTCTTTGCTTTTGCTTGACGATGATTTTGATTTCCCTTCGTAAGATGAAAGTAGAAAGATGGTAAAGACTTCTTTTCTCCGAGGAAGAAAAGAAGAATGAAAGCGGAGGTGAAAAGTATGAAAAAACGGTTTTGGACAGCATCATTGGCGACAGCATTTGCTGCCTCATCATGTCTGGCACTGACTTCCTGTGCGAATTATCACAATAAGGCGAAATCAGCCGGTACACCGATCAAGGAACATAATGCCGCAATCGCTGTAGTGACGGGGCCGATCGATGGTATGGATGGATCGGATTCTGTTTCTTCCCGGGAAGAAATGAATACGGAAGAATATAAACCGATCAAGGAGAATAGTTTTGTAAAAGTCTCTGATGCACCGCTTTCGACTTTTGCGGCAGATGTGGATACCGGTTCCTACTGTAATCTTCGAAGAATCATAAACGAAAAAGAAAGTCTGGATAATGTTGCTTCTTCGATCCGGACCGAAGAAATGATCAACTATTTCGATTACGAAGTCGAGTCAGAAGATGAGCTCTTCAGCGTACAGTATTCAGTGGGAGATTGCCCATGGAACGAGGAAAACAAGCTTCTGGTGATGACGATGCAGGCCAACAGCCAGATGAATATTCCCAGTGAAGGAAATAACTTCGTCTATCTGATCGATACGTCCGGATCTATGGATGATTCTGATTATGATATCGGAAAGAAGATTTCACTTGTTAAGAAGAGCCTGACGCTTCTTGCTGAATCGATCGGTCCGAATGACCGGATCTCGATCGTTACCTATGCCGGAGATTCCCGCACGATCCTGTCCGGCTCAAATAATGCCGCGGAGGTCGTACGGGCACTGACAAAACTTGAAACAGGTGGCGGAACGAATGGTTCCGGAGGAATCGAGGCTGCCTACGAGTGTGCGAGAAAAAACTTTATCCCGAACGGAAATAACCGGGTGATCATCGCATCCGATGGAGATATGAATCTCGGCATCACAAGTGAGAGCGGACTTGTGGATCTGATCACGAGAGAGAAGGAATCCGGAGTTTTTCTGACCGTGCTCGGATTTGGCTCCGGAAACTACAGCGATGCAAATATGGAAGCGATTGCCGATGCCGGTAACGGAAACTATTTCTATATCGATTCGATCGAAGAGGCAGAACGGGTCCTTTGCAATAAGCTTATGCAGACTACCGTTACGGTTGCCAAAGACGTGAAATATCAGGTCGAATTCAATCCGGCAGAAGTCTACGAATACCGTCAGATCGGTTATGAAAACAGACAGATGTCAGCCAGTGATTTTAAAGACGATAAGAAAGACGGCGGCGAGATCGGCGCCGGTGCCCAGGTTACCGTATGCTATGAGATCGTTCCGGTAAAAGAAGGACAGGAGCAAGAAGACAATCTGAAGTATCAGGATTCCGCTCTTTCTGATAATGCCGGTTCCGGAGAGCTTTGCACTGTATCTGTAAGATATAAGGAGCCGACGGCGGAAGAAAGTAAGCAGATCGAGTATCCGCTTCTGGATAACGGGATCCAAAACGAAAAAGATTTCCATTTCATTTGCGGTGTCATCGAAGCTTCTCTTGTGCTTAGAAATAGTGACTATAAAGGTACAGCCACTTACGATTCTGCTTATCAGCTGGCCATATCCGGCGCGGGGGAGGACCATTACCGCGAAGAGTTCTGTGATCTTCTCATCAAACTTGGTGCCAGCGGCTAAACCCGGTTCGGAAAGGACCTAAAGGAGAGAAACTTTCGAAACGTCAGCTCCAGAGAAGTTCTTTCGTACCCAGTTCCATCATCAGGCTATAGGCGGGGATCGATTTCGGATCGATCTCCGCTTCGATGGATTGGGGGATCAGGGAACGGTCGCCTGCGATCCCGGGGTAGGAATTGGCGCTGCCGCTAAGATTTTTCCATACCATAATACTGTTTGTGGTGTCAGAGGTGCCGGATGAACAAAGCCCTGCACTTTCCAGCATGCGGATCTTTCCGGCTCCGACAGCGATGATGCGGAAATCTCCGCTTTCATAGCCGCCTTTCAGATACTGGACCTGATCTTCTGTCAGAAAGTGCGTATCATTCGGATCATAAAGGATGATAATGTGGCCCACGTGATTATTCGGGGCCGCATCGCTTTCCACGGAATATTCATTGAGCTCAAGGACGTTCCTGACACGGAATTCCGAGGGAAGACCGAGATCGTCACCATAGCAGACGATGTCGTAGTTTCTGTCTGTGATCTGCTGGGCATAATTCTTGACATACTTCCAGCCGCGGTCACGCTGGCTCTCTTTGCTGCCGCCGAAATTCACGATGATCAGTAAGACCAGAAGGAGTGAAAGGCCGCCGGCGATGGCATAAAAAGTATATCTGTGCATTCTCATAAACGTCACCTCAATTGTGTCTTCCTAGTATTCGAAATCTATTTTATATCTTAGCAATCATATAAAGGAAAATTTACACCCGATTCCGCGAAATAGAAATACTGTTGACCTATAGATATATACATCCTAAAATATTCATAATCTAAAATTCTGTTGATCGAGGTACTAAGTATGAAACGACGGCTGATCCAGATCACCGCACTTTTATTATCTGCGACAGTGCTTTTCGGATGTGCGAAAAAAGATGCTTCCGAAGCTTCTTCGGATAAGAGCGAAACATCGGTAGAAAGCTCTGTGGAAACGGAAACCGAAACCTCGTTTGAAGCACAGCATAAGACAGAGACGAAGACTATACATGTGGATAAAGGATACCTCCCTCAGGTGATCAAAAAGGAGATCACCTATGTTCAGAAAGAAAAAGACGGGGAGTGGGAAGAAGAATCTTCCGTGATCAAAAACTGGGGATGGGATGAAGATTTCATTATTGTCGATACTACCTGGTATATGGAAACAGAGGATGCGCTGAAGCTTTGCCCGCAGCTGGATCCGTCACTATATTCCGGAAAAGAAGCGAATCTCTATTTGCATTTTAATGAAGATCTGGATATTAAGAAGGTAGGGGTCGAATCGGATCCGGACGGTACGGAGAAACTGGTCATGAACATTTCGATGACGGCCAAGGCCATTTTTACCTGTGATGGACAAAGTCAGTATATTGGCGATATTTCGATACTCAAATGTGAAGCGTATGAGGACGGAACCACCATTACCACGCTGGATTTCGGTCAGGGTGAAAGTACGCTCATTTCACTGGATGTAAAACAAGTATCCTGGGAAGATTTCCTGAAGGCACTTCCTTCTGATGTTGACCCGGTCATGGTGGAATCAATTACTTACATATCCGATATCTCCTTTGCGGATCTTCCTTCTTTTCCAGTGACGTCAGCCTGCCTTTCCGACGGGAAATGGGATCCGAAGATCACCAAAACGAAGTACGGACAGAATATTTCGCCGGATCTTTCCTGGGAGAAAGTGGAAGGGGCGAGCCGCTATATGATCTTTATGATCGATGGCGAATGGCTCCATATGGATGTATTTACTGAAGAGACATCTCTTTCGGAAGGATCTCTCCACGGAAATGACGCGGGAGCGCGTTTTGTTGGTCCGTATCCGCCATTTGGCACACATACCTATTCCGTTTTCGTGTTTGCCGTGAAAGCTGAACCCGGCGAAGTAAAATATCTCTTTGATGGCGGCGGAAATGATATCAACAAGATTTTTGAAGCCGTAAATACGGATAAGGATGGAAATACCGGAAATGTACTCGCCTATGGCAGACTGGACGGAAACTACACCCATCAGAATTAATTTCTGCTAAAATACATATCAGGGGAAGGAGACTTTTTGTACGGATATGTATTTGGATTCGCTGGAAAAGAAAGTGATATGGAGCTCTGCCGTGCTGGGCACGATCGGCCTGGGCTTGGAGATGTCTGCTTTTTCCGGCATTTTCTTCGGGATACTTTTCTTTTCCCTGGGTATGATTTTCCTGAATCTGGCATTGCTGATGGAAGGAAAGACCGCTTCTGTTTTCGGACTGATCTTCTCCCTACTTCCTTTTGCTGCGTTGGGATTGGTACCCCAGTGGTTTATCGGCGCCACAGGACTTTTGCTTTTGCCGGTGTTTTTCTTTCACAGGGAAAAGCTCTGCCGCCTTCTGGGGATCGGGCTTGCTTTCATGTCGTGGATCCTTCAGACCGTGCTGAAAAGACCGTCTGTGGTTTTTTCTTTGGAGATCGCCGGCATTCTTTTACTGGCTTATCTTCTGTGGGAAGCATCTCTCTTTTTCTTAAGACAGAATGTCACGAGCAGCCAGCGGCTTTCAAGGGCTTTGACGGCCTCCGCGGTGGATGCTATGGAGCAAAGGCGGCTTCGGGAAGAAATTGCAAGGACCCAGTCGGTGAATGAACATAATGCCCGGCTTCAGGAAAGAGAGCGCATCTCCCGGGACATCCATAACTATGTGGGACATACCCTTTCTGCGGCGACGGTGACATTGGATGCGGCAGCGATGCTGGTGCCCAATGACCAGGAACGTGCCGTGGAAAAGATCGAGACGGCCAATTCCCGTGTGCATGAAGCCATCAGCTCCGTACGAAGCGTGGTGCGGACGCTGGATGCCGATGATGATAAGATCCTTCTTCTGGATTATATGAAGTCGCTGGAAAATATGGTGGCGGAGTTTATGATGGATACGGACATCAAGGTCTACCATAATTTCCGTCAGTACGATCATGAAGAAGCAAGGATCCCCATGCAGGCAGCCTCTTTTATCAGCAGTTCGCTTTCAGAGCTTCTGACCAATGGTGTCAAGCATGGAAATGCGAAGATCTTTGTGGTGACTTTCCTTTATGATACGAAGAATATCCGGCTGTCGGTGCAGGATAACGGTACCGGCTGGGGGGAGATCAGTGCGGAAGAAAAAAGAAGAAAAATCTCTTCGGGATTTGGTCTTCGGAAGATGATGAATTATGCCGAGACCCGTGGCGGGTCTTTAACGATAGAGAGTACGGACGGTTTTTCCGTAAACCTGTCCTTGCCGTTGGAGGGGTAAGAAATGGCAAAGATATTATTAGTCGATGATGAAGCTTTACTTCTGGAAAGCCGGGAGATCATTCTCACCATGAGTGGGGAGCACAAGGTCCTGGGAAAGGCCGCAAACGGGGTGGAAGCACTGGCGTTTCTTAAAAAGGACGTGCCGGATGTGATGCTTCTTGATCTGAACATGCCGGGTATGGGCGGAATCGAGCTGATCCCGAAAGTGAAAGCGGAATATCCGGATGTAAAGATCCTGGTGCTGACCACTTTCTATGACGAAAAGAATATTGCCAGTGCCATCGCCGGCGGCGCTACCGGGTATCTTTTGAAAGATTCCGGAAAAGATGCGATCCTGTCTGCCGTGGATCAGGCGGTAAAAGGCCAGAGCGTGCTGGATCGAAAAGTAATGGAGAAACTCAATGCCATGCTGGCTTCCGGTTCTTTAGAAAATGCACCTGAAGGTCCTTCTTCGGAGGAGAAGAAAGGGGACTCGGAAAAGGTCGACATCTCCACCTTCGGTATCACCGAAAGGGAAAAGGAGATCTGCCGGCTGATCTGCGAAGGGTGCACCAATTCCCAGATCGCCTCGATCCTTTTTATCAGTGAAGGCACGGTCAAAAACTATGTGTCGAATATCTATGACAAACTGGATGAACATGACCGCACCAGACTGGTATTAAAACTTCGGGATATGAAGATCTAAAGTGATATGACTGCAGTCATATTTCAAAATATGACTGCGGTAACTACTCGCATTTTGCCTCATTCGGTAAAGTAAAAGCAGCTTATGAAAAAGGAGCTGCGAAATAAGTATGTCATCCAATCGTTCCAAACTTTCTCCTATGCCGTATATCCGGAATAACCGGGTGCGGACGACGGTACTGATCATCAGCCTTTCTATGTTTATGCTGATGATCTATGCTGTGGATTTTATCGTCGGCGGTATGGACGAACCGTTTTATCAATGTGATGTTGCCCCCTTGGAAAAGATGTGCATCGTGATCCCGGATATGGTGGTCGAGAATGCAGAAGAAATGACTGACGAGGAGTTTTTGACGACTTATTGGTCCATGGCCAGAGATCTTTGTGCCAAGATCCCCAGATCGGAAGAGATCCTGGACGCGAAACCCTATGCCCGTCAGAGTGTGCTTTTTAATTCTGTGATCGGTTCTTCTTATGACGATTGTTATCTTTTCGAAACAGCAAAAGACTGCGAGGATTTTCTTTCTCATATGGATGCGAAACTTACATCCGGAAGAATGCCGCAGGAGCCCGGTGAGATCTTAGTGGAACAAAAACTGATCGATAATCACAAAAACGATAATACGCTTTTGCAGAATATGGGAAGTGAGTATCACGTAGTAGGCGTGGTCGAATCTGACTACTATCTTGCTTTTGGTATTGCCGCTCCCGGTGAAAATAATATCTGGACCATGCTTTTTCTCAAAGAAGGTTCCAATCCGGATGTCAATCAGGCATATGAAGCTGCGGGGTCCGGAGTCGATTACCTCTGCGATAAGGCTTCTGCAGACAAGTCGAATAAAGAAGCTATGGGTTCCATGGATACTGTGCAGACTCTCTTTGTGTCCGTATCCGGAAGTCTTCTCCTGATCTGTGTGGCGGTAGTATTATCGCTGCATATCATGGACCGGCATAATGAATGGTGTCTGCTGAATTCCATCGGTTTTTCTACAGGTGAAATATACCTGATGGCTTTAAAAGAGATATTGATCTGTATAGGGATCTCGATTCTGGCGGGCAGCGTTCTGATGATCCTTACCGCCAAATGTCTAGCCGTTTTCCTGTATCAGCCGATCGGCGCCTATGTCAATGTGTGGCGGCCTGATGCGATCCCGAGGATACTTGCTGTATTTCTGGTATTGATCGGAATCATCCAGATCCCTCTGTTTACCGGTATGCATAAGATCCAGACGATCGATACCATTGAATCCTGATAGAAAAGAAAAAGCGAAGGAGCAGTTACTATGTTTGAATTACATGATGCTACAATGATCTACGATATGGATAAAGAAGAGAAAGTCTATGCCATGAAGAGCATGAATCTGACGTTGCCGGACAAGGGTCTTATAGGGATCATCGGCCCGTCAGGTTCCGGCAAATCCACGCTGATGTATACGATGTCGACTTTAAAGAAACTGACATCAGGCGAGATCCTTTATAACGGGAAATCTTTATCGGACATCAGTTCGTCTGAAAAACAGGACCTGAGAAGAAATGAGTTCGGGTTTGTATTTCAGCGGCACTATCTGATCAATTATCTGACGGCTTTGGAAAATGCAACTGTCGCGGCAACGATCCCGGTTTTAGAGGCGAGACAGAAAGCGGAAAAACTTCTTTTGGAGATCGGACTGAAAAAGAGTGAGCTGAACCATCGTCCGAATAAACTTTCCGGCGGCCAGCGGCAGCGTGTGGCCATTGCCCGTGCCATGATGAACGATCCGAAAGTGCTTTTCGCGGATGAACCGACTGCTTCTTTGGATCACGAGAATGCTTTTCTTGTCATGGAAAGATTGCGTGAATATGCAAAAGAGCGGTTAGTCATCGTCATTACCCATGATGTAAGTATCATTGAAGATGCCGATATGATCGTAAAGATCTGGGACGGAAGTATTTCCGATGTAGCGGTGAAGGGAGCTTGAGATAAATGAGGATCCGACCTTTTTCTGCATTTTCTTATATCCGTAATAATTTTTTTCGATCTCTAGTACTGATACTGATGATGTCATTTATTACGGTATGTTTTATCGGCGGTATGTATGTAGATAATCCGATCGAGACGTTCCGTCTTTCATCCAAAGACTCTGACCGGTATATTCTGATCGATACAAGAGGATCGAGTAATACGGCAGTAGATGAGTATCGCGCCCTTCAGGAGGAACTGTTGACCAGTCTTTCGGATGAGTACGAGATCCTCTACGTGAATACCCGATACTGGAAGTTTACTTCGATCATGTCCTTTGATTGCACTCAGGAAGGGTTTATCTTTAAAAGTGTAGAAGATTTCGAAAAGTTTAAGAAAGCCACCCATCTGGTCCCGGAGGATGTGGTCCTTCAGGACAGGGAAGTGGTAGTCAGCCGGCAGCTGGCCAATAATGCGGGAATGAAGCTGGGTGAAACCATCAACCCGAATTCAACAATTGTCGTCGCTTCCATAATGGATACTCCCGGTATTTACGGGTATGGAGTGGTAGATACATCTACCGGTGCCATGCTCATCATAAAAAAGGACGGAGTATGCGATGCTGCTTTGCAAAAAGAGATGCGTGCGATGGCCCAGGAGATGGTGAGAAAGTATCCGCATGTCGAGGCCCATACTGCAAGCATGAACCTGGAAGAAATCGAGCAGGAAATGTTTTTCATGAAGTACATTTTTATCGCTGTCATCGTTATTGTCGGTGTTGTCCTTCTGGTCACGATCAATGCTGCTTTTACTGCCGCCTACGATAAGAGAAAGCATGAATTTGCCATCTACAAAGCCCTCGGCTTTACGGGAGGACAGATTTTCCGAAAAGTCGCTTCAGAAGTACTGGTCATGAACTTTCTTGCCATGGTTTTGGGCGCGATCTTAAATGCCGGCGTGATCCTGGCATTGAATCAGTGGCTGTGGGCAGAAGGACAATGCTTCTGGCGGATCTCGCCTATGGCGATCTGGGGCACACTGGCAGCAGAAGTGGCCGTCATTACAACGATCATCCTTCTGAACTGGAGAAAAGTCAGAAAGTGCGAGGTAACGGAAGAATAAGAAAAATCAGCCCCACAAAGCGGTGAGCATCGGGATGATCTGCTTCTTTCTGGACATGACGCCC
>CADBGD010000083.1 GCA_902794115.1 Oscillospiraceae bacterium
CCGTACCGCTCCTGGCTGGACGGGCTTTCGGAAGAGCGTATGGCGAATAAGACGAAAGTATTTAAGTATAACCAGCTCCCGCCGGACCAGCCGGAGGAGAGGGAGAAGCTTTTACGCGAGATCCTGGGAAAGACCAAGGAAGGCTATCTTTGCATCGAGTCGCCGTTTTTCTGTGACTACGGCTACAACATCGAGGTCGGCACCAAATTCTTTGCCAACTACAACTTTGTTGTCTTGGACGTCGGCAAAGTTACTGTGGGAGATAATTTCATGGCAGGACCGAACGTGATGCTCTGTACCGCAGGACACCCGCTTCACCCGGAGACAAGAAACTCCGGCTACGAGTACGGCATCGATATCACCATCGGCGATAACGTCTGGATCGGCGGCAATGTCTGCGTGCTTCCCGGCGTCCACATCGGAAATAATGTCGTCATCGGCGCCGGTTCCGTCGTCACCAAAGATATCCCCGACAACATGCTGGCGGTCGGAAATCCCTGCCATGTTGTCAGAGAGATCACGGAAGCAGACCGGGATTACTACTTTAAAGATAGAAAATTCGATGTAGAGGATTATAAGTAATTTCCGCAGCAATTATCATTTTGGGGAATTGCCATTAATTGACCCGTAAAACAGAACATATGTGCTATAATATTTTGTGAGCACAGTCTGCTTAAGGGCGGTTGCCTCTTGTCTCTTCGTTCCCTCGGGAATAGATAGAGAAAGGAGGGATGCGGATATGACTAGATTTGAGTTATTATCTCTGGCAGTTGCAGTGATTGCCGTGATCGTTGCTTTTATCGATTTGTTATTGAAACTGTTTGCCTCGTTAATCAGGTTCTTAGATAACCGATATCGTCGCAAATAAAACAACCACCCTAAAAATGGATTGGCGTCCTTAGGGTGGTGTAATCATCACTAGAGGCAACCGTCCTTGCAGACTGTGCCCTCTTGGTTACATTCTATCATCCGGATACATTGGAGTCAACGAAACCTGGGGTGGACCGCTACGCTTTATCCACAGGCGTAAGTACTGCGACCGACATTTTGTTTGCGTCGTTTCTGAGGTAGTCTGTGGGATCTGTATCGGCATCTCTGTTCGGCTCGGAATTCAAAACGATCATCGAGCCGTCGGGTAAGATCTGACAGTTTCTCAGATCCGTAAATGCCAGATCGGTATTTTCCGGGGAAAGAACGGTTGCAAAATCATCCTGTGAGATCAGGAACTGCCGGATGCCGTTATCGGTGAAGACGAAGCAATCTGTGTTATTGGCAAGATCGATACTGATCCGTCTTTCTGACTTATAGAGATCCAGGAGTTCTCCGGTATTCACATCCACTTCCTGATAGCCTGCGATATCGGTACCGGGAAGCGCGATACGGGCGACATACCATTTCCCTTCGGAGTGATTCATGAAGGGGCCGAGGCTTTTTTCCTGGTTCTCTTTGATCAGATTCCCTTCGGAGTCGAAAAGGAAGAGGTGTTCCTCGGTTGCAATAAAGATCTTGCCGTCTTTCATCGGATAGACATGCGAACCGTAGAGGTTGGCCTTGACGTCAAAATTCAGTTCTCTCAGTTTCTCTCCGGAGGGGGAGATGACGAATACAGAAGGGGAGGTCCGGCATTCACCATCGTTGAACTTGTTTGTAACGACCAGGATCTCACCATTATCCAGTGCGAATGCGTTCTCGAATTCGCAGTTTTCATCCATGGGGACCGAACCGATATTTTTTCCGCTTAAATCGAAAAGCTGCAGACTGGTATACAAGTTATCCCCCATGGCCTGGTAGTGATTCTCTAATAACTTCTCTTCCATCGAAGCATCTTTCAAAGAGGCCAGAATTTTAACCAGGATCCGGTCGCCGGCGATCGAAGTGTTGGAAAATATCGTGAAATCGAACTCTACGTCCGGGATCGGTTCCAGCTTCAGTTCGGCACTTTTAGAAGCGTAATACGCATTCTCGTTCGAAGTCTCTACGGAAGATCCTTCTTCCTGCGTTTCTGACTGTGCTTTCTCATCTTTCGCTTTTTCAGTTTCATCTGCTTCCGGCCCGATATCTTCTGCGCTTACGGTTTCTTTCGCTTTTTTATCCGTCTTCTTGCCGGTTTTGCTTTTCCCGCACGCGGAGAGCGGCAGGAGCATACTTCCTGCCAGAGTGAAGGCGAGCAGGGTTCGAAATGTCTTCTTCATAGTTGACCTCCATTTTTTCCGATGAATCACTTTATGTCTGCATTTAGTATCACCGATTATGACCCTATCTGTGTGAAAGATATGTCACGTCCTGGATGAGAGATTTGTCACAAAAAAGAGGAGAAAGGAAAAGGTCCTCTGTTTCCGGCCTGAAAGAGAGCATAGAGGAGTGAGAAAGATTCGGTCCTTTCCGCCGTTCGGTGAAAGCGCCCATGCCGGTCATGTAGAAGATAAAAGAATTTGTACAAAAAATCTTCTTCTAAACGGATGACATTGACCCATCCATGCGTTATGATGGAGCCGTTATGAAAATCATTTCTCCGGAAAGAGTATTTTCTATGGAAAAAGCACTTGCGGACGGGGTGGCTCCTGTCCCTTGGGAATCAGTCAGCGTGGCGGGGTGGCACCTGCCGGGAGACGCGGATCATGTCAGGGTGGCACCTGACGCATGAGGAACAGTGCATTTGAAGAAGAAAAGAAATCGATGGATCAATGGTTTTTATGCAAGGCTTTTTAAGATGAATGATTCGGGAAAGTGCTCGATTAAGGGCGTTCCGCAGAAAGCAGTTCGCGAGGGAGGATTATTGCAATGTTTGTACCTGGGAAATGGTCCGAGGACATTTGTGTCCGTGACTTTATCAACAAGAACTATACGCCGTACGACGGGGACGAGTCGTTCCTTGAGGGACCGACACAAGCCACACTGGATCTGTGGAACAAGGTCCTGGAACTTCGGAAGAAAGAGAAGGAGAACGGCGGTGTCCTGGATGTCGATGAGCATACCATTTCCACGATTACTTCCCACGCACCCGGATATATTGATAAAGATAAGGAGAAGATCGTCGGACTTCAGACCGATGCTCCTTTAAAACGTGCGATCATGCCTTTTGGCGGCATCCGCATGGTCAGATCATCTCTGGAGGCATATGGCCGTGAGATGGATCCTGAAGTGGAAAAGATCTTCCAGTATAGAAAGACACATAACGACGGCGTTTTCGATGCGTATACACCGGAAATGCAGCGTGCCCGTCACTGCGGTATCCTGACCGGTCTTCCGGACGCATACGGCAGAGGACGTATCATCGGCGACTACCGCCGTATTCCGCTTTACGGAACGGCTTTCCTGATCGCCCAGAAGAGAAAGGCGAAAGACCAGATCCTTCCTGACGTTATGGACGTGGAAACGATCCAGCAGAGAGAAGAGATCTCCGAGCAGGTCAAGAGCCTTTACGAGCTGACCAAGATGGCGCAGAGCTACGGCTTCGACATCTCCCGCGCAGCCAGAAATTTCACCGAGGCGGTACAGTGGCTGTACTTCGGTTATCTCGGTGTGGTAAAAGAACAGAATGGTGCGGCCATGTCCCTGGGACGTGTGTCCACTTTCCTCGATATTTATGCAGAAGAAGAACTCAAAAACGGCACCATGACCGAGTCTGAGATCCAGGAAGTCGTTGACCACTTCATCATGAAGCTCCGTATCGTCCGCTTCCTCAGAACCCCGGCTTACGACGAGCTGTTCTCCGGCGACCCGACATGGATCACTGAGAGTATCGGCGGTATCGGCCTTGACGGACGCCACATGGTTACGAAGATGAGCTATCGTTTCCTCCATACACTGGAGAATATCGGACCGGCACCGGAGCCGAACATGACCATCCTTTGGAGCCCGAATCTTCCGGAGAATTTCAAGAAGTACTGCGCGAAGATCTCCATCAACACCTGCTCGATCCAGTACGAAAGTGACGAGCTCATGCGTGAGAAATTCGGTGACGACTACGCTATCGCCTGCTGCGTTTCCGCCATGCGTGTCGGTAAGCAGATGCAGTTCTTCGGCGCACGTGCCAATCTGGCCAAGTGTCTTCTCTATGCCATTAACGGCGGCCGTGATGAGAAGACCGGCGATCAGGTAGGACCTGTGAGAAATCCGATCACATCCGAGTACCTCGACTACGATGAGGTTATGGCGCGTTTCGATGAGACCTGCGCATGGCTTTCTAAGCTTTATATCAACACACTGAATGTCATTCACTACATGCATGACAAGTACTGCTATGAGCGTCTCGAGATGGCGCTCCACGATGAGAAGATCGACCGCACCATGGCTTGCGGACTTTCCGGTCTTTCGGTTATCGCCGACAGCCTGTCTGCCATTAAGTACGCGAAGGTAAAGCCGATCCGTAACGAGATGGGCCTGGCAGTGGATTTCGAGATCACCGGCGACTATCCGCAGTACGGTAATGACAACCCGAAGGTCGACCGTATCGCGGCAGAAGTGGTCAGAAAGTTCATGAAGCAGCTCAGTAAGCATAAGTGCTACAGAAATGCACGTCCGACCCAGTCGATCCTGACTATTACTTCGAACGTGGTATATGGTAAGAAGACCGGTTCCACACCGGATGGAAGAAAGGCCGGCGAACCGTTTGCTCCGGGCGCCAACCCGATGCACGGCCGTGACAGATCCGGTGCGGTTGCTTCCATGAGATCGGTAGCGAACCTGCAGTACGATTACAGTGAAGACGGTATCTCCTATACCTTCTCCATTCTGCCGACCACACTGGGTAAGAGCGAAGAAGAGCAGAAGGTGAACCTGTATAATCTTCTCGACGGATATTTCACAGATGGCGGACATCACATCAACGTCAACGTCATTAACAGAAAGATCCTTCTGGATGCTATGGATCACCCGGAGAAATATCCGCAGCTGACGATCCGTGTTTCCGGTTATGCCGTGAACTTCACGACTCTTACACATGAGCAGCAGCTGGAAGTGGTTCGTCGTACAGTTCACTCGAAGTTCTGATCACGATCACATAAAAATAGAAAAGGTTTTGGATAAGTTTCTCGTGCTGTCCTCGGAGCATAGCTCCTGCGGAGGCACTTCGAAATCTTCTCCAAAACCTTTTTTGTATACTTGATCAGATTCTTCGAGTGAAAGGACGATCACATGATTTATGTTGATCTTTCTTCGGCTTGAAGTAATGGGTACACGATGGCTTCGTAGTCTTCGTATTTCTTTGCCTTCATGAGGTGTTTGATGTCGCGTTCTTTTCCGTCGAATAGCATCTGCCAGTAGGTCCATAGTTCGCGCATTTTGTGGAGGACGTTGATGTCCGGGGAAAGGACTTTCTGATACTGGTGATAGAGTGTGTCGTGGAATTTTCGGAGCTTTAAAAAGTCGGTTTCTATAGTGAGGCTTGAAGCCTCTTTTTCGAAAGTACTTTTCAGTTTTTCTGCCAGATCCGGATCAGATACTAAACCTCTTCCTAACATGATGGGATCCAGGTGGATTCCGAAGCTTCTGGAAAAGTTCTCGTAGTCTTGAGTGGAATAGATATTCCCGTTATATACCAGAGGGCACTTCGCATTTTCCAGTGCATAGGCGAAGTATTCTTTTCTGATGTCGCCTTTATAGAAATCTGTTCGGATCCTGGGATGGACGATCAGCTCGCTGAGCGGAAAGAGATTGAAGATCTCCATAAGTTCATAGAACTCTTCCGGCTCCCGATAGCCGAGACGTGTTTTGACTGAGATCTTCATGCCACAAGATTCAGCATAAGAATAGATGTCATCAAGAAAACTCTGAAGTGATGACCTGTCCTGCAGAAACCCCGCGCCTTTTCCTTTCGCGCAGACGGTGCCGGAAGGACATCCGAGATTCAGATTGATCTCGCTATAACCCATAGAAGACAGTTCTTTTGCAGCATCAATAAAATGCTCCGAGCGACATGTCAGGATCTGCGGGACCAGATAGATCCCGATGTTGTTTTCGGGCGCGATATCTTTTCTCTCGCGGGGCGTCAGCGGACAGTTCTCGGCAGGTGAAATAAACGGCGCGAAGTACTTGTCCACGTGACCGTAGATCTCCGAAAATGCATTTCGGAAAATATAAGTTGTGACGCCTTCCAGCGGCGCGAAATAGATCTTCATGCGAACCGCGGTTCCTCCCACATGCACCAAAACAAATTAAAACATTTCAAGTCGATTCGATTCAATTCAAATCAAATCATTTCGTTTCCATTCAACGGAATCTATTGTATCACGAGGTGCGTCTTTCTTGTGAAGCATGATTTGGAGTATACTGTGCTTAAAAGAAATGCCGGGAAGCGAGAGAAATATGGAGAATCAAAAAGGATATGTGCATTCAATTGAGACGCTGGGCGCGGTGGATGGACCGGGTCTTCGTTTTGTGCTGTTTCTTCAGGGATGTCCTTTACGATGCAAGTTCTGTCATAATCCGGATACCTGGCATTTTGATGGCGGGGAAGAGTATACGGTGGAAGAAATGGTCAGTAAAATTCTTCGGTATCGTACCTACATTAAATCAGGTGGTGTGACCATCTCCGGAGGGGAACCTCTTCGTCAGGCAGAGTTCGTTTTTGCTCTCATAAAAAAGCTTCACGAAGAGCAGATTCATGTGGCAATTGATACGTCCGGAATCTACTGTGAAGGAGTGGCATTTGATGCGGCAATGGAAGCGGATCTTTTGCTTCTGGATATCAAATCTTTTGACCGTGAAAAAGCGATCGAATTAACCGGTTTTCCGACGGACAATGCATGGAAGATTTTGGAGGAAAGACAGAAGAGAAATCTGCCTGTCTGGATCCGTCATGTTATGGTTCCGGAATGGACGATCAAGACCCTTGATCCGGATGGAAAAATCATTGATTCAGAAGAAAAGTGGAAATCGGAAAACGTAGAACTCATCGAGGGTTTACGTAGACTGAACGATTATTCATGCATCGAACGGGTAGACCTCTTACCGTTTCATAAGATGGGTGAATTTAAGTACGAAGAAGCACAAATTCCGTACTCTTTAAAGGACACAAAAGAGCCCACTGAAGATGTTGTTCAGTGGGCTGAAAATGTGTTAAAAAACGAGTTCAAAAGATAAACTTTTTCATCGAATTTTTATCGCTGATTTTGGAAGAAATTTTACCTTATCCGGCGTAGTTGGATTCCACGTATTCGTATACCATTTTCGATACTTCTGCGATGGCATTTTGTGCCTGACTGGCATCGCCGCTTTCGGTCATTACACAAAGAACATAATCTTCGGTTCCGAAGACGATCGCGACATCGTTATTCGCGAAATACGCTGTGTTGAATCCGACTTTGTGAGCCACTTTTACACCGCTCGGCACACCGCCCGGAACACCCAGTTATATTCGGTGTTGCAAAGGTCATCGATCAGCGGCTGGTAAAGATCCGGGTTTCTCTGATAGTCTTTGTAGGTGCGCTCGGCATATTTTGCCAGGTCCATGGCGCTGGTTCTGCGCTTACCTTCTCTGAGGGTGCCGGTGTAGTCGGTGTAGGATACCTTTTCGCGGTAGTCAACTACGGCGCTGATGGTCTTTAAATACGAGTTATTTACCAGATCCTCGCCACCGAGACGGCGTAAAACCATGTTGGTACCGCAGTTATCGCTGATGGTGATGGACAGGTGGGATACCTGCTGAAGGGTGAATTCCGTACCATCTGCGGAATTCTGGATGGTACCGGTACCATATTCCAGGTCGCCATCCGGGTAAGGAGCGGCATTGTAGGCGATCTTCTCGTCTAATGCCAGTTCTCCGGCCTCTGCTTTCTCGTAGAGGTAGGTGTTGTAGGCGATCTTGATGGAGCTGGCGGCCACGATCGGCTGCTCGGCTTTGTAGGAAAGTGTCTCGCCGTTATTCATGTTGATGTAGTACACACCAAAACGTCCGGACTGTTTTCCAAGATAATCGGAGATCTTCTGGTTGAGAGCTTCCAGATTTGCGGCACGGGTCTCGGCATCGACTACCTGTACAGCGGCGGAAGGTGTGGTCTCGGATTCGGAAATGGCGGAAGGATCTAAAGAAGTCTCGATCGGGTTTCCGGATTCATCCGTTTCCACCGGCAGGGTAACCGAGGTCTCCGGCGCTTTATTATCGGATTTTCCCTTCTTAATGATCTTCGCAATAAAGATGATGTCTAAGATGACACAGAGCATACAGATGAACAGACATACGATCACGAATGTCTTTCTTCTATCGTTGTTGCTTCTGCGTCTTCCATAAATATTATAGTTGGAAGTGTCAGAATGCTTCACGTTGATTCTCCTTAATATATAACGGTGCGGACTTCAAACGAGGAAGAACCGCGTATGTGCAATTATGTTATCGGCGTGAAGGAGGCGGGGCTTCCGCAGTCCTTCTGCCAGTGTAGTCAAAGTATAGCATCGCAAAGTTACGATTCAATTTGCATATTGTAACAAGACCTATACATAAGGGCAAGGAAAGGTTTTTTGACGAATGCCCTTACAGTACGCGGCTTTTACACGCGGTCACTTTGACTTTTATTTTCGGCCTGACGAAGAAGCTCTTCCAGGTCGATGTCCGCATCGGTCCTTGTGGCGAAACCGAAGCGGGCGCGAAGGGGGACACCGTTTACGGTGACACCGGTGAATTCACATTTACTGATGTTGGCCAATGCCTCGGCCGTGGGCGCATCCACGTGCGGAAGAAGAACGATGAACTCGTCGTTTCCCCAGCGGGCGATGACGCCGTTATCCTTGATGGTGCGGGTCAGGATCTCACTGACCTTTACCAGAAGCTTGTCTCCTGTAGAGATGCCGTAGTTGCTGTTGATCTGATGCATGCCCTGAATGTCGATGGTGATGACACTATAAGGCAGGATCTCTTCTTTTTCCGCCTGCTCGAAAAGCTCTTCGCAGTACACGCGGTTATAAAGTTCCGTCAGCGGGTCGTGGTAGCTTAAGAATAGATTCTTGCTCTGGGACTGCTTGAGGGACGTGATGTTCGTAACAAAGCAGGAAATGCCGATGATGTGCCGGTCTTCGTCCAGGATCGGCGCGAAGAAGGTCTTCCAGTAG
Source organism: Oscillospiraceae bacterium (assembly GCA_902794115.1). Lineage (GTDB taxonomy): Bacteria > Bacillota > Clostridia > Saccharofermentanales > Saccharofermentanaceae > Scatonaster. Next base: position 9,046 of record CADBGD010000083.1, read on the forward strand.
GAAGCGGTCTGGGGATTGTCGCCGAACTGCTCGATATGGGAAAGGTATTCTCCGTTTAAGACACGGGACAGATTGGACTTGATGGTCTCTTTCAGCTCGTTATCCTGCAGGTGATCCAGCATGCAGTCACCGAGGTGGATCTCCTGATGCCAGATACGGAGCATGGAATACTTGTGACGGTTGTTAAACGAGGTGTAGCGGAACTGCTTGTCCAGGGTATACACCAGCGTATCCGGAATGGTCTCCATCATGGACTGCTGGATGGCATTCCATTTTTTACTCTGCTCCTGGCTGTCCTCCAGTGCTTTTTCCGTATGGTAAAAGCGGGAATACTGCTTGCGGAAAAGGTGGAACATGATGATCGCTAATATCGTCAGAAAGACCGAGTCCTTTACGATGAAGATCAGGACAGTGGTGCGGGATACATTTCGTATGGCGGCCAGAATGGTATGGGACATGGCAAACCAGACAAGCACGATCAGGACAAAGAACAGTGCCGACAAAAAACTATTCCTTACAAAGGGCAGGGAAATGCGCTTGAAAAAGGACATTTTCTTCTCGTCGGGGGTAAACGGATCGGAAGCTTTTTTCGGGGCTCCTTCCGGGTCCGGTGCATTTTCCGAAGAAGAGGAAGAGTCGGAAGACGAAGAGGGTGTGAAATAACTCGGGTCATTTTTATTAATGCCCGCTTCTTTGCGAAGTTTCTCAATGTCGTCTTTGTAAGTCATGCCCGCTCCAAAACCGTTTTTACCATTATACATTTAATTCGAAATGCGGGGAAGAGGAATCAAAGAAAGCTTAGGGATATCGGGGGAAACGTGGATTTCCTTGACACTACAGGGTCCATCTGCTAATATGCAGGTAGCATTTTAAGAAAGAGGTACACTTTCATGGAGCATATTAAGACAATCGAGACACGTAACCTTTGCGAGAGCGCCAAGAAGGGCGGTTGCGGCGAGTGCCAGACATCCTGCCAGTCTGCCTGCAAGACTTCCTGCGGTATCGCAAATCAGCAGTGCGAGAACGAGAAGAAGTAATTCTTCCTTATCTACAGCAATTGAAACGGCTGTCTTTGGGTTATTTCGCAAGGACAGCTTTTTTATGACTTTCGAAGGGAAAGAGAAGGAGACCTTATGATCCACCAGTACCAATTAGGTGACTATAACATTGTCCTGGACGTCTGTTCCGGGGGACTTCACGTCGTGGACGGCCTGACATACGACATCATCGCAGAGCTGGACGAAAAGATCCGAAACGGAAACGAGACGAAAGAAGCTTCCGACAGTGCATTTTCCGAAGAATCGGAAAACGAGATCGTGGCGAAGATGGAAGAAAAGTATCAGGGCACCGAAATGGGAAAGAAGGAAGAGATCCAGGAATGCTTCCTTCAGGTCAAAGGTCTTTACGAGGCCGGAAAACTCTTTACCGTAGATACCTATGAGCCCATGGCCGGAGAATTAAAGGCCAGAACTTCGGGTGTGGTAAAAGCACTGTGCCTGCATATCGCCCACACCTGCAACCTCAACTGCTCCTACTGTTTCGCGTCCCAGGGAAAATACCACGGCGACCGGGCGGTCATGAGCTTTGAAGTCGGAAAGAGAGCGCTGGATTTCCTCGTGGAAAACTCCGGATCCAGAAGAAACCTGGAAGTGGATTTCTTCGGCGGCGAGCCTCTCATGAATTTCCAGGTGGTCAACGGGAATGCAGCAATGTGGTGCTTTCCCTGGACGGCAGAAAAGAGATCCACGACCGTTTCCGTGTGGACTATGCCGGTAACGGAAGCTGGGAAAAGATCGTGCCGAAATTCCAGAAGTTCGTGAAGGCCAGAGGCGGCAAAAACTACTACATGCGCGGCACCTTTACCCACGCCAATCCGGATTTTCTCGAAGACATTAAGGTCATGCTGGACCTGGGCTTTTCCGAACTTTCCATGGAACCGGTGGTCTGCAGCGAAGACGATCCGTCCCGCCTGACAGAAGAAGATATGCCCATCGTCATGGAGCAGTACGAAAAGCTTGCCGAGCTCATGATCCAGCGGGATAAAGAAGGAAAGCCTTTCACTTTCTACCATTACATGATCGACCTCAAAGGCGGCCCCTGCATCTATAAGCGCATTTCGGGCTGCGGCTCGGGAACCGAGTACATGGCCGTGACCCCCTGGGGCGATCTCTACCCTTGCCACCAGTTCGTGGGCGAGGAAAAGTTCCTCTTAGGAAACATTTTTGACGGCGTCAAAAATACCGCGATCCAGGATGATTTCATGGCCTGCAATGTCTACTCCAGAGAAGAGTGCAGAAACTGCTGGGCGCGTCTTTACTGCTCCGGCGGCTGCGCGGCCAATGCCTACCATGCCACAGGTTCTGTCCGCGGCGTTTATAAGTACGGCTGCGAGCTCTTTAAAAAGCGTATCGAATGCGCGCTGATGGTGGCGATCCATCGAGAGTTCAATTCCTGATCCCTTTTCCCGGAAAGGGCATTTGACCACGCCGTTTCGTAAGGGGTACAATCCCTTTATACGTAAATGTAAAGGAGGCGGGCACGTGAATACCCCCATCTGCGATTTTGTCATGGATTATGCGGCAAGTCACACGATCCGCATGCACATGCCCGGCCATAAGGGAAAGTCTCCGATTTTTCTAAAGCAGAACGAGGATTCTCGGAAGAATGGTTCCGAGAAGGATGGCTCCGAGAAGAACAGTTCTGAAACGAAAGAAGAACTGTCCTATGAGGAGGCGTTTTCCCGCATCTTTTCCTATGACATTACCGAGATCGAAACCGCCGATGATCTGTAACCGCCGATGATCTGTTTCATCCCAAGGGCATTATCGAAGAAAGCGAGAAAAATGCCTCGAAGGTGTTCGGCTGCGATACTTACTATTCCACGGAAGGTTCCTCTCTTTGCATCCGCGCCATGCTTTCTCTTTGTAAGGCGAAGGCGGAAAGAGAGATAGAGAAAGAGGCGAAAAACGCGGGCCAAGGCGCCTGGGTCCTGGCAGCGAGAAATGTCCACCAGACCTTCGTTTCCGCCTGCGCGCTACTGGATCTGGATGCAGAGTGGATCGGATCTTCTGAAAATACATTTTTATCCGTAAATATCGGTGCCGGTGAAGTAAAGAATTCTCTTCTTGAAGGAGAGAAGAAGCACGGCAGCCTTCCTTGCTGCGTATACCTGACTTCTCCGGATTACACAGGACATATCCTGCCGGTAAAAGAGATCGCGGAAGTCTGTCACGAAATGGGCGTGCCGCTGGTAGTGGATAATGCCCACGGCGCCTATCTCCATTTTCTGAAAGAATCTCTTCACCCCATGGATCTGGGTGCCGATCTCTGCTGCGATTCCGCCCATAAGACATTACCGGCTTTGACCGGCTGCGCTTATCTTCACGTAAAGAACGGTGCCTTTTCTTCTAAAGAAGTGAAAGACGCCATGTCCCTTTTTGCCTCCACCAGCCCGTCCTGGCTCCTTCTGCAGTCCCTGGATCTTTTAAATCCTCTTCTGGAAGGAAGTTTCCGGGAGAAGCTTTCTGAGACCATTTGGGAAGTGAAAGAAGGAAAGGAGAAACTTTCTGCTTCTGGAATCTTCTCTTTGGGAGAAGAACCGTTAAAGATCACGATTGAAACCGGAGATCTGGGCTATACCGGAGAAGCCTTTGCCGAGTATCTTCGGGATGGAAATGCTCCTGTGGAAGTGGAGTTTTCGGACCGGGACCGGGTAGTGCTCATGA
>CADBGD010000084.1 GCA_902794115.1 Oscillospiraceae bacterium
AGCGGCAGTGGGATTTGAACCTACGACCTGCCGGGTATGAACCGGACGCTCTGGCCAACTGAGCTATGCCGCCATTTTCCACACGTTTTTTGACGCCATTAAATATTATCAGCAGAAAAACGCATTGTCAAGCATTTTCTTTGAATCCGTAGAAAGAAAAGGGACTATCTTACTTTCATAAGACAGTCCCTTGCTTTTACTTCGTTTAGAAGCGGATCCCCAGGGGTAAGATTACTTAACCTCAACCTCAGCGCCGGCCTCTGTCAGCTTAGCAGCAGCAGCATCGGCTTCTTCCTTGGAAACGTTCTCCTTAACAGCCTTCGGAGCGCCATCAACGAGTTCCTTAGCTTCCTTCAGGCCCAGACCTGTCAGCTCACGAACAACCTTGATAACAGCGATCTTCTGAGCACCAGCGCTCTTCAGAGTTACTGTGAACTCAGTCTGAGCGGCAGCACCGGCACCAGCGTCACCGCCGGCAGCAGGAGCAGCAACTGCTACAGCAGCAGCAGATACGCCAAATTCTTCTTCGATACCCTTCTCGAGCTCGAACAGTTCCATAACGGACAGTGTCTTGATTTCTTCGAGAAGCTTTGTAATTTTTTCACTAGCCATTGTTATTTTCCTCCATTAAGTTTTGTAATCGCCTTACGGCGTAACTAGCTATGTACTGAGATTACTCAGCAGGTGTTTCTGTTGCTTCTGCAGCAACGGCGGCAGGTTCTTCTGCCGGAGCAGCTTCTGCCGGTGCTTCTTCTGCCGGAGCAGCTTCAGCGGCCGGAGCTTCTGCAGCTACGCCACCCTCAGACTCGAGCTTTTCGGCAGCGGCCTTGGTGAGCATAGCAAGCTTGGTGATAGGGAAGAGCAAAGCATAGACGATCTGGCTGAGCAGTACATCCTTGGACGGAACAGCTGCGAGAGCCTCGACCTCTGCGACAGTAGCCACTTTGCCTTCGATGATACCGCCCTTAATGTCGAGCTTCTCAAAATCATCAGCAAACTTCTTGGAAACCTTTGCAGGTGCCATCATGTCTTCCTTAGAGTAAGCAACGGCTGTCGGGCCCTTGAACATTTCGTCCAGACCTTCGATACCGAGTTCCTTGAAGACAAGATTCAGAGTCGTGTTCTTTACGACCTTGTACACAACACCGTTCTTACGCATTTCAGAACGAAGAGCAGTATCCTGTTCAACAGTCAGACCACGAGCGTCAACGAAAACGAAAGAAAGAGCTTCCTTGTAATCTGCTACCAGATCCGCAACGATCTTCTTCTTTGCTTCCAAAATCTTTTCACTTGGCATGATCTTTATACCTCCTTATATTGATTACTAAAATACCCCACGCTGTTTCGCGAGGGGTATCAAGTACTCAATACAATTGATTCCTCACCTCGGCGGGACGACTTAACGTTTACGATCGCTCTCCCGCTGTCTTCAGCAGTGGATATTTTATTAAGTTGTGGTATCCATCCGGAAAAGCACTTTCCGGTTCGGAGTGGATACGCCCCTTACGTTTCAGATTCTGCTTAGCCGAGCTTAGCCGGATTTACACGGATACCAGGGCCCATGGTAGCGCAGATGGAAACGTTCTTCAGGTACTGACCCTTAGCAGCAGACGGCTTCGCCTTGATGATCGCGTCCATGATGGTCTTGAAGTTCTCTTCGAGCTTCTCCTGACCAAAGGAAACCTTGCCGATCGGGCAGTGGATGATGTTTGTCTTATCGAGACGGTACTCGATCTTACCGGCTTTGATATCTGTAACAGCTTTTGCTACATCCATGGTAACTGTGCCGGCCTTCGGTGTAGGCATCAAGCCCTTCGGGCCGAGGACCTTACCAAGACGACCGAGCTTCGGCATCATGTCCGGTGTCGCGATGAGAGCGTCGAAATCGAACCAGTTCTCATTAGCGATCTTATCGATGTACTCTTCAGCACCTACATACTCTGCGCCTGCAGCCTGAGCTTCATCAGCCTTCGGGCCCTTGGCGATAACGAGTACGCGCTTGGTGCGGCCTGTACCATGAGGGAGAACTACAGCACCACGAACCTGCTGGTCAGCGTGACGGGAGTCAACACCCAGACGAACGTGAAGTTCTACCATCTCATCAAACTTAGCTTTACCTGTTTCTACAACCAGACGAACTGCTTCAGAAGGATCGTAAGAAACAGATCTGTCTACGAGCTTAGCGAGCTCTGTATATCTCTTTCCTCTTTTCATAGTAACTCTCCTTCAAATCAGTCCTCAGTAACAACGATACCCATGCTTCTGGCAGTACCAGCTACCATACGTGCACAAGCCTCGATGTCTGCGGCATTTGTATCAACGATCTTGATCTCAGCGATCTTTTTGCACTCCGAGAAAGAAATCTTTGCTACCTTGTCCTTGTTCGGCTTACCAGAAGCCTTCTCAATGTTGCAAGCTTTCTTAAGCAGTACCGGTACCGGCGGAGTCTTTGTGATGAAAGAATAGGAACGGTCAGCATACACTGTGATGATAACAGGAATGATCAGACCTGCATCCTTTGCTGTTCTTTCATTAAACTCTTTAACAAACTGGGCAATGTTAAGTCCGTGCTGTCCAAGAGCTGGTCCTACCGGCGGCGCAGGTGTTGCTTTGCCTGCAGGGATCTGAAGTTTAACGTACCCTACAACTTTTTTAGCCATTTGCGGCCACCTCCCAAAATAATTTCTTTTCAGTCCGTCTTATCCCGGACCGATATCTTTCTTCATCTCATAAAGAGATGTGATAAGCATAGTTTCTTAAAACGGTTCCCCGTTTTCTTCTTATACCCGTACGACCTGAGCGAACTCGATCTCTACAGGTGTCTCGCGGCCGAACATGGAGATACGTACACGCACCATGTGCTTCTCCAGGTTCATCTCCTCGACCTTGCCGACGCAATCTGCGAACGGACCGGAAATGATTCTGACGGAATCGCCGATCTCGTAGTCCACAGACGGAACCCATCCGGATTCCAGACCCATCTTAGCCAGTTCCTCATCGGAAAGAGGTTGCGGCTTGTTGGCATTCGGACCAACAAATCCACTGACGCCGCGGGTGTTGCGAACGATGTACCAGATCTCCTCTGTGTAGACCATCTTGATCAGGACATAGCCGGGAAAACGCTTCTTCTGGGTAACCGTTTTCTTGCCGTTCTTCACCTCGATGCTCTCATCCATCGGAATGTACACATTCTGGATCATCTCCTGAAGACCACGGTTCTCGATCACTGCTTCCAGTGTGCTCTTCACCTTGTTCTCATATCCCGAATATGTATGTACGACATACCATTTCGCTTCATATGACTGTTCTGCCATTTTCTGCTCCTTGCTACTATCCAACGTAGGAGTCGCCCGAAATCGATCCGGCCGGCTCTTTCCCTAAACTTCAGTCTTATGTCTCAGACGGTGTGGTCTCTTCAGAAGTCGTGGCTTCCGTAGCGCTCTCGGACGGAGCCTCGGAAGAATCCGACGGCACAGTAACACCATCCGGCAGGGACGGTACAGTTGTGGTCGCGGAAGTCTCGATATTCTGCTTGTAGAATCCCACCTTCTCCAGGACCCATCCGGCACCCTTACCGATCGCGGTCAGGAGGATGGCGCACACAGCGATGACCACCAGAACGACGGCAGAATTCTGCGCCAGCTTCTCCTTGGTGGGCCAGATCACTCTCTTCAGTTCAAGGCGAACATCATTGAACTTCTGTGCTATACGCTTGAAGATGTTCGGTTTCTTCTTCTTGTCAGCCATTGGTCATACCCTCAACTTGACTTTCTAAACGAAAGCCGGATTACTTTGTTTCCTTATGTACAGTATGCTTATGGCAGAACTTGCAGTACTTCTTAATTTCCAAACGATCGGGATCGTTCTTCTTGTTCTTATATGTCTGATAGTTTCTCTGCTTGCACTCTTCACAAGCCAGTGTCAGCTTGTCACGTGCTCCTGCTTTGGTTGCCATGTTCGAACACCTCCAAAAATATCCTGCTTATCCGCGTCTCTTCACGCGGTTTTTCGCGCATAAAAAATAGACCTAAACGGCGATAGCAACGGATATGTTATCACAGAGTCAAGTATATGTCAACGAAAAAAGTGCTTTTACCAAGAAAAAACATTTCTGCGGCAGAAGTCCTTTTCCATCGGCGGAAAAAGCACTGCCGCAGAACGTATTATATCACGATTCGTAAAGGTTCATTTTCCGACGAAAAATCTTGAAAAATTTTTCAAAAAGAGAAAAAGCGGGAAAAGACACGGTGTTTCCGCCTCTTTTCCCGCTCAGGAAAATCAGTTTGAATATAAGAAAAACCCGGAAAGATTATCTTTTCTTCAGTTCTTCTTCCACTTCTTCCAAGGTGATGCCCATCTGGACCATCATGACCATGGTGTGGTAGTAAAGGTCGGCAAGCTCCTCGATCGTTCCCTGCTTATCGCCCTTGGATGCCGCGATGATCGCTTCGATGGCCTCTTCGCCCACCTTCTTGCCGATCTTCTCGATGCCCTTATCGAACAGGTAATTGGTGTAAGAACCGTCTACCGGGTTTGCCTTTCTGTCCATGATGATCGCATACAGATCCTTACTTACGTTTGTGCTATTGTTGTCCATAATTTATGTTCCTTTCTCTTCATCCAGCGGTATCTCCGTAAAGAAACAGCTGTGGTTTCCGGTGTGGCAGGCCGCACCATCCTGGTCACAATAGAATAACAGTGTATCCCGATCGCAGTCAAGAAATGCCTTTTTTACATGCTGGAAATGCCCTGAAGTCTCACCTTTCAGCCACAGGCTGTTTCTGGATCTGGAGTGATAATGCATCAGTTTCGTCTGAAGTGTTTTTTCCAGAGATTCATAATCCATATAGGCCATCATCAGGACTTCTTTAGTGGAATCTTCCACCACGATCGCCGGAACCAGGCCCAGCTTGTCCTTTTTAAGAGACTGCCACAGTTTCAGGGCCGGGGTCAGCGTCCGTACCGGAATGCCTCTTCCAGCTAAGTATTCCTTCAGATCCTCGATGCGGATCTCTCCGAAGTGAAAAAGACTGGCCGCCAGGACTGCGTCCGCGCCGCCGTCCACGATACCGTCGTAGAAATCTTCCATCTTTCCGGCACCGCCGCTGGCAATTACCGGGATATTGACCGCATCGGCCACCATACGGGTGATCACGTTGTCAAATCCGCTCTTGGTGCCGTCTTTGTCGAGGCTGGTCAGAAGGATCTCGCCTGCGCCCAGTTCCTCCACCTTCTTGGCCCATTCCACCGCATCCAGGCCTGTGGCCTTGGTGCCGCCGGCCACGACGACTTCGTAGCCGCTGGGGAATTTACTGTTATCTTCTTCATTGGCCGATTCATCGATACCGTTAAAAGAAGTATCCGTGCTGGCAATACGGATCGTGCCGCCGGATCTTCCGCGGACATCGATGGCCACCACCACGCACTGGGAACCGAACTTTTCACTGGCCCTTTTAACCAGATCCGGATCTTTTACCGCCGCAGAATTCAATGAGATCTTATCGGCACCGGCATTTAAGATCTCCCGGATGTCTTCCAGGGAGCGGATGCCGCCGCCTACGGTAAAGGGGATGAAGACCTGCTCGGCCACGCTCTTTACCATGTCGACCACGGTACCTCTTCCTTCGACGGTCGCCGAAATATCCAGGAATACCAGTTCATCCGCGCCGGCTTCGTTATAGGCTTTGGCGCACTCCACCGGATCTCCGGCATCTCTGAGCGCGATAAAGTTAGTGCCCTTTACGACACGGCCGTTCTTTACATCCAGACAGGGAATAATTCTCTTACTCAGCATGGTCTTCGTCCTTTCTCTGTTTCGATTTTACTCTAAACAGTCTTCTTACTTTGTCTTTCTCGCCCACCGGTCAAGGATCCGAAGTCCGACTTCGCCGCTCTTTTCCGGGTGGAACTGACAGGCAAACACATTTTCTCTTCTTACACTGCAGCAGTATTCAATACCGTACTCGACGGTCGCCGCAATATCTTCGTCTCTTTCCGGCACGCAGTAATAGGAGTGTACAAAATACACATACTGCCCGTCCGGAAGTATCTCGTTTCGGGACGATAAGGCATTCCATCCGATCTGCGGGATCTTCAGTCCCATATCCGATGGGAAACGCACTACCTTTCCGGGGAGGACGGACAGTCCTTTGACCGGTTCTCCCCCGAAGGATTCTTCCGAGGAATCAAAGAGCATCTGCATGCCCAGGCAGATCCCGAGGAAAGGCTTTCCGGTGGCGATATACTCGTGCACCACTTTATCCAGGCCCTTCGATGTCAGCGCTTCCATGGCGGCACCGATGGCCCCGACACCCGGAAGCACCACGCCGTCGGCGTCCATCACCTTTTTCGGATCGTCGGTGATTTCACTGCTATAACCCAGGAAGGCCAGCGCTTTCTGCACTGACCCCAGGTTACCCATTCCATAGTCGATAATGGCGATCATGCCAGTTCCTTTCCGGTCAGGAGGCGGTAGCACTCTCTGTACTTCTCAGCAGTCTTGTTGATGATCTCCTCCGGAAGTGTCGGTGCCGGATAGGTCTTATCCCAATCCAGTGTCTCCAGCCATTCACGCAGATACTGCTTGTCGAAGCTCTTCTGGGCACGGCCCGGCTCGTAATCGGAAAGATCCCAGAAACGGGAGGAGTCCGGTGTGAACATCTCATCAGCAACGACTAACTTTCCGTCGATCTTACCAAACTCGAACTTGGTGTCCGCCAGGATCAGGCCGCGGGTCAGAGCATATTCGGAAACCTTGGTATACAGTGCCAGAGCGGCATCCTTCAGTGCCTTTGCATCTTCTTCACCGAGAAGATCGATCAGCTGCTCGTAGGTGATGTTGATATCGTGGCCCTCATCCGCCTTGGTGGACGGAGTGAAAAGCGGCTCCGGCAGCTTGTCGCCCTGCTTTAAGCCTTCCGGCATCTTCATGCCGCCGACAGTACCGTTTGCCTTATATTCCTTAAGGGCAGAGCCCTCCAGGTAACCTCTGACAATGCACTCGGCCGGGAGCATCTTGACCTTCTTGACCAGCATGGAGCGGCCGCGAAGTTCCTCTTCGTACTTACTAAGGCCCATCGGATATTCCTTCGGGTCGGTGGTGATCACGTGGTTCGGGATGATATCCTTGGTGAAATCGAACCAGAAAGCGGAGATGGAGCTTAAAACTTTGCCCTTATCCGGAATGCATTCGTCAAATACCACGTCAAATGCAGAGATTCTGTCTGTCACGACCATCAGGAGCGAATCGCCCAGGTCATAGACATTTCTCACCTTTCCCTTGATAAATACCGGAAGATCGATAAAATCCGTGTCTCGTAATGTTGCCATGTGATCAAACCTCACTTTTTCATATTTCCCAAAGTGCATTTTGCGCCGAATCTACGGCAAAAGCACTTGAGTTGTCTTATTCTTCGTATTCTTCCTTGACCTCGCCCAGGAGCTCAAGATTGCCGAACTCGTCGGCAAAGAGACTGACGTCCTTTTCAATGCCGCTGGCGACGATGGACACCACCATATCCAGCGCGATGCCGTCTTCGGTCATCTCCGCGTAGCACCGGCTCACACAGATCTCGGCAGGCCGAAGCTCGATCTTGGATTCGCCGTCCAGCACCGTCAGGTCCGACTGGGAAAGGAGGTCGCAGAGCGCCTCTCCCTGCCCGTTGAGCCAGGCGATCTTTTCCGTAAGATCGGAGGCCCGCCGGATGAATTCTTCTTCGTCATTTGCCTGCGCCAGCACCGTCACCTCTTCATCGAGGATCTCGGTCTTCATCTCCCAGGCCTCAAACTCTTCGTTATATGGGTACTTTTCCAGCATATCTCAGAGCACTCCCTTGGTGGACGGGATCTGGTCCTTGAACTTCTCGTCGATGCTGACCGCAGTCCGCAGCGCACGGGCAAAGGCCTTGAACATGGCCTCGATCTTGTGGTGATCGTTGGCGCCGTATTCGCACTGAATGTGCAACGTAAGCCCCGCGTTAAAAGAAACGGCCCGGAAGAATTCCTCCACCAGTTCTGTGGCAAATTCACCTACATATTCGCCGCCGAACTCTGCCTGAAGTACCAGATACGGTCTTCCGGAAATATCCAGACAGCAGCGGGCCAGTGCCTCATCCATAGGAATGAAAGCCGTGCCGTAGCGGTTGATGCCGCGCTTCTCACCCAGGGCCTCACCCAAAAGCTTACCGATCACGATACCGATATCTTCTGTGGTGTGGTGACCGTCCACATTCAAGTCGCCGTCGCAGCGGATCGAAAGATCCATGCCGCTGTGCCGGGCAAGAAGGTCCAGCATATGATCGAGAAAACCGATGCCGGTATTGATATCACTGATACCGTTTCCGTCCAGGTTCAGAGAACCCTTGATCTTAGTCTCTTTGGTATTTCTCTCTGTTTCTGCTTGTCTGCTCATGCGTCTTTCCCTTCCATGATCTCCTCCACAGCCCGGAGGAAGGCATCCATCTCTTCATCCGTACCGATCGTGATACGCAGATACTGATTGATGCGCGGCTTATTAAAATACCTTACCAGTATACCTTTCCCGCGAAGTTTTGTGTAGACGGATTCCGCCGACATTTTCACCGGAGAGGCGAACAGAAAGTTGGTCTTCGAAGAAAGCACGTCCCAGCCCATTTCCGAAAGTGCGGAAGCGATCCGGTCGCGGGTGGCGCAGATCTTTTTCGTATTTTCCTCCACCCATTCGTTTTCGGAGACGGCCACAGCCGCGATCTTCTGGGCAATGGAGTCTACCGGATAGGAGTTAAAAGAATCTCTGATCCGGCAAAGTCCCTCAATGAGCTCTTCGCTTCCTACCGCAAATCCTAAGCGGAGTCCGGCCAGGGAGTGGGACTTACTTAAGGTGCCTGTTACCAGAAGGTTCGGGTACTTCGGAAGAAGATCTCTGGCGGTCTGTCCGGAGAAAGCCGCATAGGCTTCGTCCACCAGTACCACCCGGTTGGGGTTGGCCTTTAAGATCTTTTCCACATCCGAAAGATCCAAAAGAAGCGACGTCGGTGCATTTGGATTGGCAAAAGCGACACCTCCCTGTTCTTCCTTACAGAAGGCTTCCACGTCAATGGAAAAGTCCGGAAGAAGCGGGATCTTCTTAAGCGGAATGTCGTAAAGCTCGGCATAGACCGGATAGAAGCTGTAAGAAATATCCGGGATCAAAAGGGGCGCGGCATCTTTTCCCGACTCAAAGAAAGCCTGGAAAGCAAAGGCCAGTACCTCATCTGATCCGTTTCCGCAGAATACCTGCTCCGGGGTGACACCCAGGACCTTGGCCAGTTCCTCACGGACGATCCGGCTGGAGGTCTCCGGGTATCTGGCCAGATTTCCGATGTCCACCTGCTCCAGCACCTGCCGAACCTTCGGTGATGCCGGATACGGGTTCTCATTCGTGTTCAGTTTAATGATCTTCTGCCCCGGCTTCGGCTGCTCGCCGGCCACATAGGGCTCAATGTTTCTCGTCTTTTCATTCCAGAAACGGCTCATATTTTTGTCCTCAATTCTAATTCCCGTTTTCCCGGGAAATGCACTTTATTTATTCTCGAAACGCACCCGTACGGCACTGGCGTGACACTCCAGGCCCTCAGCGTCCGCAAAGGCGGCCACGTCCTGATAGCAATCCCGGAGGGATTCTTCGTTATAGCGCAGTACCGAGATCTTCTTAAAGAAGGCGCCGGTGTTAAGAGGCGAGAAGAATCTGGCGGTACCGGAAGTCGGCAGCGTGTGGTTCGGTCCGGCATAGTAGTCGCCCAAAGGCTCCGGTGTGTAGTTTCCGACAAAGATCGCACCTGCGTTATTTAAGCGGTCGATATAGTTGTCCGGTTCTTCCACGCAAAGTTCCAGGTGCTCCGGAGCCAGCTCCTCACTAAAGGCAATCGCGGCTTCCATATCGTCTACGATCAGGATCGCGCAGTAGGTCGGAAGAGACTTACTTAAGATTTCCTTACGAAGGCTCTTTTCGGAACGGCGGTCCACGGCTTCATAGACAGCTTCCGCCAGCTTTTCAGATGTGGTCAGAAGGATCGCTGAAGCCAGTACATCGTGCTCGGCCTGGGAAAGGAAGTCAGCTGCCACGAACTCCGGCACAGCGGAATCGTCTGCAATGATCAGGATCTCACTGGGGCCGGCGAACATATCGATATCCACCTGGCCGTATACCAGACGCTTGGCGGTATTGACGTAGATGTTTCCGGGACCGCAGATCTTATCCACTCTCGGAATGGATTCGGTGCCGTATGCCATAGCAGCGATGGCCTGGGATCCGCCTACCTTATAGATCTCGGTGGCGCCGGCAATGCTGGCGGCAGCTAAGATGACCGGACTTATGGTTCCGTCAGCCCGCGGCGGCGTGCAAAGCACGATACGGGGGCACCCGGCTGCCCGGGCCGGGATCACGTTCATCAGAACCGTGGACGGAAGCGGCGCCGTACCACCCGGTACATAGATACCGGCAACGGAGATCGGACGGACACGCATGCCGATCTCGGAGCCCTTAGCCACATCCATCTTAAAGCCGGTCTCCACCTGTTTCTCGTGGAAAGCCAGGATATTGGCGGCAGACTTTTTCATCACATTGATGAGATTCGGATCCAGTTCCTTCATGGCCTCCGCGATCTCGTCATCGGTCACACGGACATTTTCCGAAGTAATGTCGGCCTTATCGAATTTCTTTGTATAGGCGAAGGCTGCCTTATCGCCGTTCCATCTTTCCCCGCATGCCGAGGTCGGAGCAGATCTTCTTCAGTTCCCCCTGCGGGGCTTTCAGCATTTTACACTTCATGATTAGCCTTCTTTCTTTTCTGCGTTCTTAATGGCTACTTGTTTTCTTAAGGCATCCAGCATCGGTACGATCTCGGATTCCTTCATCTTCATGGACACGCGGTTGACGACCACGCGGGCGCTGATATCCGCCACCACTTCCAGTACATCCAGTCCGTTCTCCTTCAGGGTACGGCCGGACTCAACGATATCCACGATCACTTCCGCCAGACCGATCAGCGGTGCCAGCTCAACGGAACCATGGAGCTTGATGATCTCCACGCTTTCCTTCTTTGTGCCTTCGAAATAGGCTCTCGTAATATTCGGATATTTGGTGCCGACCCGCTTATTCGGGATCTGATCCAGCTTATCTTTCAGAGAAGCCGGTCCGCATACGCACATACGGCAGGCGCCATAGCCCAGATCGATCACCTCATAGAGGTTTCTGCCTTCTTCCAGAAGGGTGTCTTTACCTACCACACCGATATCTGCAGCACCATATTCCACATAGGTCGGTACATCTGCCGGCTTGGCCATGATGAACCGAAGTCCGGTTTTCTCATCCTGAAGGATCAGTTTTCTCGATTCTTCTCTGCCGGCAGTTACGTCATAGCCTGCCGCCTCCAGAAGGTCCAGTGCTTTTTCCGCAAGACGCCCCTTCGATAATGCAATCGTAATCATGTGTTTTCCTCCTGCTCTTCTTCCTCTTCCACAAATACCACCTGGTCGATGCCGCGCTCTTCTGCGTAGGCATCCAGCTCTTCTTCACTGAGATGCTGGGTATCCACGATGACCTTTAAGCCCGTCTCACGCAGTGCTTTTGCCGTGGCAAAAGCAGCCTGGCGCATACCTTCTCCGTCTTTGTATCCGACGATGGCATCCACTTC
Organism: Oscillospiraceae bacterium; assembly: GCA_902794115.1. Lineage (GTDB taxonomy): Bacteria > Bacillota > Clostridia > Saccharofermentanales > Saccharofermentanaceae > Scatonaster. The sequence continues at coordinate 11,652 of CADBGD010000084.1, forward strand.
CACGAATTCCGGAAGCTTGTCCTGGCGGCGAAGCGCGGTCAGGATCAGGTTGATTCCCAGAGAGAATCCTACCGCCGAAAGCTCGCGGCCGAATGTGGAGATGACCTTGTTATAACGGCCGCCGCCCAGGATCGGGAAGCCGACTTCATAGGTAAAGCCCTTGAAGATCATGCCGGTATAGTAATCCAGGCTCCGGAGCATGCCCAGGTCGATGCTGACATACTGGAGAAGCTCGTAATCCTTCAGGATATCCAGGATCTCTCTAAGATTCTGAAGTGCTGCCCGGGATGTTTCGTTTTTCACCTTCGCTTCAAATGCATCCAGTACATCGTAGGTCCCGAAGCGGTTGCTGATCATGTCCAGAAGCTCTTTGGCCTCATCCGACAGTCCCAGTCTCTCGGCGATCTTTTCGATCCGGACCAGATCCTTCTGGTCGATGGCGGTGGAGAGTTCTGCCTCGTCTTCGGCGGAAACGCCCCACTCTTCTACCAGGCCCCGGAAGAATTCGATCTGACCGATGGAGATCTGCAGATCCGTGATGCCGGTGGCCAGTACAGACTGGATGCCCAGTGCGATGACTTCGGCATCGGCTTCCGCATTATCCAGCCCCAGAAGTTCCACACCTGCCTGAGAGAACTCGCGGAGTTTTCCGCCACCGCTCAGTTTAAAGCGGTACATATTCTCCACATAGGAAAGACGAAGCGGCGGCTTCTCATCCTTCAGAAGCGTGGCGGCAAGTCTTGCCACCGGCACCGTGCCGTCATAGCGCATAGCAAGGATACGGCCGTCTTTATCCTGCATCTTGAACATATCCTCGGTGGAAACGAAATCCCCGCTGGAATATACATCGTAATATTCGATACCCGGAGTCTCCACCTCACTGTATCCATGGCTGGAGAAAAGCTCCCGGATGTCTGTTTCCAGCTTTCTCTTCACGCTTGCTTCCTGCGGCAGAATATCGATCACGCCGTCGGGTGTATGGAACCGATAATTTCCCATGAGGTAGTCCTCCCTTTGTTTTTCATATATAATACTTTTATATGGTGTGAGGAGAATCCTCGAATCGGGTACGAGCTTTTTCTCCTAATGCTTTATCACTTTACTTTGCTAAAGCGTTAAACACCATGTGTGTATTGTATTCGAGAGCACCCTGTTTTGTCAAGGCACTTTCGGATATTGTCAGTATAATGTCACGGAGGCAGAAATGACTTTTCCTTTTCGTTTTGTGTATGAGCACGGACTTCCTTTTGCGATCTTCTTTGTGCTCCTCAATCTGATTACTTTTGCCCTGTTTCACGAGGACAAGCGCCGGGCGGAGAAACATGCATTCCGGATCCGCGAGCGTGAACTTCTCGGATTTGCCGCCTGCTTTGGGGGCCTTGGCGGGATCCTGGGCATGATCGTCTTTCACCATAAGACCAAGAAACCGAGGTTTCTGATCCTGGTGCCGCTCTTTTCTATCGTGCAGATGATCCTCATTAACCTGGTCTTCGTCTACGGACCGAAGGCCGCCTGATTTTTCTTTTTTGAAAGGAGCTTTTATGAAATATTTTGTCGCATCGGATATCCACGGCTATCCGGATGTCTGTTCCAAGGTCCTGGAGGCCTATGACCGGGAAAACTGTGACCGCCTCGTTCTTTTAGGCGATCTTCTTTATTTCGGTCCTAGAAATACCCTCGGATCCACATACGATCCGAAGGGAGTCATCGCTCTCCTCAACGCCAGAAAGAATGAGCTTCTCTGCGTGCGCGGAAACTGCGATTCGGACGTGGACCAGATGGTCCTGGATTTTCCTATGATGGCCGACTATGCCATCCTTTCCCTGGGTAAGAAACTGGTCTACTGCACCCACGGCCATGTATGGAATCCGAACCATCTTCCGAATCTTCAGGAAGGCGACATTCTTCTTACCGGTCACACCCATGTCGTGGCTTGTGAGGATCTCCCCGGCGGGATCTTATATCTCAATCCCGGTTCTCCGACTTACCCGAAGCAGGACACCCACCGCGGCTACCTGATCCTAAGTGAGGAAGGCGTGGTCTTTAAAGACCTGGATGGAAATATCCGAAACGAACGCCGCTTTTAATACTTACTTATTAAATAAGACATGCAAATTCACCAGGGCATGAAAAATCCCCGTCCGGACTTTCCGGGCGGGGATGCTTTTTCTTCGGTAAATGCACTTGTCAGTAGCCGCGCTTTCCTTCGATGGACTCATCGTTATCGATCCAGTCCTGTACGTTGACTACACGGTATTCTTCCTGACTGTCCCGGACCACTACTTTCTCGATTCCGGCATTGATGATCATCTTCTTGCAAAGAGAGCATGAATTGGACTTCGGAATATATTCGCCGGTCTTGGCATCGTATCCTGAAAGATACATCGTGGCTCCGATCATCTTATCGCGGCTGGCGCTGATGATAGCATTCTGCTCGGCATGTACGCTGCGGCAGAGCTCGTATCTTTCGCCTCTCGGGATCTGCAGTTCTTCACGAACACAGGTGCCCCGGTCGGAGCAGTTCTGTCTTCCACGTGGAGCGCCCACATAACCGGTGGAGATCACTTCATCGTTCTTCACGATGACCGCTCCATAATGTCTTCTCAGACAGGTGCTGCGCTTCGCCACCACTTCGGCCAGATCCAGATAGTAATTGACTTTATCACGACGTTCCATTCCGCTACTCCTTAGATCTCTACGACTGTAACGGAAGTGGACAGTCCATCTGCATTGCTAACGCTGAAAGTCAGAGAAGATTCGCCGGTCACTACGAAGGAATTCGAGTAGGAAGCGGAGAACTTCTGCTCAGGAATATCGATAATGTTATCCGGATCGGAATCATCGTATACAGCTGCAATCTTTGCCTGCCAGGTACCGACTACATTCTTGCCGTTGCTGCAAGTGATCGATGCAGTCCTGGCAGAACCGGAATCATTTTCGCCGCTGATGGACATGGTTACCAGATAAGACTTTGTGGAATCCAGTGTAACGCTTCCGCCGTCTGCACTCGGAGTAAATACTTCTTTCGGTTCCACTGTCGGAGCGGTAACGCTCAGATCCGAAAGCTTGCACAGATAATTCGGTGTCGTGTCACCGGTCTTAAACCAGGCGACCCACTTCTCGGTAATGTCCACCGGATTGTCCGGATCTGTTGTATCCTGACCGATCACACGGTCGACCACCTGAAGGTCACCGATATCCACGAGAGTACCGTCTTTACCCTTGATCTCATCCAGATTGACGATCTTCATCCAGTCACCGGCCGGGTTGCCGCTTGCATCCACGTAGCGGTACTTGATCATGGCAGGCTCTGCTGCCTGGATCAGATTTCCTTCACCGTCAAAAATGTCGCCGTGGGCATCGAACTTCTTCAGTTCAACACGGTCACCCTTGTCACCCTTGGCACCCGGTTCACCTGTCGGACCCTGAGGACCCTGAGGGCCGGTCAGAAGAGTCATGTTATAAAGGTCGTTCCAGCTTTCGCCGTCATAGCTGTACTGGAGCTGCTTGTTCTCATCTACACGGAGTTGCGGAGTCTTACCATTGTCACCCGGAGCGCCCTTGAGTTCATCGTAGGCAGCAATAACATTCCAGTCTTCATCCTCAGAATCGGTATATCTCCAGCGGATCTGTCCATCCGAAGTATCAAACTCAACGGAACGGCCGTCATCACCGGGAAGTCCGACTGCACCCGGAGCACCGGTCGGACCTTCCTGACCCTTCAGGGCTGCAATCGTCACGATCGTACGCCATGCTGTATCCGCTTCCCCTTCATATCTCCAGACAAGAGCCACGCCGTTGTTTCTTACTTCTACGGAACGGCCGTCTTTACCGTTTGCGCCGGCGATTGCGGCTGTAGCCATCAAGGTCTTCCACTCGGTATCAGTGGTATATTTCCACTGCAGGTAACCGTTGCTTGTGCGAAGTTCCACAGAACGTCCGTCAGCACCTTTGTCACCCTTGTCACCTTTGTCACCCTTTTCACCTTTTTCACCCTGGCGGCCTGTGGCACCGGTATCACCCTTCTTACCCTGCTCACCAACGATGTTATTCTGGTCAACGATATCGTGCCATTCGCCATCTTCATCTTTGTACTGGAGAATACCATCATCGGTGGTACGGATCGGAGAATCGGCATTGGCGCCCTTCATCTGCTCCAGATTGCAGATATCACGCCAGCACTGGTCGTTCTCGTCTTCGAACTTCCACTGAACGACACCATTCTGTGTTCGATTGACTACTTTAACGACGCCCAGGCATACGATACAAGCTATAACGATTTTAACCGAGTCTCTCATAAGCCCCAACTCTCCGATGTTAAACTTAATATATATTTTATATTAATATGCAAAACGTGAAAAGGACTTTTGCTTACAATTTGATGAAAAATGTTTCATTTTTTTGCGAAACAGTCACTCATTTGTGATACTTTTCACCGAAATGAATCTTAAATGCGCGGTAAACCTGTTCCAGAACGATCAGACGTGTCATCTGGTGGGTGAAAGTCATCTTCGAAAGACACAGCCGTTCATTGGCCCGGGAAACCACTTCCGGCGACAAGCCGTTGGACCCGCCGATCAGAAGCACCAGCTCCGCGCCGCCCCTTTCATAGCCCTCGATCACGTGCCGGCTGAACTCTTCGGAAGGCATCTGCTGCCCATGAAGATCCAAAACGATCACATAGGCGCCTGGCTTAATACGGGAAAGCATTTTGCTTCCCTCCTGCTCCAGCGCCTGCGAAACCGGCAGGCTGTCCGGTGCATCCGGCACTTCCTGGATCTCCACCGTGGTATAGCGGGACAGCCGCTTGATATACTCCGCGATCCCGTCGTTCAGCCATTTCTCCTTGATCTTTCCGGCACAGACAATGACCAGTTTCATGCATTCTCTCCTAGAAAAGCGGCAGCGTCGGAATATACCGGTTTGCTACCTGCAGCGTAAAGTCTCTGTCGCGAAGCAGATCTTCTTCTTCCATGGCGCGAAGCACCGTCCGCTCCGCCACCTGAGGCAGATTGTTCTCCTTGCTTAAATGGCCGAGGATAAAATGCTTGGTACCTGACTTGCAAAGTGCCACCATGGTCCTGGCGCAGTCGTCGTTGCAAAGGTGCCCGTTCTCCCCGTCAATGCGTTTTTTCAGATAATACGGGTATTCCCCGTTCCAGAGCATGTCCTTATCGTAGTTGGCCTCCAGAAGGATCGTCTCGCATCCTCGAAGGGACTCAAATACGATGGGCGTCATCCAGCCGATATCGGTCGCGATGGCCACGCTTTTTCCTTCCGAGGAAAAACGGTAGCCGCAGGAACCGTCCGCATCGTGAGGTGTATCAAAGGCCGTGATCTCGATATCTTCGATGGAAAATGCCTCTCCGGTCGTAATGATGTGATCCAAAGATTCGTCATGCGGTTTTCTTTCGGCCGCATGGATCCCCCGCCAGGTCAAAGACGTGGCAAAGATCGGGACGCCGAATTTTCGGGTGAAAACATCCAGTCCGGAGATATGGTCGCTATGGTCATGGGTAATAAGGATCGCCGAAAGCGCATCCGGCGTCACAGATAACGTCGAGAGGGCCTCGACGATTTTTTTGCAGTTCTGTCCGGCATCCACCAGAAGCTTTTTGCCCCGGTTTTGTACCAGAATGGAGTTGCCGCTGCTGCCACTGAACAGCGGAGTGATGGAAAGAGATTCAGTTACCATGGCAAAAGCACTCCGGCCGTTTATTCATCGTCCACGGTGACATGTTCCATATCCTCATCACTATGCTCGATCTCGGCCCCGATGCCACGGAGTTTTTCCAGGATCTTTTCATAGCCGCGGTCAATACGGTTCGCCTGATAAATGGTGGTCACCCCGTCTGCGGCAAGTCCGGCCAGTACCATGGCAGCTCCGGCACGAAGGTCCAGCGCTGTGACACTTGCGCCGCAGAACTTGACAGGTCCGTTGACCAGCGCGACTTTATCCACCACCTGGATGGACGCGCCCATGGACTGCAGTTCCGGCACATACTGGAAACGGTTGTCCCAGACATTTTCATGCATACGGCTCATGCCGTTGGCCAGGCAAAGGAGCACCGTTGCCTGAGGCTGAAGATCTGTCGGGAATCCCGGATACGGACGGGTCTTAAAGTTCGTCGGTTCCAGTTCCACATCGTCATCCACAGAAACACGGATCCAGTCATCGCCCTGTTCGATATTAAAGCCCATTTCCAGCATTTTTACGGTCAGGGGTTCCATATGCTTCGGGATCAGGTTATGGATCGTCACATCACCGCGGGTCACCGCCGCAGCGATCATGTAGGTTCCGGCCTCGATCTGGTCCGGAATAACGGAATAAGAGAATCCGCCTGCCAGCACCGGCACGCCCTTGATACGGATGGTATCGGTACCGGCGCCTTTAATGTTGGCACCCATCGAGTTCAAAAAGTTAGCTACGTCAACAATATGCGGTTCTTTCGCCGCGTTTTCAATGATCGTCATGCCGTTGGCCTTGGTTGCCGCCAGCATCAGGTTAATGGTGGCACCTACGCTGACCACATCCAGGAAAATATGCGCGCCGCGCAGTTCATCTGCCACAATGCGGATGATACCGTCACGGATATCTGTTGCTTTCGTACCCTTTGCGCCCATTTTCTGAAATCCCTTCAGATGAAGGTCGATCGGACGGTTACCGAAGTTGCATCCGCCGGGCATATACATCGTCGCCTTCTTAAAGCGGGTCAGAAGTGCGCCCAGAAGATAATAGGAAGCACGGATATTCTTTACCTTCGGATGAGTTGCTTCATAGGTGTTGATATTGGTCGGATCGATCTCATAGACACCGTCACCGCAGTTGGTGATCTTCGCGCCCAGAGTCTCACAGATCTCCAGCATCGCACGCACGTCCACGATATCCGGCACATTCTCGATCTTACATGGTCCGTCCAGCATCATGGCCGCGGCCAGGATTCCCAGCACCGCGTTTTTACTTCCGCTGATATTCACATCTCCGTGAAGCCTCTTGGCTCCGACGATTCGATAACTTGACATAAACTAGCTCCCCTTTTTGTTGATTGCCCCACATATCAACTGTCTGTATTCTTGTCCTTGGCCGGCTCCGTCACCTGACGAAGAAGGCTTCTGGAAGGAACGACCGGTTCTACGGGTTCCGGTTTGGGCACTTCCACCTGCCCTTTCTTTTCTGCCATGGTCTTGGCACGAGACTGTCGTCTCTTCTCCGCATTCTGCGAACCGATCGTCTCCTTACTGAGGATCGGTTTTCTTAAGTGCGGAGGATCCGGTACCAGCATCTTGGCACCCCGCTTTTGCAGGGAGACCCACTCCTCTGCTTCTGCCTTCTCTTCTTTCGGCTGTACTTCCTGTACATACGCCAAAGGCACTTCATCCAGTACTTCCGGAGCTGAAGCCAGATCCGGCTTAATTGCCTCCTGTACGGCCGGCGAAGATACCGGCTCCGGATTCACAAACGGAATCTGCTCCGAAGGCGGAACCGCTTCCGCTACGAAAGCGGACTTCTCCACTTCCGCAATCACAGGAGCTTCCTGGATCACCGAAACCTCAGGCATGACCATACTGTCCTGTGATGTCACCACTTCCGGATGTAGCGATTCTGCAGGAACGGACTGAGCAGCCACTTCCGGCTGAACCGGAACGGCCGTATTCTCAGGCACAGTATCCTCGATCGGAGCCACATTTTCTCCCACATACTGTTCCACAGGTACGGTTTCCTGTATCTGCGGAGCAGGTGAAGTAACTGGTTGAACCTCATCTATAATATCACATTCATCAATAAATACGAGATGCGAGTACAGAAGCTGTTCTTTTTCCGGATCCCGAAGTTCCTTAAAATCAAATCCCAAGTCATAGTCATCATCGTTGACTTTATCCATATACTGCTTGGCTTTCCGGTAAAGGACCTCTTCCCGCTCCGCTCCGTCGCGGATTCCTTCCAGAGTTTCCCGGAAGACGGAAACCGCTGTCGGAACCGTGATATAGAAATCACTTCCGACCTCTGCACGCTGGCTCGCGGACTCCTCATCATCGGCACAGCGGGTCACAAGATCAACGCTGCCTTCCTGCACTTCCGCCATCATCTTTACGATAGCCAGACCTAATCCGGAACCGCCTGCCGCACGGGAACCGCTCTCATCCACTCGGAAAAAGGCATTAAAGACCTTCTCCACATCCGGACGGGGAATTCCTTTTCCCTGATCCTGCACCTTGATCGTGACCGTATTTTCATGGCCCTGGATAAATACCCAGACTCCTGTATTTCTGGCAGAATACTTCAGCGCGTTATTAATGAGGTTTCCGACCATCTGCTCCATCATGCTCTTACTGCCGAAAACCACCGGCATATTTCTCGTCAGGCTCTGATAGTAAAGCCGGATACCTTTCTTTCTGGCCTCTTCCTGATATTTCCGGCAGATCTCCTCCACCGCCTTATCAATGCGGTAGACCCGCATATCGATCTTGTCTTTGTTGTTTTCGATCTGCGACAGGAAAGTCAGATTGGCAATGATTGCCGTAATACGCTGGCTCTCCTCATTGATCTTCAACACATCGTTAAAGATCTGATCGGCGCTCTTCTCACGAAGACCCCAGTCGATCAGGGATTCCGAATAACCGTTAATAGTCGCCAGCGGAGTCTTCAGCTCATGGGAAACAGTGGACACAAAAAGACGTCTCTGCTGTTCCTGTCTCGCCACTTTCGTCACATCTTCCAGAACCACTACCCAGCCGCGAAGCGTAGACTGCGGGAAAAAGGGCTTGGAGAACTGGAACTGGATGATCCGGTTATGGATCTCCACTCTAGTACTTACGGATTCGATCTTCTCATTTTCCGCCGCTTCTTCATCTAATTCCTGAGGTCGCTGCTCCGGGAGCATATCCTCATAAAGCCGCAGCTGCATCAGTATCTCTTTATCCGGAATAAACGTGTCGACAAAATCAGCAAAAGACTGGGGGAGTTCTTCCACCCGAAGTTTCTTCAGACTGGTTTTATTATTAAACAGAAGCATGCCGCTTTCAGTAAACGCCACGACACCCATCTGAACGATATTCAGAACGGAGTTGGCAACACCGTTAGCGGCATTGATGAACTTCATCTGTCTCTTTTTTCTGTAAAAAGACAGGCGAAAAACATTATAAACGATCAGCCCGGCGATGATCGCGCCGAGTCCAAGTCCTATAAAAAGCATGGGAACGGGTTCAAGCACCCGGTCCCATATGGCCAGTTCTACTTCTGAAAATACAAACTCTTTCATCGATTACTGGGCTTTGTCGAAATAATAGCCGACGCCTCTCTTTGTCAGAATATAACGATAGTTGTTCTGATCCGGCTCGAGTTTCTCACGTGTACGACGTACAGTAACATCAACCGTACGAACATCACCGAAATACTCATATCCCCAGACATGCTGCAGAAGTGCCTCACGGGAGAATACCTGTCCGGCATTTTCCGCCAGGAAAAGCACAAGCTGGAATTCACGATAAGTCAGAGCCACATCCACACCGGCACGGCGGATCTGATAAGCACTCTTATCGATCTCCAGTTCACCGATCTTAATGATATTTTCCTGTCCTGCCGATTCCTTCTCCACATACGTATTTCTACGAAGCTGTGCCTTCACACGGGCAAGGACTTCACGGGGACTAAAGGGCTTTGTAATATAGTCATCAGCGCCGATCTCCAGACCAAGGATCTTATCGATCTCTTCACCTTTCGCCGTGACCATGATGATCGGAGCGGCTGTCTTCGGGCGCAGACGCTTGCAGACTTCAAAACCATCCATCTTGGGAAGCATCCAGTCCAGAAGGATCAGATCCGGCTTCTGCCGTTCCGCCTGATCCAGAGCCGCCATACCGTCAAAAGCGGTAATGACTTCATAACCTTCTCTTTCCAGATTTGCCGTCAATAATTCAACCAATGGCTGTTCATCATCTACGACCAGAATCTTTGCACACATAGCTAATCTCCATTTCGATATTCCACAATATATAGTGTGTAAAACACACTCTACATACAACAGTTATATCAATTATACCATTCTTCTTCTGATTTCAACCCTAATATTACAATTTTGTTTCATTTTTCTATGGGAGGAGAAAAGCAGCGAATCATCCTAGAAAAGCACAAAAAAAGAAGCTCACTACGTTTCCGTAATGAGCTCCATATAATCCGGCAGCGATCTATTTTTCCAGGCCGTCTCCAGCCAAGTATCTTGGACACGAACGAGCTTAACTTCTGTGTTCGGGATGGGAACAGGTGTGGCCTCGTCGTAATAACCACCGGAATGGTTGAGGGTCTTTAAGCTGCACCCTCAAGACTGCATAGAAAACTATACCATAACTCGATCGGAAATGGAATGAGAATCTTATGAAATGTTTTGGTTTTAGATTTAAAATCTAGAGAATCTTAACTTGTGGTCAAGTCCTCGGGCATTAGTACCGGTCAGCTGAATACATTACTGTACTTACACACCCGGCCTATCAACTGGTAGTCTTCCAGGGCCCTTACCAATAAAGAGGGAAATCTCATCTTGAAGCTGGCTTCACACTTAGATGCCTTCAGCGTTTATCCAATCCAAACATAGCTACCCAGCCGTGCCACTGGCGTGACAACTGGTGCACCATAGGTTTGTCCATCCCGGTCCTCTCGTACTAAGGACAGCACTCCTCAAATTTCCTACGCCCACGATAGATAGAGACCGAACTGTCTCACGACGTTCTGAA
>CADBGD010000085.1 GCA_902794115.1 Oscillospiraceae bacterium
AAAACAGGAAGGACTTTTCGTGAAAGAAGTTCATCGATCTTTTTATAGGCCTCTTCCACATAAGAAGCCACATTAAACGGCACATCCGGATCTAAGAGGTCGATAAGGTGATGCGGCACCTGAGCCTTCTCTTCTTCTGTCGGCTTTGCCGTACCGACAGAAAGATGACGGTAGATCTGCATCGAATCACAACAACAGATCTCGCCGGAAAGCTCCTTTGCCAGTTTGATCGACAAGGACGTTTTTCCGCTGGCCGTCGGGCCGCAGATTATAGGGATCGAGTGATATTCCGTTATGTCAAAAAGTTCCTTTGCGTCCATCCTGCCTCACTTATACGATACGCTTAAACTCTTTTTCGATTTCCTTTTCCGAAAGACGGATCACGATAGGCCGTCCATGGGGGCAGTGATACGGATCCTTCAGTTTCGAAAGGTCAGTCAGAAGTCTTTTGATCTCGATATCGTGGAGCTTATCATGGCCCTTTACCGCCGCTTTGCAGGCAGAAGTGGCAAGAGATAAGATCAATGCATCATTTCTTGTCTTACTGGCGTGCATCCACTCATCGATCATTTCAATAAATGCACTTTTTATCTCGTTTGGATCAACTTGGGCAGGAACAGCACGAATGGCCAGTTCTCCGTCTCCCATATTCATCAGCTCAAATCCGACAGATTCCAGCTGCTCCATATTCGATTCAATGAAGCTGATATCCGAACGGGAAAGAGATACGATCATGGGAGACAGCAACGGCTGGGAAACCACTTTCTTTTCCATTTCCTGCGAAACCAGCTGTTCATATAAGATCTTTTCATGGGCGGCATGCTGATCGATCATCAGGAGCGTTCTTTGCGGAGATTCCATAAGGATATAGGTATCAAACAAAGTACCGATCACTCTTGATGCCAAAAGTTCATGCAGACTTTTCTCACGTCTGCTGATCGGGAGTTCTTCCTGAACAAGTTCCGTTTTTTCTTCTCTCTTTTCTTCCAAAGGGGAAGACACTTTCACTTCCGGTTTCTCAGTGATTTCCGGTTCACTTGAAACAGGCATCTCTGTAACCGGAGGGAATGTATCTACCGGCGGAAGTGTATTTACCGGAGGAAGGATCGGCTCTATGGAAACGTCTTTTTCTGAAGGTGCGGAAGCAACCGGAGCAGAAGCTTTCAGATCGTCCGGAACCTTATTCACCTTTTCTACCGGAGTTGTGGTATAAGGTGTCTTCTTCTCTTCAAAATACATATTCTGATATCCGATATGTGAAGACGGTAAAACCGGTGCTTCTTTCTTTACTACCGGAGAAGACGTTGCCTTCGTTTCTTTAATAGCGGCAGAAGATGCTACGGGCGCCGACGGTGCATTTCCCGAAGAAAAAGAATAATCCACACTCATCGACTCTGTCGCCAGAGTATTCAATATCGCGTGATAGACGGCGCGATAGATCAGAGATTCATTGGAAAAGCGGACCTCGGCTTTTTGCGGATGCACATTTACATCCAGGTCCGACGAATGCATGTAAATATCCAGAATTGCAAATGCATACTTGCCCTTCATGAGCATATTAGTATAGGCCGCATCAATGGCTGCGGAGATCGTCTTACTTCTGATCAGTCTTTGATTGACGAAAATGATCTGCTCGGATCTGGAAGCCCGGCTGATCTTTGGAAGGCCGGCAAAACCTTTCACCGTGATTCCTTCGATGGTGCTGTTGATTTCTCTACAATCCTGAACGATATCTTTTCCATATACACTGTAAAGTGCAGACTGGGCGTCACAGTTACCGGGGCTCTGAAGCACGGTCTTTCCGTTTTTCACAAACTTGAAAGAAATATCTGTATGGCAAAGAATAAACCGTTCCACTAATGTCTGGATGTAATTGGCTTCAGTCTGATCCTTTTTCAGGAATTTAAAGCGGGCCGGAAGATTATAAAAAAGATCCCGCACTTCCACAATAGTGCCGGAGGGCATACCTATGGGAGTACAGGAAATGAACTCTCCGCCTTCGTATTTGACGCAGACACCTTTTTCCGCCTGGGGTTCTTTGGTGGAAAGAGTGACACGCGAAGCCGCCGCAATACTGGCCAGCGCCTCTCCACGAAAGCCCATGGAATGCAAGGAGAACAATTCATCCAGTGAACGGATCTTACTGGTGGCATGGATCAGAAAAGCTTTCTTTGCATCTTCTTCATCCATGCCGCAACCGTTATCCCGGACACGGATCAGGGTGATTCCGCCGTTCTCGATCTCCACCGTTATGGCAGTGGATCCGGCATCGATGGAGTTTTCCATCAGTTCTTTCACTATCGACATTGGCCGTTCGATGACTTCTCCGGCAGCAATGGCATTCGCGGTTACCGTATCGAGTACTTGAATTCTTCCCATTATTCCGTTCCTTTCGCTTTTTCAATAAATGAATACAGAATATTCATTGCTTCCAGAGGAGTCAGTCTGGAAATATCCAGATCCCGAAGCTCCGTCCGGATCGAGTCAGTATGTGCGCTGCTTCCCGGCGCAGAGAAGATCGGGATCTGTCCTTCCATAGGAAGTTCTCCGCCTTCCTCCGCCTGATAAGTAAGCGCGATTTTCTTTTTATCTAATTCCGCCAATATCACGCGGGCACGATCGACAACTTCGGCAGGCACGCCTGCAAGTCTTGCGACTTCAATACCGTAACTGTCGGATGTACCGCCGCCGCTGATCTTGTGGAGGAATTTCACTTCTTTATTCTTTTCTTCCACTTCCACATGAGCGTTAAAGATACCCGGAAGTGTACTTTCCAGCTGATTGAGTTCATGATAATGCGTGGCAAATATAGTTCTGGCAAACATGATGGAACGGTTTGCCACGAACTCGATGATGGACCAGGCGATCGCCAGACCATCGTAGGTGCTGGTACCTCTTCCCACTTCATCCAAAAGCAGCAAACTCCTGTAGGTACCGTTTCTTAGGATGCCTGAAACTTCATTCATCTCAACCATGAAGGTGGACTGGCCAAGTGAGATATCATCGGACGCACCGATACGGGTAAAGATACGGTCCACGATTCCGATATGTGCCGAGGAGGCAGGAACGAACGAACCGATCTGGGCCAGAAGCACGATCAGTGCCGTCTGACGCATATATGTGGATTTACCAGCCATATTCGGACCTGTCAGGATCATGATACGCCGGTTATTCTCATTCATGGAAATGCCGTTCGGAACGAACTCGCCTTCTTTCAGCATCTTCTCCACTACCGGATGACGGCCGTCCTCGATCTCCAGAACCGTGGAATCATCCACTACCGGACGGCAGTAGTTCTGCTGCTCAGCAAGTTCTCCCAAAGCCATGATCACATCAAGCGTTGCCAGCGCACCGGCAACTTTAAAGAGACGATGGACCTGAGAAGAAATACGGTCGCGGATATCACAGAAAAGATCATATTCCAAAGATACAAGTTTCGCGGTCGAACCTACGATCGTATCTTCGATCTCTTTCATCTCCTGCGTGATATACCGCTCACCGGTGGTCAGTGTCTGTTTCCGGATATAGTGTTCCGGAACCAAAGAGACATTTCCTTTGGAGACCTCGATATAGTAACCGAAGACCTTGTTATAACTGATCTTCAGATTCTTGATACCGGTCTTTTCCCGCTCTCTTGCCTCCATCTCCAGGATAATGGACTTACCATCTTTCGAGGCATGACGCAGGCGGTCGGCTTCTTCGTTATATCCCTCTTTGATGATGCCACCCTCTTTAATAGAGATCGGCGGATCCTCAGAAAGAGAAGATTCCAGAAGCGAATATATATCGGTCAGATCTTCCAGGTCGGAAACTGCTTCTTTCAGAATTCCCTTTTCAAAATGCGCGGCACATTCACGTATATACGGAAGCTTTCCTAAAGTATTCCGAAGATTCAAAAGATCTCTGGCATTAACCGAAGAAAGCGCGATACGGGAAGCAAGTCTTTCCATATCGTACACGCCGATCAACGCTTCACGCATTTCCTGACGTGCGATAAAGTCCTCTTTGGCCTGCTGTACCGCATCCAGACGCGCCTCGATAAGGTCACACTGAATCAGCGGTTCTTCGATCCATTCCCGAAGTTTTCTTCCGCCCATGGAGGTAGATGTCATGTCGATCGCCCAGAGAAGGCTTCCCTTCTTCGTCTTGGAACGGATCGTGCTGGTGATCTCCAGATTGGTTCTCGTCGCCACATCCAGTTCCATCGTATCCGAAACCTCATAGATACGGGCGGTAGAAAAATGGGTGACCTGAGACTGCTGGGTCTCATCGAGATAGGAAAGGATTCCATCGATGGCCGAGATCAGAAGCACGTTTTTCGTTTCTTCGGCAAAAGAACTCTTCCCCTTCTTCGTAGTCTTTTTCTGCACATATTCTTCCGGCAAAACTCTTTCCGCCAGATTACTTCTGAAATCGGAATTCGGCCGAAGCGTCACAGAGCCCACAAGGTTATCCGTCACATAGCAGAAAAGATCATCTTTCTGGAAATCTTCGTTAAAGATCAGCTCAGATGCATGATACTTGGAAAGAAGATTAATAAGATGCGCAGATGTATTTCCCGTGATCAGCTGTGTCGCTTCCATCGTGCCGGTGGTAATATCTGCCGCGGCCAGACCATACTGGCGGCCAACCTTATATACACTTACCAGGAAGTTATATTTCTTTTCGTCAAGTCCGGAGGTATCGATGACTGTACCCGGAGTCAGCACTCGGGTGATCGAACGCTTCACCAGTCCCTTTGCCAGAGCCGGATCTTCCATCTGTTCGCAGATCGCCACCTTATAGCCCTGCGAGATCAGACGCATCATATAATTGGTCGCCGAATGGTGCGGCACACCGCACATCGGAGCCCGCTTTTCCAGACCGCAGTCACGTGATGTCAAAGTCAGTTCCAGAAGACGGGATACCAGTATCGCATCATCAAAGAACATCTCATAGAAGTCACCGAGGCGGAACATCAGGATCGCGTCACCGGCAGTCTTTTTCATATCGAAATACTGCCGCATCATGGGAGAAAGGTCCGACGTGTTGACGGCGTCATAAGTCAGTAATTCGTCGTTACTCATCGATAAAGCTCTCCAATTCTCCCTCTACGGAATAAGGCTTGGCCCGCAGGATCTTCACGTAGGCCAGCTTTCCTTCCAGTTCATCTGCATCAAAATCCGGTGAATCCGAGGAGACCTCTTTTCCGTCCAGAAGGATACCCTTCGGAATACGGAAATTCACCAGACGGTTCGAGTTCGTGCGTCCTGTCAGCACATCCGGCGCGGTGGCACTTCTTCCCTCGATCAGGATCTCCTCCACTTTCCCGACCATGGACTCGTTCGATGCGAAAGTCAGGTCGTTCTGCAGTGCCAGAAGCCGTCCGAAACGCTCTGTGACCACATCCTGCGGGATCTGATCCGGATAGTCCGCCGCTTTGGTTCCCGGTCTTCTCGAGTATTGGAAGGTAAATGCACTGTCGAACTTGCATTTACGGATCACATTCAGTGTCTCTTCAAAATCCTCTTCTGTCTCACCCGGGAATCCCACGATAATATCCGTCGTTAATGTGGCATCCGGTAAGGTCTCACGGAAAAGCATCGCGGTCTTCAGATACTGTTCCTGATCATAATGACGGTTCATCCGCTTTAAGACCTGAGAGCTTCCGGACTGCATCGGAAGATGCAGGTGCCTTTCGATATTCTTATATTTCTTCATCGTATAAATGACTTCTTCCGAGATATCCTTCGGATGGGAAGTCATAAAACGGATTCTGGAAAAACCGGGGATCTTCGCGGCCTCTTCCAGAAGCTTGGCAAAGGAGATCTCCTCTTCTCTGTCTTTCCCGTAGGAATTGACGTTCTGTCCCAGAAGCATGACTTCCTTATAGCCTTCTTCGGCCAGTTTTCGAAGCTGATCCAGGATCTCTTTCGAGTCACGGGAACGCTCTCTTCCGCGAGTATAGGGAACTACGCAGTATGTGCAGAAGTTATTGCATCCGTACATGATCGGAACCAGGGCACGGAACTTTCTCTTTCTCTTTACCGGGATGAAATTATCTTCCACCAGATAATCCTCTTCCGATACGGCAAATACACGCTTTCTCTGGTTCAGCTTCTGATCCAGGATCTGCGGGAGAAGATGAATGTCAGACGGGCCGAAGCACGCATCCACATAGGGAAAGCTCTTCTTGATCCGGTCCACATTCTCCTGCTGTTTCATCATGCAGCCGCATACCGCAATGAACATATCCCGGTTCTGCCGCTTATTGATCTTATAGGCACCAAGATTTCCGAAAAGACGGATATCCGCATTTTCACGGATCGTGCAGGTATTAAAGAACAGAAAATCCGGGATCGCTTCCTCGGAGGCTTCCTCAAGCCCGATACTCTGAAGCAGGCCCTCGATCTTTTCACTGTCTGCCTCATTGAGCTGGCAGCCATAGGTGCGGACTTTATAGGTTAACGGATGGCCGCATTCGGAAGACATGGCCGAAACACGGTTTTTCAAAGACTCAAGAAGAGAATGTTGGCGCAATACCTCTTCTTGCGATACAATAACAGTTGACACGCAAATTACCTCGATTTCTATTTCGATTTATTTTCGTTGTTTTTACCCTATTATGATACATGAACAACGGATTTTTGTGAACGGAAAAATCGATCTTTTTTGCATGATTGAGCACACAAACACAGGGGGAAGAAAGTGAAAAGAAACAGCATTCGGAGAATCGGCGCCATCCTTTGTTCGTGTGCGCTTCTGACCGGATTTCTTTCCGGAGGTCTTTCCTTTTCCCGCCTGATTTCCCGTGACTCATCCGGCGCATTTCTTCGTGCCGATAATGATGAATCCGAAGTAACTTCCGAAACAGGCACGAAATCCGGCAATCTTCTGAATCCCAATGAAGAGCTTCTTGATCCGGATCCGGTAAATGCACCTGTCCCCCACGCGCATGCGTATCTGATCTACGACACGCTTTCCGATACCATGCTGATCGGAAACGAATACGCCTCTCCCCGCCAGCCGGCCGCCATTACCCAGATCATGACCGTTCTTCTGGCTTTAGAGGAGCTTCAGCCGTCAGATACGATCACCATCACCAAAGAGATGTATGAAACGATCCCGGATGAATATGTCCGCATCGGTTTTACCGAAGGCGAGACAGTCACCGTGGAACAGTGCATTTACGCCAGCCTTCTGAAATCAGCCAACGATGCCTGTCTGGCGCTTGCGATCCGCATCAGCGGAAGCGAAAAAGAGTTCGTCAAAAAAATGAATGTACGTGCCCAGGAGCTGGGATGCACCAACACGCATTTTACCAACTGCTATGGTTTGACTGACGCCGAGCACCGGACCACCTGCCACGATATGTGCCTGATCTTAAAGCAGGCGCTTCTTCACCCGGAGTTCCAGAGCTATGCCACTTCTGCCTCTTTTACCATTGAACCCACCAACAAGTTCAATGATAAGCGTATCCTGAATAATGCCAACCGGTATATCTCCACGCCTTCCACGTCATATGAGTATTACATCGGCGGAAAGACCGGTTATTCCGACATGGCAGGATATACGATCATAGCCGGTGCCGAAAAAGAAGGCCGGCGTCTGATCGGTATCCTCATGGGGGCCGACAATGCTGAGACCCGCTATGAAATACTGGCTTCTTTATTCGATTATTGCTTTACAAACTACACCACCACGATGGTGTACCCGTCTGAATTTGAGGGTGCGGTCAACCAGTGTACCGAGAAGATCAACGCTGCCCTCAAGGATACCAATCTTGTGATCTCGGAAACCAGGATCGAGCATCTGGAATACTATTCCACTTTCTTTGAACTGGCCAACAGCGGCTACAGTAATGAAGTCGATCTCTCTTCTTTAGCCATCGACCCGAAGGCGCCGAACCAGTCTTTCCGTCTGCCGATCCTCCGCCGTTTTGCTAATAATGAGACCTATACGGTCGGCTATCTTTTGATTACGGTAGTCGATAAAGATATGCCGGCTCAAGAGACCGGGAAAGTGGAACAGAAAGAAAAAACCAGCCTGCAGAGTATGCTTCTGACAACGCTGGTCATTCTTCTTCTTGTTACTGTCCTCATTCTGATACTCGTCTTCTTCGTTAAGCTCCTTAAGAAAAGACGGGCGGATAAAAACCACAGAAATCCGACGATACTGTAAAATTATTTCTTCATCATTCTCCGGAAACAGATACGTCCGGGATCAGAAGGCACGGGGCTTGAACGTGGCCTGCATCATTGGCAAAATAATCCACGTCATTTCCCAGCGTATCGATCTTCATCAGCATTTCAAAGAAATTATCGGCAATCGTGATCTGGTTCACCGGACGTCCGATCTTCCCGTTTTCAACAGTAAAGCCCTCGGCCATCAGAGAAAAGTCTCCGGATACGCCGTTGATACCGGCATGAAGTCCGGCCACCGAAGTAATATATATGCCATTTCCCATCTTAGTGAAAAGTTCCTCAAGAGAGGCATTTCCGTTTTCCAGATGGAAATTGGTCGGAGATACACCCAGAGATCCCTTGGCACTTCCACGGAAGCCGTTACCGGTACTTTCCACTCCGTCGACCAGCGCCGTTTTGCGGTTATGAAGCGGAGATACAAATATTCCTTTGTCCACCACGACAGTGCGCTTCGCGCCGACACCTTCCGAGTCAAACGGGATACATAGAGGACTGTCTCCGATCATACCTTCGTCAATGATCGTGATCTTTTCATTGGCGATCCTCTCCCCGACTTTTCCTGCCAGACGGGAAAGGCCTTTCTGCATTGCTTCTGCGGAAAATGAACCTGTGAAAGAAGCAAGGAGCGCACGGGCAGCCACCTTATCCAGAACGACAGGTGTTTTTACCGAAGGAACCGGCTTGGCACCAAGCTTGGCAATAACATGCTGTCCCACATATTTGGCACAATAATCCACGTCAAATTCACTTCTCTTCATGAACGACCAGGTTTTTCCGTAGGTCTGTACATCTTCGTTCTCTTTGGCCCGGCATCCCACATAGACACCCATGCCATTATCAGCGGCAAAGCACTGCATTCCCTTGGAATTCCGGATCAGGATCTCGGCGTAGCCATAGTCCACACAGCAGTCATCCACGGCCTCGATACGGGAATCATAGGCCAGAAGTTTCTTTTCCAGTTCAAGCGCCATATTCGCCATCTCTTCATAACGAAGATGGGTAAGATCTTCGCTGAAACCGCTATATTCAGGATATTCCTTATCGCCTTCATAGACGGTTACGGATTCTTTTAATTCCAGCACCTTACAGTTATCTTTGGCCTGATCGAGCAGGAACGGGATCTGTTCCTCGCTGAAATCCTCGGTGAAGGAATAGCCCATCTGTCCTTGATAAAGACCACGGAACGACAATGCCGCCATATCGGAATTCTCATATTGAATGACTTTTCCTTCCCGGACAGAAACACCGATACTGTTATCCGAACCGAAATATACCTCATATTCTTCAAAACCGGCTTTCCCCGCTTCGGAGAAGAGCTTTTCAACAAATTCTTTGATTTTGTTATCCATATCTGCTCCTTTATGCCTGACCGCCAACTGTTATATCCTGAACACGGATCGTAGGCTGGCCTACGTCCACCGGAATGGTACCGCTTTCCGACCCGCACATGCCCTGTGCAAGTTTCAGGTCATTTCCGACACGGTCAATATTCATCAGGACATCGTTACCTTTTCCGACAAGCGTGGCGCCCTTAACAGGCTCACAGATCTTTCCGTTACGGATAACATATCCTTCGCTGCAGAGGATCGAAAACACGCTGCCGCCGCTCCCGCCGCCGAGCGCTTTCACGTACAGACCGTAAGGGATCTCCCGAATCATCTCCTCAGGATCATCTGTCCCCGCGGCAAGATAGGTATTGCTCATCCGCGCGGTCGGAGCGAAGGTGTAGTTCTCCCTGCGTCCGCAGCCGTTGCTCGCTTCTCCGATCAGCGATCCGAAATACCGATCACACAAATAATTCTTCAGCACGCCGTTCTCGATCAGGACATTGCTGCGTCTCGCGCTGCCCTCGTCATCATATAGCGACGACCCGTACGCGCCGGAGATCGTTCCGTCATCGATGAGCGTTACCTTCTCCGAAGCAACGCGTTCGCCGATCTTTCCCACAAAATCACTGTTTCCTGACGCGATCGCAGGAGCCTCGAGCTGATGACCGCAGCACTCGTGCCAGAAGGTGCCGCCCTCCCCGGGCGCAAACACGACCGGCATCACACCGCCTTCCATTTTAACCGCGTGCTCTACGCTTTTCTCCCGTGCCATCCGCTCAGCGACCGCGCTTTCAAGGCCGTTTCCGTCAAACAATTCAAAGCCGGCGGGCCGAACATATTCCATCCAGGACGAGCGGTCTCCGTCTTTGCCCTCCAGCGCGTAGTAGACACGTACTCGGCCCATCAGCCGCCGCTCCGACGTGCATCTTCCCTCTGAGTCGATCACGGTCACTGCCTGATCGGAATCCGAATAGGCAAACCGCTGCCGAAGAAGCCTCAGCCCTTGCG
>CADBGD010000086.1 GCA_902794115.1 Oscillospiraceae bacterium
CGAGGTCATAGGAGTTAACATTTTCTTCCGCTTTTTTGCCTTTCTCACCCAAAAGCACTGTCGCCCCGTTTCCTTTCTTGTTTTTTGGGTGTATGCTAGTCCCGTTTAATAATCCTATGCTGTGATATTTATGCGAATGACTATCACGGCTTTTTTAACCGGAGGTTTTTCGAAATGGCGATGAAGCTTGCTTTTTCTACACTGGCATGCCCTGAATGGTCCTGGAAGGACATCTATCCGATGGCCCATGACCTTGGCTACGCAGGTATCGAGATCAGAGGACTGGGTGAGGAGATCACCGCGTCCCATGCAAAGCCGTTCCTTCCGTCGGAAGTGGACCGCACTATGGAAAACCTTAGAAAGCTTGGTCTGGAGATTCCATGCTTCTCCTCTAACTGCGTACTGGCTTATGAAGAAGGCGCCAAGATCGCACCGACCGAGATCGGTGAATATGTAACACTGGCAAATAAGTGCGGCGCTTCCTACGTCCGTATCCTCGCGGATGCCCATCCGGCACCGGAAGGTGAAGTGGACGATGAGAAGATCGTCGCGGCTCTTAAGGACCTGGCACCTCTCTGCGAAGGTAAGAACGTTACTTTGCTCGTGGAGACCAACGGTGTCTATGCCGATACCGCACGCCTCCGTAAGCTCATCGAGGCAGTGGATTCTCCTTATGTAAAAGTACTCTGGGACGTACATCACCCCTTCCGTTATTTCGGCGAGTCCGTGGAAACCACATGGGCCAATGTCGGCGAGTATGTCTGCTATATCCATGTGAAAGATTCCATTCAGGAAGCGGACGGCAGCGTAGCCTATCGTCTGCCGGGTCACGGTGACCTGCCGCTGGAAGCGCTTTTCGAGCTTCTCGATAAGAACGGCTACGACGGATTCGTATCCCTGGAGTGGGTCAAGAGATGGGCCAAAGAGATCGAGAGTGCCGCAATCGTATTCCCGCAGTTCATCAACTTCGTACGTGCCTGGGAGAAGAATAAGGGCAGCAAGAAACTGATCGAGCCTTCTAAGAAGGAGAGCAAGCAGGAAGTCCGTCCGGAACCGCCGATCGAGGTCGTTCCGTCCAATATCAAGTACGTCGAAAAAGGCAAGGGCCAGAGAATGTTCGAAAAGGATATCCTCGTCGACATGACTTTCGGCCAGATGCTGGATAAGGTTGCCACCGAGTTCCCGGATCAGACCGCTTTTGCCTACACCATGCGTGATTACACCAGAACCTACAGCGAGTTCAGAGATGATGTTGACCGCGTTTCCAAGATGCTCATGGCTATGGGCGTTAAGAAGGATTCCCACGTCGCACTCTGGGCCACCAACCGCCCGCAGTGGTTCCTGACTTTCTGGGCCTGCGTACGAATCGGTGCGGTTCTGGTTACTGTAAATACTGCTTATAAGATCCACGAGATCGAGTACCTGCTGCGTCAGTCTGATTCCGATACCCTCGTTATGATGGATGGATATAAGGACATTAACTACGTGGGTATCGTCAATGAGATCTGCCCTGAATTGGCAAAATCCAAGCCGGGCGAAATGGTCTCCGAGAGACTGCCTTTCTTGAAGAATGTTATTACCATCGATAACCGTTACGACGGCTGCTTCTTCTGGGATGATGAGTTCGAGAGCGCAGACAGCAAGGTCAGCGATGAAGCGCTTCGTGCCATGATCGATGCCACCGAGCCGGACGAAGTCTGCAACATGCAGTACACATCCGGTACCACCGGTTTCCCGAAGGGAGTTATGCTTACCCACAGAAACGTGCTCAACAACGGTAAATGCATCGGCGACTGCATGAACCTCTCCACCGAGGACAGACTTTTGATCCAGGTGCCGATGTTCCACTGCTTCGGTATGGTACTGGCGATGACCGCTTCCGTGACCCATGGTGTTACTATGGTTCCGCTGGATTATTTCTCGCCGAGAAAAGTACTGGCTTCCATCACCGCCCGCCGCGTAACTGCAATGCACGGTGTACCGACAATGTTTATTGCACTTCTGGAAAATCCGGATTTCGAAAAGACAGACTTCTCCTACATGAGAACAGGTATCATGGCGGGTTCTCCGTGTCCGATCCCGGTTATGGAAGACGTTGTCAATAAGATGAATATGACAGAGATCACGATCGTTTACGGTCAGACCGAGGCCGCTCCGGGATGCACCCAGAGCCGTGTCGATGATTCCATCGAAGTCCGTGTCCAGACTGTCGGTAAGGAACTGCCGGGTGTCGAGTGCCGTATCGTAGATCCTGCTACAAACGAAGTACTGCCGGATAATGTAGACGGCGAGTTCTGTGCCCGTGGTTATAACATCATGAAGGGTTACTACAAGATGCCGGAAGCTACTAAGGCCGCCATTGATGAGGACGGCTGGCTCCATACAGGTGACCTGGCCCGCCGTACACCGGAAGGCTACTATAAGATCACCGGCCGTATCAAGGACATGATCATCCGTGGTGGTGAGAACATCTACCCGAAGGAGATCGAAGAGTTCATCTATACTCATCCTGATGTATCTGACGTACAGGTCATCGGTGTACCGGACGAACAGTACGGTGAAGAGATCATGGCCTGCATCATCAAGAAAGAAGGCTCTACCCTGACTGAAGATGAAGTGAAGCAGTACGTGAAAGATCACATGGCTAAGCACAAGACTCCGCGCTATGTCGCTTTCGTAGATTCTTTCCCCATGAACGCGGCAGGTAAGATCCTGAAGTTCAAGATGAGAGAAGATGCGGTGAAGATGCTGGGCCTCGAGAAGGCTTCCAAGATCGAGACAGCCTGATTTATTAATACGCATAAAAATATCTCCCTACGGCTCAGACATTTTTCGCTTTGCGAAAAAAACTCGCCGATAGGGAGATTTTTTATGCTTATAATCAGGCTGTTCTCGTTCTTTGGAAACTTGAGAGAGAATCGCCGATAGGGAGATTTTTGTGGCAACATTATAGTAGGCTGTAACATTTTGGCTTTATTTGTTGATAAAGAAAGTGAAAGCCAATGAGTGAGGTGGATCGGATGCACGACGGGGAGATTGTGGATTTGTTTTTTAAAAGGGATGAGGAGGCGCTCCGTATTGTGTCCGAACAGTACGGGAAGAGACTGAACCGCATTTCGTTTCGGATCACACAGGATGAACAGACCGCAGAAGAGTGCGTGAACGACACATATATGGAAGCCTGGAACCGTATTCCGCCAAGCGAGCCGAGATACTATCTTCTTGCCTTTCTTTCAAAGATCATCCGAGCGAAATCATTGAACCGCTGTATTTACGAACACCGGCTTAAGCGGCATGCATACATAGAGGAGTTTTCTACAGAACTGGAAAAGTGTATCCCTTCCAAGATCAGTATCGAAGACGAGATCGAGGGAAAAGAAATTGCGGCGGCAATCAGCCGATTCCTTCTGATGCAGTCAGAAGAGAAAAGAAGAGTATTCGTCAGGCGGTATTTCTATCTGGAGAATACGGCAGAGATCGCGTCCATGTTCGGATTCAGCGATGGCAAAGTCCGGACGATGCTTTCTCGCACGAGACAGGAGTTAAAGTTATTCCTGGAAAAGGAGGAATTACTATGAACGGAAAAGATATGTTGAATCTGATGTCTGAATTAGACGAAAGAGTAGTTGCGGATGCCGAAGCTGCTTCTATAAAGAAAAGAGGAAAATGGAAGATCATCTTTGGTGCGGTGGCCGCAGCTCTTGTCGTGGGTATCCTGGGGTACACGCTTTATCCATATGTGACGGGAAAGAATGGCAAGGGAAAAGATAAGAATCTGAGTTCCGGATATCTGATGGCCTCACCCCAGTATCCGGAGATGCCCGAGAATCCGAATCTTTCCGATGAATACGATGCCAAAAAATCCGACGAATATCGTCAGGCCTTGGAGACATTGCGGAATCAGCCGGAAGGATATCAGGATGGCTACGATGCGTATTTGAGAGATATGCTGAGTGTGATCCTTTCGGATACAGGAAAAGAGAACAAGGCATTCTCGCCCCTTAGCCTGTATATGGCATTAAGTATGACTGCAGAAATTACGGAAGGAGAAACAAGACAGCAGATCCTGGATGTTTTGCATCAGCCGGATATGGCGATGCTTCGTGATCATGCCAAGTCGGTATGGCTTGCCAATTACATGGACGACGGAATCGCAAAACTGGTTCTCGCGAATTCTCTGTGGTTGAATACGGATCGGACATATGAACAGGCTGTTTTGGAAACGTTGGCCGGCAACTATTTCGCCTCTTGTTACTGTGGGGATCCGACTTCGGAGAAGTATAGTCAGGCATTCCGTGACTGGATCAACGAGCAGACGGATGGATTACTCGAAGGCATGCTCTCTGATCTGAAACTGGAGCCGGATCTGGTGATCGCACTTGCGTCTACCGTGAATTATAGCGGGAAATGGGTGAACGCATTTGAGCCGGATATGACACGTACAGGAACATTTCATGCTCCGTCAGGTGATGTGAACTGCGAGTATTTGTGCACGGATACGGTGTATGAGAATTACTATGGAGATCATTTTGAGTGTGTGGCATTGCCGATCATCGGTAATGGAAGTGTACGCTTCATTCTCCCGGAAGAAGGAATGACGCCGGAAGAACTTTTGCAAGATGAAGAACTGATCCGTTTCCTGAATGCAAATGGCCGTGATTGGGCGAAGACGGCTGAGTACGCGGGCATACATCTGGAAGTGCCGAAGTTTGATATCTCTTCCGATCTTAAACTGAACGATTACCTGAACGCCATGGGAATCACGGATCTTTTCGATGCCGGCAATGCAGATTTCAGTCCGCTTATTGGGAAGAACGAGGCAGGCGTATACGTGAGCTCTATCAAGCAGAGTACGCGTGTCATGATCGATGAAGAAGGCTGTAAAGCAGTCTCTGCTACGATCGAACTGGCCGGAGATGCTATAAGCGAAGAAGATTATGAACTAATCCTGAACCGGCCCTTCGTATTCGAGATCGTGAGTGAGTCGGGACTTCCTATTTTCGTCGGCATCGTGAATGATCCGGCATAGTTCCGATGCGTTTTATGTAGGTCGGCGGGCATCTTGTGTCGGCCGTATGGCTACTCGTGATCTGCCTTATTGAATAAGCTTTTTTGCCTTGTTATCCTCCTCTTGTGATGAAAGAAAAACGCACAAGAGGAGGATTTTTATGATCTCTGTAATGGATGTTTCGAAAAGTTTTGGAAGTAAGAAAGTGCTGGATGAGATTTCGATGACGATCGGGGATGGAGAGATCTTTGGTCTTCTGGGTCCGTCGGGTGCGGGTAAGACTACGCTGATTCGTGTCCTGACCGGGCAGCTGCAGTTTGATGGCGGCGCAGCAACAGTTAACGGCAAGGATATCCGGAAACTCACCGGTGCGGATAAGAAAAAGTTTGGTGTCATGATGGATGATTTCGGTCTTTATGAAAGGCTGACCTGCTATCAGAACCTGAAGGTGTTCGCGGATATATACGGCGTGGGCGATGCGGAGATCATGACAGTTCTCAAGGAAGTGAAGCTGGAAGAGGCCGCGAAAAAGGAAGTGAAGAAACTCAGTAAAGGCATGAAGGAAAGACTCCGCCTGGCGCGTGCACTTCTTTCCCATCCGCAAGTGCTTTTCCTGGATGAGCCGACGAGCGGGCTGGATCCGCAGACCAGCAGTGAGATCCACGAGATCATTAAAAAGAGAAAAGATGCGGGTACGATCATTTTCCTGACTACGCATAACATGACGGAAGCGGAAAAACTTTGCGATCATCTGGTGCTTTTGAATGAGGGAAAGATCGTGGAAAGAGGAGAGCCGAAGGAACTGTGTCTGAGGTACGATCACCAGAAGCGGATCGAAGTCGTGACCAAAGACGGCGAGTGCATTTCGATGGGAATGAATACAGCGAGTGCGGAGGAAACCAGTAGAAGAATCGAGGCATTTCTGAGGAACGGCAATCTTCGTACGATCCACTCGAAGGAGCCGAATCTGGAGACGGTGTTTATGGAGCTTACGGGAAGAAAACTGGAGGTGTGAAAGATGAGAGAAGCAACAGCGATTTTTAGAAAACAGGTTCTCGATACGAGAAAAAACAGGGCGGTCCTGATCCAGTTTATCCTGTTCCCGATCATGACCATCGTGATGAGTAACGCGGTCAAGGTGGAAGACATGCCGGAGTTTTTCTACCTGAAACTTTTCAGCATTATGTATATGGCCATGGCGCCGATCGTTTCGATGAGTGCCATTATTTCGGAAGAAAAGGAGAAGGGGACACTTCGTGCGCTGATGATGAGTAATGTCAGCCCGGCATCCTATCTTCTCGGCGTCGGTGTGTATGATTTTCTGTGCTGCCTGATCGGTACGATGCTGATGAGTAAGGCCTGCGGACTGGACGATGCGGCGTGGTGGAAATATATGTGTGTGATCATGACAGGTCTTGTGATCTCCATTATTCTCGGGGCGGCAGTCGGGGTCCTGGCAAAAGATCAGATGGCAGCAACGAGCCTTTCTGTTCCGGTGATGTGTATTTTCACTTTCCTTCCCATGATGGCGCAGTTTAACGGTACCATCGCCAAGATTGCGAAGTTTTTCTACACCCAGCAGCTTTATCTTGCGCTCGAGGACATAAATCATGTTAAGATAAGTACAGAAGGACTGATCATCATCGCGGCGAATGCCATAGTCATCTTAGCTTTTTTCGTCCTCGCATTTCGAAAAGAAGGACTTACGAACGAGTGAAAATTTCGATCAACATCAACCCGGATAATCCTGAGACCGAGATCAGCGTATCCTGCCCTTCGCTGACGCCGGAGGTGGAAAAAATCATATCCATGATCCGTGTCATGGACAGGAAACTTACGGTCAAAAAAGATGGTGAAGTCTTCCTTCTGGAGATCGGAGACATCCTTTATCTGGAAGCAATGGAAAGAAAATGTTTCGTATATACGGACAGTTCTGTGTATGAATCGGAAGCAAAACTATACGAGCTCGAGCAGCAGCTTGCTGCCTCGGGCTTTTTCCGTGTGAGTAAATCGACATTGATCTGCCTGAAGCATATCAAGTCACTGCGCGCGGATCTGAATCACCGGATCCGTATCACCATGGACAATGGTGAACAGCTCATTGCCTCACGCCTTTATGCGGATGAATTGCGTGAGCGTCTGGGACTTCGTTAGCGGAGGGAAAAAGGTGGATAACATGCGTAAGAAAAATAATCTATTCGATAAAAAGAGCGCATCGGATTTCGTTCAATGCACTACGCTGGCTTTTACGCTTCAGACGGTGGTGTCCTCGCTCGTCATGTTTATAGTATCTTCGGACACGGCGGCCGAGCAAAGTAAAATCAGCTCGATCTATGAAACACCGGGTTTCTTATCCAAGGAGACACTTATGCAGTTTCTGGTCGTCGCACTTCTTTCTGCGGTCATCCGGCATATCTTTATGTCCGGGAAAGTCGTAAAGGTGCCGTCTGTTTCTCTTCGGGTCATTTTGACGTTTGTCTGTGAGATCGTGATGGTAGGCGCTGCTGTATGGCTGTTTGAGTGGTTTCATTCGGTCCGGGTCGGACACTGGATCGGATTCGTCATCGGGGCACTTCCATGCATCATTGCCGGCGGCATTATGGCCTATAAGGGTGAGTGCAAGGAAAATGAAGAGATGAATGCGGCGCTTCGGAAAAAACAAAGCGAGGAATGATCGCGAGGAATTTCAGAAAAAGTTTCTTGTGCTGTCCTCGGCTTCGCCTGCGGAGGCACGGCGAAATCTTTTTCTGAAATTGCTTCTTTGCGAGAAGGGAACCTCTCTCGTTTTCGAAAGCAAATGAAGGAGCGATTCCGCAGGCGCTTTGCGCCGAGGACCAGCGACGAATTTGCTTTCGAAGGGAAGCGACGAATTTGCTTTCGAAAAAAGGGCAAAGAAAATCCTCACGTTGAACTACCATTGGGGATGTGATGGTCAAAGCGTGAGGATGAGGATAATAGTATAGTCACCGAGGTTGGAGTCTTACGATGACCTCTTAATTCTAGTGTACAAATTTGACATTTTCAATTAGAATAGTTCTTGATACTATAACAATATTTCACGGAAACAGTCGCGTAGGGGATGAGCACTGCGGTGGAAACGGAAGGAAATGTGTATGCAAAATGTGCTGGATAGCGGTATTGGCGAGACTTTCGGGCAGGTGGAATACCCTGCGAAGATTCGCCGAATACGGCTGGGCAAGTATCCAAACTATGCATTGCCGAGTCACTGGCATGACGATGTGGAGTTTCTCGTCGTTACGTCCGGATCTTTGATCTGTGATGTAAATGGTGAGGCGGTCCATCTCGAATGTGACGAGGGAATCTTCATTAATTCCCGTCAGGTCCATGATGTCCGGTCGGAGAACCGGCAGGACAGTGAATACATCGTGGTGAGATTTCACCCGATGCTGCTTTGTGCTACCAAAGAAATCGAGAACCGGTTCGTACTTCCGGTCATCGAGAATGAAAACTACCCCTATGAGGCGCTCCGGAATGACCGGGACTGGCAGAGGAGTATCATTGATGCGGTGACTCGTGTATACTATATGCGGTATGAATCGACACTGGAACTGGGTGCGCAGTCGCAGTTCTTTGCCATGTGGGATCAGATCTTCCAGCATTCAGGCAAAGCACCGGCCAAGGCAAGGGGAAATTTCTCCCAGATGACGCAGCTGAAGATGATGATCTCGTTTATCGATGAGCATTATAAAGAGCGGGTGACTTTGGAGGATATCTGCGCGGCCGGCAATATGGGTAAGACCAGCTGCTGCCAGCTTTTCCAGAAATATCTGAACCAGACGCCGAATCTGTATCTGACGATGTTCCGCTTGAGAAAAGGTGCGGAACTTCTGGTACAGACGGACCTGCCGATCGTGGATATTTCCTACGAAGTCGGCTTTTCCGGCGCCAGCTATTTTGCCGAGGCATTCCGGAAACATATGGGCGAAATGCCCAGCGCCTATCGGAAGAAACGCCGCGGATAAGTGCGGCTTCCCAAGGTGCATTTCCCGTAGATCCATGCGGGAAGAGGAGGGTCAAAAATGAGCGACTGTGAACGTTGTTCGAACTATGTCTACGATGACGAGGCCGGCGGGTATTTCTGCGAGGCCCCGATTGACCAGGATGCCATGGAGCGGCTTCTTGAGGGCCGGCGGAAGGACTGTCCCTACTACATTGAAGACGGCGAATATAAGACCGTAAATAAACAGATCTGACAGCGGCGGAACGACAACTATGAAACAGAAGTACAGATACATTTTCCAGGAATGCCGCCCCTACCGGCGGGAATTCATTCTCGGTCCGGCCGCCAAACTTTTCGAAGCGGTGCTGGAGCTGATCTTGCCGTACCTGATGGGCCGGATCGTGGATACCGGATTTTCTTCGGACAGCCGGGGATTCATTGTCCGCACGGCGCTGCTGATGTTCGGCATGGCTTTCTTAGGTCTTTCGGCGGCGGCGGTCTGCCAGTATTGCGCAGCCCGGGCCAGTTCCGGAGTCGGCGCACGTCTTCGTGACCGTCTTTTGACCCAGGTAAATGCACTGTCGGTGACGCAGCAGGAGAAGTGCGGGGTGTCGTTTCTGAACGTGGCCATGACTTCGGATGTGAACCAGGTCTGCACCGGTGTGTCGATGTTTATCCGCCTGGTGTTCCGTGCTCCGTTTATCACCATCGGCGGTATCGTGGCGGCGCTTCTTCTGGATGCGCCTATGTCCGTGGTGATCGCGGTGGGATCCACGCTGTTTCTGATCACGCTTCTTTCCATCATCAAAGTGACTTTCGTCCGCTATAAGGTGGTGCAGAAGAAACTGGACGATGTCAGCCGTGTGGTAAATGAGCGGCTTTCCGGTATCCGTGTCGTCCGTGCTTTTTCCAGAGAAAAATACCATCAGGATCTGACCGATGAGGCCAGTGAGATCTATGCCAAAGAAACTCTTTCTGTGGCAAAGTATTCGGCCCTTCTTCGTCCGATCACTATCCTCATCATGAACGCCGCTGTGGTATTTGTACTGTGGGTGGGCGGCTACCGCATCGATGGCGGCGTCATTACCGCCGGCATGCTTCTGACGTTTATCAATTACATCTTCAGTATTTTCGATGAACTGAATAAGATCGGAAATCTGGTGGTGATCTTCTCCCGTTCCTTTGTCTCTGCCGAGCGTATCGAAGAGGTGCTGGAAATGGTGCCGGACAGACGGGCACCG
>CADBGD010000087.1:0-1048 GCA_902794115.1 Oscillospiraceae bacterium
CTTCCAGCTGCGGCAGCCAGTACATAATGAAAGCATTGGCTTCGATATCCGTAAGACCTAAATCGGCCAGTGCTTTTTCCAGGAAAGCGGCGGAATCTTCACCCCGCACGCAGAATCCTTTACTCAGATCCGGATCCATATCCACATCTGCTTCCCAGTAGAGATATTCATACTGACGGCCGTTCCTATCTGTCAGCACACCGTTGGAGGAAGTCTTCACGATCCAGCCGGTCTCCTCGTTATACTTCGGATACGTGCAGGTCAGCTGTCCATTCAGATCCAATTTCACTGTCGCCTCGCGCTCCAGATCATCGTAGAGATAAATGATTGGCGCGTTATAGTGGACCTCGCCAACTACTTTTCCAGGCTGGCTGACATATTGATAGAAAAAGTAAAAGGTAAATCCGGAACCGATCAGAAGAGCGATCAGAAGACTCGAGAAGGCAAGGCTCAGATCCGGCCTGTTAAACCTAAGATTATCCTGGATCTTGTAAATAAGAAAAGCAATTCCTGAAAGCACAACATCAATGATAACAATGGCCTCAAAGATGTACGGGAGATCACTATCTGAATTGTCGGCTCTACGGATAAAGGGTTCTTTCCGGGGTTCGGGCGTGATATCTGCCTCAGCCGGTCTGGAAACAGTACCGTCCCCTTCGAGCTCGATAGCAGAGAGCACCACATTATTTGTGTTACAGGGAAAGACTTTTTCGAACTCCTGGTTGCGCGTAATGATTTTCCCACGGTTGTCAAGAAAGAACCCGAAAACAAATATATCTACGATCAGTAAAATAATGGCCCATACCTTGATATATGTTTTCATCTACCCCACCCTCCTTTTCAATCAAAAAGGATCACATATCAGCCTGCCTCCGAAATACTATCCGAAATGAGATCACATGCCATCAAAGCCCATTTCAGATCTGTTAAGTTCATTATATGGGGGGAGCCGTATCTGTATAAACAGTTACGCAAATATCTTTATAAAATCTTTATAAACTGCCGCATTTTTGTTTCAAAGGCACTTTTCCAGTCGAAGAAATTTATG
>CADBGD010000087.1:1101-11226 GCA_902794115.1 Oscillospiraceae bacterium
CCATTCCAGCCATAAGCACTGTTAACCGGCGCTTCAAGATAAGCCAGGATATCCGGTCTCAGATTGCAGATCGTATTCAAGCTTACGACCGTGATATTCTCCGGATTATTGACATACTCATCCGGTTCGTCGCCTTTGAAAAATCTCCAGCCGCTGTCCGGATGATCGGGCGAGCCCTCTTCTCGGTACATATATCCGATGCCGTTCTCATATGCATCTTTCGTGATCAGACATCCCATGTTACCGGGATAGATCTGTGCCCATTCCCGTTCTTTCGGTCTATACCAGGAATAGTAATTCCACGGAGCATCTTCCGAGAAGAGGATCGAAACCACCTTTTTCTGGATCTCCAGAAACGGCCCGACATCCTCCAGGTCGTTTTCCGCGCCCATGAAGTATACGGCACCGCACAAATACGACAAGGCATATTCTTTAAAGGAACTGTAGAATGCCTGTGCTTTACATACAAAGCGGTCAACGATCTCTCTAAAGTCCTCATCACTGATGATTCCTGCCGAAGCCGCGATCCGGCAAAGATTAATATATTCGCTGATATCCCATGCATAGAGACCATGTTCCTGAATCAAAGGATAGAATACTTCCGCATCTTTCAGGCAGGATTCGAAACTCTCTCTTCCCTTCGGATTCAGTTCATTTACATCGAAAAGCGGGGCCTCTTTCCAAAATGTCATGAACTGCTCATAGTGAACGCTTGCCATGAACTGATATCTCTGACAGTTGATCAGGTCATCTTTCGTCTTGATCCGGTACATACGTTCAAGAAATGCTTTGGCTTCCTTCGCTTCCTCCTCGCTGCAATGATAATCTTCATCCTCATTCATCCGAACAGGGATACCCGGTACTTTTCGTGCAGAAGAAGGCGCAGAAAGAAGCCTCGTGAACTGTTCTCTTGAAGGCGCAACTGCACCCTGCCGTTCCTCCGGAATCGTATCCATAAACTCTTGAATTATTTTTGCCAGATCATTTGAAATACGCATACTAAGAATTCCTCCCGATTACTACCTTACATGGTTCTGTAGTAAAAAGTGCTCTTTCCTATTCCCTCACGTTTCAGCTCACCGGATTCGACCAGTTTTCGAAGGGCACCCTCAACAGAACTGATACTAAGAGAGGGGCAGAGCTCGCGAATATCCTGTTTGTTAAACTTCCCGATCTTATTCATGCTGGCAAGCCGTACTGTCTCAAGTGCCGATCTCTTCGTCTCAACAAGTGCAAAGCGATCTTCAAAATCTCTATATGCAGCAATGATAGTTCCAAGCAGATACTTGATGAATGGAACCGGATCATCTTTTCCTTCATGCCATCCCTGCTGGGCAGCATAAAGAGCATCATAATAAAGGTCTTTGTGCTGTGCAATTTTCGCTTCCAGCGATATATATTTGCCGACATAAAAACCACTTCGATAAAGCAAAAGAGTAGTAAGAAGTCTGCTCATACGGCCATTTCCGTCATTGAATGGATGGATGCAAAGAAAGTCATGGATAAATACAGGGATCGCTATTAATGGTTCCAGCTCCGCATTTCCGATGACCCGATTATATTCCTCGCATAGCCGGTCCAAAGCTTTGGGGGTCTCATATGGAGCTAATGGTGTAAATAAAGTTTCCACATGGCCATCCGGATAAGTAGCACTGATATAATTCTGAACTATTTTTGTTTTACCCGCAGCCGGATTATTCATATGACTATAGAGTATCTTATGCAGTTGAAGAATATAGTTCTGAGTAATAGGAATCGCATCAAAACTTTCGTGAATGATCCCAAGGACATCTCTGTAGCCGGCAATCTCCTGTTCATCACGGTTCCTCGGAGTCGTCTTTTCTTCAACGAGCTGCTTTATACGAGTATTCGTTGTAACTATACCTTCAATCGCATTCGATGCTTCAGTACTTTGAATCTTTGCAATCTCGACCAGTTTCTCAAGTTCTTCCGGTCTCTGTTTAAGATAAAGTTCCTGTTTTCCTGCTTCTTTATATATAGCTGCAATGTATCCGAGCAGTTCCGAATCCCATGCTTTCTTACTGATTGCTGAGTAATTGAAGTCTCTCATTTTCCTTACCTCCGCATCTTTCCCTTAAATTGTAGCAGATAATAAGGGAAAGGCAATACATTTAATGGATTTTCCCCTTATTTTTGCATGATTTTTAAGGGATTGACAGGATACCGGAAATGGACATCAGGAAAGGCAACTTCTTCTTGTGATAAGATGTTGGTTAAGGAAGAAACAAAAGAGGAAAAAGAATCATGAAAAATAATGCCCGTTCCGGCTACAATATCTACACCCCGAAAAGAAGAAGACGCAAGAACAGCAGACTGGTTTTCGGCCTGTCCTGTCTCTGTGCCTTCCTGATCCTCGTCATTCTCCTTATCGTGTTTATCCCGAAGCTATTCTCCGGTAAGAAGAAGGACGCAGCAGATTCAACACCCATAAACACAAGTTCAGTAATGACCGGCATTTCTGAAAAAGAAGCCACCGATACGTCTTCCATTTCTGCCGGCACTTCCGGGACAGATGCAACCCGCGCACAGACAGTGGATGCTGCCACACGTAAAGCGAATCTCAAGACTTTAGAGACAAACATCGCCGACTATCTAAATAAGCAGTCCGGCCGTTACAGCGTATACTACATCAATATGCACAACGGAGAAACCATAGGGTATAAAGAGACGCAGCCGATCGTTGCCGCCAGCACCATCAAGATCGCCTATAACACCTACCTTTACGAAAAGGCCGCATCCGGTGAGCTTTCTCTTCAGGAGAAGATCACGTATAATGCCGCAGGCTATCCGGATGGTGACTTTGAATCCGGCACCGGAACGATCCAGAATTCGCCGAACGGAACTGAGTTTACTCTTCAGGAAGTCTCTCATCTTTCGATCACAGTCAGTGATAACTGCGGCACCAATATGGTCCTTCGGCGTCTCGGCGGCGAAGATGCGGTAAATGACAACTACATGAAAACGATCAGTTCTGTTGTAAACTATCGTGAGGCATACACCTATACTGACTATACCGGTGTCGAAAAAACCGGCAGACGCAGAACCAGTGCCATCGACCTGGCAAAATATGCCGAGCATCTTTATAAGGATTATCAGGAAAATGAAGCTGCCTACCAGCCGCTGATCGATGATCTTTGTCACACCGAGTATTCCTGGGGCGTTCCGGCCGGCATACCAGGTGACATCAAGGTCGCCCACAAGATCGGTCTTTACCCTGAGCTCGGCACATATAATGACATCGGCATTGTTTTCTCTTCAGAAGATTACGTACTCTGCGTAATGACCGAGAGCGGCAGCGAAGAAGATGCCAAGAAGATCATCGGAGAAGTATCCCGCATGGTCTATGAATATGTGGAATCCAACTACGCCTGATCCTCAAAAGGCTGTCATTTCATAATGAAGTCCCCTAATCCCTGGGAGTTGCTTTTAACTGATTGATCACTTCTTCATATTCATCCAGTGCCTGGTAGCCAGAATCCGTGATCGAATACACACCGTTTCTGACATGGGAAAACCACCCGTAATGGTTGTCTCGAAGGATATTGGCGGATTTGTCGACAAAGGAAAGTCTCTTTACATCTTTGGGAGCGCCTTCTCCGCCAAGAACCAGTAAAGCATTCAGGACCAGAAGAGCATCTTCCCGGTACCGGGTCAGAAGCTTCACTCCGGTCACGCCACCGGTATTGGACTTGATCCGTCTCTTTTTAAATTCTTTTTCCAGCGCTTTCTTTTTCCGCTTGTTCCGTGCCTGAAAAACCGACAGTTCACTTACGACCGGCTCAGAAAGAACCGTTACATCACCGGATCTTTTGGAAACAGCGATCAGCCCGATCCCCAGACGTTTCAGAAGATAGAGTTTATCCCGGAAGGAACTGGCCCCCCGGTCTTTTGGCATAAATGTTCCGATATAAACGGTTTCCACGATCTTCTGGCGAAGCGCGGCCTGCTGGATCGCACGGAAATCTAAAGACTGCTTCAGTTCAACGGCGACAGAATCTTCCTCTTTCTGCATGAAAATATCGATGTCGTTGACTTCGCCGTCACAGACATATCCTTGTTCTTCAAAGAAAGATTTAATGGGTGCAAAAAGGTCTCGTTCCATGAATATATAATATCATGCCGGTCTGGCAAGATAATACCCCTGGAAAAGATCAACTCCGAGACCCAGGAGACATTCGAACTCCTCTTTTTCTTCAATTCCTTCAGCGACGACCAGAATTCCTTTTGAATGGAAAAGATCGACAAACTCCTTCACCTGCTCCTGTTTTTCCGGCATATGATCGATTCCCGAGATCAGGTCCCGGTCAAGTTTGACTATATGCGGAGACATGTGATCGACCAGTTCAAGATCGTTGATGCCGGTGCCGAAGTCATCTGCTGCCAGCATATTATCCATACGTCTAACGGATCTGCTCTTTTCATCCCAATGTTCAGAGGAGAAATATGGAAATTCCAGATTCTCGATGATCATCCGTCCCCGGATCTTTTCGCCGAAATAGTCCAGGAACACTTCCGCTTCTTCCGGTCGCATACAATCACAAGGGAAAGAATTGATCGCCACCCTCTGCTCATATCCTCTTTGGAAAAAGGCCTGCATCGCGCCAAAGAAGGTAGCCACCTCAAGAACGTGCAGTTTATCTACCTTCGAGTACTCTGCAATAAGATCGGTGATCGTCGTATCTGTCGGACGCATAAGCGCTTCCCAGGCATACACGGTCTTTCCGTCCGGCAGGAATATAGGCTGGAACACGTAATTGATCGACAATTCCCTAAGAGCCTTAAGGATATCTGTATCTAATGGCAGGTGGTCGAAACAGATCATGTCTTACTCTCCTATATCTTCTATGCCGGATGCAGCTCATAGTACCCAAGTTATAATACTATTATACATCGTCTGTAAATAACTTTTGATAACTAACAAAAGAACAATCTGTTAATTTTACAGTTCCGCCATTTTTTGTAATGACATGGAAGAGGAAGAATATACGTAAACCGAGTTATATCCGAGCCGGTATTTTCGGCTTTCCCGTTATACCCACTCGAAGTTATCGAGTCCTGCGCCAAGCTCAAAGTGATGCTTCACGATCCCTTTATCGATACCGGACATCGGCCCGTTTTTATATGTCAGAGACACTTTTCTGCCTTCACCGGAGATCTGGAAATCCTGCTTATTCAGTGCCGTCGGCGCAAGAAGCGCTGCCTCGATACCGTTTTTAAACCACTCCGGTACTTCGCCCGAGTAACTACTGACCTGATCTTTATCCTTACTCTTATGCGGCACGCCCTGTGTCTTTCCGTGACCGACGGCAATAATACTTACGATCTTTTTGCCCTGGACCATACTTCCCACAAATTTCCGGTTAAACGTTCCGGCCATCCACCAGGTGTTCAATCCGTTCATCTGCGCATACAGGCACAGGTCAGACCCGGCATAGCCGAGCACTTCATCTATTCCTTCCCGGTCATCTGCCGCCAGAACGAAATAGGTGTTCACACCGGATCCGCCCAGAACGACTTTACCGATAAAATTCACCGGCGTCTTCTCACTTTCCAGAAGAACGATGGAAAGACCATATTTCTGATTTAACTCCTCCACTCTTTCTTTCAAAGTGCTTTTCTCCGTATCAGACAAAGAGGTGCCGTCAAACTTTCTGACCGTGTGCCTCTCGTTCATTGCTTTTTTCAACTGTTCCGTCATATGTTCCTCCTTATCTTCTGCCCTTATTTTCTCTCATCCAGTACTTTCTGGACTCTCTCCTGGGCAATCTTCACTGTTTCATTCAGGCTCTTCTGTCCAGAGAAGTAGGCCATCATCTCCTCTATAAGAATAGCATTGATATCCGCATCTTCCGTTATAGTGGAAGAGCAGTTCAGAATTGTTTTTTCAAGAGTATCAATGTGTTCTTCGGTATAAGTGACTCTGTTTTCCGGGCCTTCTTCAAAGTAGCCGCCGAAAATATCACTGATCGTGATCTGGTTATAGTATTCCGCCGCCGCTTCTCCGGTCGATCGGAAGTATTTGCGGCTCAACACAAAGTTACCGGTCAGCATGTATTCTTCCTGGATCTCATCCGACATAAGAAGTTTAACAAAGTCTACACAGGCATCGATATCGTATGCCCCCTTGGATATGGCAATGGAAGAACCGATCACTGCCGCCGGTCCGCGTCCGTCCGAGGTCGGAAGTCCGAGTATGGCGCTGCCTGAATCGAGCTGCTGCAAATTGATGAAATACTCCACGAAATTACTGCTGGTGGTATATACAGCAGGTTCGGTATACCCGAACATTCCGGGGCCGTAGGAAGACAGGGCGGAACTTCCCCCCTCATTCCAGGAAACGGATTTTTCAGGAACATGATCTTTCACAAAATCAGCAAGGGCAGTAAAATCCGGGCCCGAAAAATCCGCTTTGCCGTTTCGGATAAACTCTTTTTTCATGGCATTAAAGAGGTCGACGAAATAGTACGGCTGTCCCCGGCTGATCACGTCTTTTCCATTAAGCGGACCACTAAGGAACGAAACGTATTCCTCCGTGGTAAACCCCACTCCGGATGCGCCTGCATATTTCTCGTCTGTATATATTCCCCGGATGCCGAAGCATAAGGGAAGGTTAAAAAGTTTCCCTTCCACTTTGGCATTATCGACTATGTTCGTGAAGTACTGATCCGGATCAAGCTCCCCGAGATACGGCACCAGATCGATCAGATACCCGCTTTTATTCAGCTGATCGTTGCGGCCTATATCCAGAAACATATCCGGTCCTTCTCCGCTTAATATATCCATGGTCAGCTTTTTGGTAATGGCCGCATCACTCTCGTTATCCATTTTAGAGAGCTCATCGTCGCTGTTTACATTGTTGAGATTTCCGGAACCGATGCTGTAACGGTCTGTGACTTCGATAAAATACTTGTCATTGGTCTCGTTATATTTCGCCAGTGCGTCACACATGGCTTCATCCAGGCTGCCGCTCGGCGAGTAAAGTTCCAAGATACGCTTTCCCGCATGCGGATTTTTATCTGCTTTGGTAAATACAACGATCTCGGTGGAAGACGCGCTCCAGTCACTGAAACCGGAAAAAGGAGTCGGCGCATATTTCTCCCCATAAAGGACGAACGAGGTTTCACTGACGGGTCCGAGACTGTAATTTCCAAGAGAATTCCTGTTTGCGGAACACCAGCTGTAGTTGAAGACTTCTTCTTTCGTTTTACTATCCAGATTGATCTTCGAAATGCCTGTCGGTGTAGCGTAATACACTTTGCCGTCAGAACCTCCGGTCATGTTAAAGATAGAATTGGAGTCAAGCCAGTCGAATTCGGTCGAATTCAGTTTCGTCAATACTCCGCTTCGCAGATCCAGTTCCAGATAGTCATACCCCAGACCTGCGCCCAGGAAAACCACTGCTTTATCTTTTCCTTTCGGGACAATACTATCCACGGAGTATACGTCTGTACTGCCCCCTTCGATCCGGATCTTCTTTTCATTTCCGGACGGATCTTTCAGAAAGAGATAGCCCTCCGGAGAATCCGTGTCCCAGTTGATCGACACCTGTATCTGATACTCCCCGACATGGAAGATCCGGGATGGCAGCGCATCCGGTTCTTTTCCGGAAACACCCAGCACATCGCCGGTAATCGGATCGATCACATATTCATTGATGATCTGTTTTCTGGTCTTGGGATCACTTGACTTGACGTTTACTATGATATTTCCATCAAGATAGATCACGCCATCGGGATCTTCCCCGTCATCGAAATAATGCTGAAGATCGATGATGTTTTTTGTCCCGCCGGTTTCCTTATCCACCACGACAACATTTGAAATCAGAAGTTTCCGGTATGACTCATAATCCCAGTCATAATCCTTGGGAAGTTCATAATTGCCCTGAGTGAGAAATATATAGTTCTCTTCGTCAAATCCGGCCAGCTGGGAGTGGATAAACTGCGTTTTCCGGTTCGGATCCACACCGGTGTCGATCTCGAAAGTCTTCACGTTAAACCACGGTGTGTCTTCTGTTATCAGTTTGCCACTGTGGCGCTCTGTTTTTCTGTTCTTGCCGCAAGCCGCCATCGACAGCATAAACGACACAGCAAGCAGGGAAGCTGCCGCTTTGCACAATACATGTTTCATGTCCTACTCCCTTTTTCTCAAACGGTTCTCCGGTCATGCCGTTACTGCAAAGCAGATTCCCCCAATCTGCAAATCCTATTCAATTACTATCCAATTATATCACTTCAGGAGGCGATAAAGCGACAAAGAAAACTCACCTCTTTATCCGATGTGGATCCGGAAGACCAGGTCCTCTAAGATACCGTCCTTGTTGTAGGCAAAAATGAGAAGGAAATCACCCTGATCGCCTGTTTTGAGGAAGGAGTATTCCGGGTACTCGTTTACTTGAGTTGTTCCGATCAGCTCGTAGATGGAGATCCGGGAAAGGCACTGTCCTTCCTTGTTCCAGAGCTCGAGTGTGCCTTCTCTGTCGTTATTCATCAGAATATCGGATCCGAAATCATACATAGATTCGACATACAGTTCCTCCCGCGTCGGATCTGTGATCTCTCGGATCGCTTTACCGTTTCTGTCGAATTCGAAGAGACGCTCGACTCCATACGCGCCTGCATCCCGCATCGTGGCAAAGATTCCGTTATCTGCGAAGAAAAAGGACGTCACTTCAGCTCTTTCGAAAGACGGATCGACTTCCAGTGTAAACGGCGAAGAAGTCAGGGTCTTGCTACTCGGATCGTAGGTAAGGAGGCACACCTCATTTGCCCAGAAAGAAGGCGCAGTTAAGATCAACTGTCCGTCCGGGGATACATGTACTTCACTCAGGCAGGATAAGAGTTTCTCCTGAACATCGACAGTCTCCACGAGGATAAAGGCGTGCGTCCTTTCCGGGTCCGGGATGAAGGTGACGGTATCGTTATCCAGAAGATTCACAGAAAGCGTGCTTTCCTCATAGGCAATCTCGGTTACCTTCGTCATTTCCTCGCCGTTGATCTGGTAGACCGTAACGATAGAACCTTTATTTTCGAAAGTATAGAGGTATTTATCCGAAGCGGCGACTTGCGTTGCCGTCGAAGAGTACGTATCAGAAGCGGTGTAGACGCGCTCACTGAAATGCCCCTGCACCGGGGTGACCTTATATCCGGAAAGATCAAGTTCCTTTACCTCGGTTTTGGGCTCGCCGGAAAGAAATTCGAACGGCGGATCAGAAAGCCCCAGGTCCGGAAGTTCGAAAGTAAAGCCGTCAAAGAGTGCCCATCCTTCAAAATCATCCGGCTCTCCGCTTTCTCCGAAGGTGATATGCACGGTCATCGAGGCGGCCTCGTGACGGTACACGTAACTTGTCACACGCATGCCGTAATCGCCGGTCGAAACCGTATAGGAAAACTCAACAAAATCATATCCGCAGATATTTCTTGTCGGAAGATCTCCATTGGCATAATCCATCATGGAGAAGTATTCCTTGTACAGATTCCTAAATGCATTTGCATCTTCTTTTACGATATAGATATACCAGTATTTGCCTGATTTCTGGTCCTGCTCTTTGTAGAAGGAATAATAGTTCTCCTCATCCGTATCGACGGCCTCTTTCTCTAAATACGCGAACTCCTCGGGAATATCCGCGTCCCAGTCCCAGCTCGGCTTCTGATAGCTTATCCCGATGCCAAGCTCAAAATCAGGCTCCACCGTAAGCGTGAGCATGTCCTCGCCGTCGCCGGCCTCGTTTTCGTACCAGGCCTTGACCGTCAGTTCAAGCTCCGGCCAGGCGTTGATATCCTGATACGCCTGCAGGTTCTCCATGAACAGATCGCCTGTGGAGAGCATCGGCAGCTCATAGAGGCCGCTTGCGATCTCCTCCTCGGAGAGGAAATGATCGTAGGCCTGCTTGTCCAGCACCTTGTCCCTTACCGTGACCTGAACGGAATGCAGCGCGCCGATATTGTCCATGTGTACGCGGGCGTGGTGCTCGTGCGAGAAAAAGAAAAAGTCGGTCGTGATCACAGGCACCTTGCTGAGCGGTGTGGGCTCCGGCGTCGGCACAGCGACGGGCTCCGGTGTCGGCACAGCGACGGGCTCCGGTGTCGGCACAGCGACGGGCTCCGG
>CADBGD010000088.1 GCA_902794115.1 Oscillospiraceae bacterium
TCATGAGACTTGGATTATCAACGGCATTGGCCCATAATTCGCCTTCAGAATGGGCACAGAAACAAGCGGACTTAGGTCTTGGCTGCGTAAACTTCCCCCTTTCTCCCGACAGCCCGGAAGAGGTCATTGCGGAGTATGAAAAAGAAGCCCGCGCCAAAGATCTTCTCATTGCGGAAGTGGGGATCTGGAGAAATGGCATGGACATCGATCCGGAGGAGAGAGAAGAAAACCGGGACTATTCTGTCCGCTGCCTGAAACTGGCGGACCGGCTTTCCGCCCGCTGCGCCGTGAATGTGGCAGGTGCATTGGGACCGAGATGGGATGGACACTATAAAGAGAATTTCACGAAGGAGACCAGAGCCGAGATCGTGAAAATG
This sequence comes from Oscillospiraceae bacterium, assembly GCA_902794115.1. GTDB lineage: Bacteria > Bacillota > Clostridia > Saccharofermentanales > Saccharofermentanaceae > Scatonaster. The sequence goes on from CADBGD010000088.1 coordinate 378, forward strand.
GTGCAGGAAATTATCGATCGGGCGGAAGTGACAAATACCTATTTTACACTGGAGCCCATGCCCTGGATGATCCCCACAGGTCCGGAGGACTATGCGAGACTGATCGAAGAAGTAAACCGGGACCGTTTCGCCGTACATATGGACATCATCAACATGATCAATTCCCAGGAGCGGTATTTCCAGCCGGAAGCTTTTATTGACCGCTGTGTGGAACTTCTGGGAGATAAGATCCGTAGCGCCCATATTAAAGACGTGCACCTTAAGGAAGAATACACGTTGCAGCTTCAGGAATGCGCGCCGGGACAGGGCGAATTTCCGCTCCGGTATTATGTGGAGAAGCTGCATGCCATTGATCACGATATGCCGGTGATCTTAGAGCATCTGACCAGTGACAAAGAATATCTTTACTATTTGCGTACATTAAAGGAGACATTACGTGGCTTATACAAGAATATCTGACGCAAATGAAATCACTGCCCGGTATATGGACAGTATCCTTTTAAAAGAAAGACTCATCGATTCAGTGGTGGCCGATACAAAGATCGATTTTCTGGGAGAGACATTTGACTCTCCGATCATGACTCCGGCTTTTTCCCATCTGATGCAGTTTAAGGGAAGAGAACTGACCGGCCTGGAGGAATATTCTCTGGCAGCAAAATCTTTGAATATCCTGAACTTTGTCGGCATGATGGAAAATGATCTTTTCGAAAAGATCGTAAAGACCGGAGCCAAGACCATCCGCATCGTAAAGCCGTATGCGGATAACGGCAAGGTGAGAGACCAGATGCAGTTCGCGGAATCCGCCGGTGCCTTCGGTATCGGTATGGACATCGACCATATCTTCGGAAATACGGGCCTGGATATCGTGATCGGCGAAGGCATGGCGGTACAGACTTCCGACATGATCCGAAGCTACATCGAGAGCACGAAACTTCCCTTTGTGATCAAGGGTGTCTTAAGTGAAGAAGAGGCGGTGAAAGCGGCGGACCTTGGTGCCAAAGCCATTATCGTCAGCCACCATCACGGACGTCTTCCTTACGCAGTACCGCCTCTTCAGATCCTTCCGAAGATCAAGGCGGCCCTTTCCGGAAGAGACGTAAAGATCATCGTGGACTGCGGCATCAGTTCCGGTTCTGATGTATATAAGTGTCTGGCCCTGGGCGCGGATGCGGCGGCAGTGGGACGTGCCATGATCCCGGCTCTGGAAGAAAACGGCACCGAAGGCGTGAAAAAGTGCATTTCCGGCGTGAATGACGAACTTCGTTTCTGCATGAGCTGCACAGGTTTTCCGAGAGTTTCAGACGTGGATGATTCCTGTCTTGTGATGCCTTAAGAAGATCCCTTGTTTTCTACGGCAAAAGCACTTTTACAGCTGGGACATATAGAGGTGGTAATACTGGCCTTTCTTCGCCATTAACTCCTCGTGGGTACCGGCTTCGGTGATGCCGCCATGATCGATATACATGATCTGATCACAGTTCTTGATGGTCGACAGACGGTGGGCAATGATGAAAGATGTGCGTCCTTTCAGCATGGCATCTAAGCCTTTTTGAAGGGCGCGTTCTGTCTGTACGTCAATGCTTGATGTTGCTTCATCAAGAACCAGAAGCGCCGGATCGGGCTCTTTTACTTCCGTCTGATAGCCCTTTTGCATCTTCGAGATAAAGGCATCGGCGCATACTGTGACGCTGGCTTTCTGGATCTCTTCCGAGGTGGCGTCCAGTTTTCCGTAGCGGATGTTATCTTCCACGGTTCCCGAGAAGATGAAACTGTCCTGCAGCATGATGCCCATCTGGGAACGAAGAGAACGAAGCGTCACTTCAGAAATGTCCTGCCCGTCGATCAGGATCTTACCGGAATCCAGGTTATAGAATCGGGAAATGAGACTGACGATCGTGCTTTTGCCGGCGCCCGTGGGACCGACAAGGGCGATGCTCTGGCCGGGCGTGACCTTAAAGGACACATCATGCAGGACTTCTTTTCCTTCTTCGTAAGAGAAGGAGACGTGCTGGAATTCCACTTCGCCTTTGATCCTGCCGATATCCGTGGCACCTTCTTTATCTTTGATCTCCACCGGCTCGTCGATGGTCTCAAAGATGCGTTCCAGGTAAGCCATGTTGTTGATGAAGTTATTGAAGATGTTACCAAGGTTCATAATGGGCTGCCAGAAGCGGGAAGCATAACTGGAGATGGCCACGATAGCGCCCAGCGTTTCCTGTCCTTCCACAAAGAGCAGAAGACCCACGACTAAAATGGCGCCGCGGACGAAGACGGAGATGCTGTCGATGCCGGGCCAGACGGAGTTGGTGTAACGAACAGCGCCCATCCAGGTCTTCCGGCAGTCATTGGAAAGATCTTCGAAGATGGCGGCATTTTCTTCTTCACGGGCAAAGATCTGGGTGATCTTGGCACCCACGATGTTTTCCTGTAAATACGCATTCAGGTTCGAGTTCTTATTCGATACCAGACGCCAGGCTTTCCGCTGGTGGGCTTTGATCCAGAAAAGGAACACTGCCAGGACCGGCACACCGGTGATGACTACCAGGGAAAGTTTTACGTCAGTCGTGAACATAAAGATCACGATGAAGATCAGGTTAATGATCTCAAGTATCGCATTGATAAGTCCGTTGCTCAGCATGTCGCAGACGGAGTTGACGTAGTTTACGACACGGATCAGGATCTTTCCGTGAGGACGGTCACCGTAATACTGGAAAGGCAGCTTCTGAAGATGGGCGAAGAGGTCTTTGCGGATATCGTACACGATGTCCTGAGACGTTCTTTCCATGATATGCTGTCGGATGGTGAAAAAGAGGATACTTACGCCATAGGCCAGGATCAGAAGGAGAAGAAGACGGTTCAGTCCGGCCTTATCTTTGGCAGGGATCACCACGTCAAGCGCTTCTTTCGTGATCTTTGGCGCACAAAGAGCTGCCATGGCGCCGAAGATGCTTAATGTCAGCGCCAGGATCATTTTCTTTCCATACTTTTTAATGTATGAACCGGCCCGCAGGAGATGGCGCAGGTTAAACGGTTCTTCCAGTGTCTCGTCGACACGATAGGTATTTCTCGGATGTGTCTTAGCCATGGACCATTTCCTCCTTTCCAGTCTGTAATGCGACAAGATCGGCATAGTAGCCGCCTTTTTGAATCAGTTCTTCATGCGTGCCCTGCTCGGTGATCTTTCCATGCTGCAGGATCAGGATGTGATCGGCAGTCTTTGTGGTGGAAATGCGCTGGGCGATAATGATCTTGGTGCAGGGGAAATCCAGTTCGGAAAGACTCTTCTGGATCTGCTTTTCCGTCTCCATATCCACGGCCGATGTGGTATCGTCAAGGATCAGGATCGACGGACGGATGGCCAGAGCACGGGCAAGGGAAATGCGCTGTTTCTGACCACCGGAAAGACCGACACCACGTTCTCCGACAATGGTGTTATAGCCGTCCGGCATTTTGGAAATGAACTCGTCGGCGGCGGCATAACGGGAGACCTTCAGTACATTTTCCTTCGATATATTCAGATCTCCATAAGCAATATTTCCGTCGATGGTATCGGAATATAAAAGCACATCCTGGGTGGCCATGCCGATACTGGTCCGAAGCTGCTGAAGCTTCAGTTTCGAAACATCCATATCGTCGACGAGGACCTGTCCTCTGGTGGGTTCATAGAACCTGGGGATCAGCTGGATGAGGGATGTCTTTCCGCAGCCGGTCTCGCCCATAATGGCGATGGTCTCGCCGGGGGCCGCCGTAAAGCTGATGTCCTCTAATACCGGCAGATCGGAATCCTCGTACTGGAAACTGACATGACGGAATTCCACTTTTCCTTTGAAACGGTCCGGGTGATCGAGGGCATCCGGGGCATCGACGATGGAAGGTTCGCTATAGTAGATCTCCATAACTTTGTCGGCTGCTGCGGAAAAGCGCTGGAATTCATTCAGGATATTTCCCAGAAGACGCATGGGGTTGGCAATGGCCCACATCAGTCCGGAAAATGCCACGTACTCGCCCATGGTCATTTCATCTTTCATGAGAAGCGTACCGCCGACCCAAAGAAGAATGACGGGAAGAAGGTTGGCGCAGGTCTCCACAAAGGGAAAGAACTTGACCCAGACAAGTCGGGTCTTCTTATTCGTTTCCGCATAGTCGTGGTTACTCTGGTCGAACTTCTCGATCTCGTAGTCTTCCCGGGAAAAGGCCTTGACGACACGGTTACCGGAAATGTTCTCCTGTGCGGCCGTATTCATCTGCGCGTGCTTTTCACGAAGAAGCGCGTGCATGGGCGCCACCTTTTTCCGGAACGTGAAGACGATCAGGAAGATCACCGGCGCCATCGCCACGATGCACAGCGCCATCTTTACATTCATGGAAAAGAAGTAGATGGAAACGACGGTGAATAAGGCGAAACATTCGATGATCATACGGATGACCCAGGCGATATTGTGCCTTATGGCATCCAGGTCGCCGGTCAGTCTCGTCATAAGGTCACCGGTACGGTATTCATTATAAAAATGCATATCCTGACATTCGATCTTTTCAAAAAGATAGTTTCGGATCCGAAAAAGTGCCCTTTGGGAAACATGCTCGTAGGCCATACAGTCGAGATAGACGATGATGGCACGAAGAAGCGTGAATCCGATCATGGCGACGATCAATGTATAAAACTCACCCTTATGCTCCTGGAAATGCACTGCCGCATTGTCACCTGTGAGAAAACGGTCCACGATCATCTGGGAGAAGAAAGGAACGGTCAACTGCAAAAGGTTATAAAGAAGCGTGCCGATGATCGCCAGGATAAAGACGATCCGAAGCCCGGCAATATTATCCCAGATCCACTGGAGTTTGGTTCTCGGAAATTTCTTTTTCTGCATTTTTCCCTCTTCATTTATTCTTTCGGTTTTTATCATTGTATCTCTCAATATCGTGGAAAACTGCCGTGATTTTGTTCAGTAGTTTTTCCTTTTTGCTATGTGCGGATTTATCCCGGTTCAAAAAGTATATCATTCCTGTAGCAGGATGAAATGGTACCGGTAGTATAGAAAGGTTCCTTTCGGATAATAATGCCAGGATGCTTTTCCTTGGTGAATAACTCCTACTCAATTTGGGGGTTTACAAAGGAATAGACGAGTGCTATTATGCACCTAACATATAAGTAAACCGTTGACGCGGAGATAACGGTGATGATGCTCTTACAGAGAGCCGGCGATGCTGAGAATCCGGCAGAAAACAAGTCATCAAATGGACCGCTGAGGGTGCAGTCAAATGCGAAAGCAAAGTATTCTGCAACGTGAAGGCATACGTTATTTGCCGGGGATATGATGGTATCTCGCTAAGTGCACGGTACAAGAGACCGTGAATCAAGGTGGCACCGCGATGTTTATTCGTCCTTGACAGAATTATCAGATGTTCTGTCGAGGACTTTTTGTTTCCTCCAGAACAAAGAAGGAGGTTAAAATGCAAGTTGTACCCGCTTTTTCGGAGGTGCAGGAGATCGCGAAAAAGGGAAACTACAGTGTGGTTCCCGTAAGTGCCGAGATCTTATCCGATGTCCGTACCCCCATCGAGACCATGAAGGTCTTAAAAACCGTTTCGACTCACTGCTATATGCTGGAGTCGGTGGCGGAAAATGAAAAATGGGGAAGATATACTTTCCTGGGTTTCGATCCGAAGATGTGCGTGACCGTCCATGACGGCAAGATGCAGATCGGCGATGTGAAGATCGAAACGCGAGAACCCAATAAGTATCTCCGCCAGATCCTGAACGAATATAAGAGTCCGCGCTTTTCTTATCTGCCGCCTTTTACCGGAGGCCTTGTCGGGTATCTTTCTTTCGATTATCTTTACTACAGCGAGCCCACGGCCAAGGTGGACACCGTAGATGAGGAAGGATTTCAGGATATCGACCTGATGCTTTTTGATAAAGTCATCGCCTTCGATAACTACGCCCAGAAGATCATCATCATTGCGAATATGTTCTTAAAAGACGGCGAGGTCGGCTATAACAAGGCGGTGATGGAGATAAAGCGGATCCGTGATCTGATCCTTCACGGCAAAGCCGATGGCGAGCATAAGGGAAGACTTCTTTCCGAGCCGACACCGCTTTTCGGAAAAGAAGAATTCGTGGAGATGGTGGAAAAAGGAAAACACTATATCCACGAAGGAGATATTTTCCAGGTGGTATTAAGCAACCGTCTCTCGGCTCCTTTCGAAGGCAGCCTTCTGGATACTTACCGGCATCTGCGCACCATCAATCCGTCCCCGTATATGTTCTATTTCTCCGGTACGGATGTGGAAGTAGCGGGCGCGTCCCCGGAAACGCTGGTCAACTTAAAAGACGGGATCCTGCATACTTTCCCGCTGGCCGGCACCCGTCCGAGAGGAAAGACCGAGGAAGAAGATAAAGCGCTGGAAGCAGATCTTCTTGCTGATGAAAAAGAACTCGCCGAGCACAATATGCTGGTGGACCTGGGAAGAAACGATCTGGGCAGAATCAGTCAGTTCGGTACTGTGGAAGTGGAAAAACTTCATTCCATCGAGCGGTTCTCTCATGTCATGCATATCGGCTCCACCGTACGCGGAAAGATCTCGGAAGAAAAGGATGCATTAGACGCCATTGAAGCGGTGCTTCCTGCCGGTACCCTTTCCGGTGCCCCGAAGATCCGGGCCTGCCAGATCATCGGAGAACTGGAGAATAATAAGCGCGGCATTTATGGCGGAGCCATCGGCTACATCGATTTTGCCGGCAATATGGATACCTGTATTGCGATCCGCATTGCCTATAAGAAGAACGGAAAAGTATTCATCCGAAGCGGTGCCGGCATCGTCGCCGACTCCGATCCGGAAAAGGAATACCAGGAGTGCATCAATAAAGCCAAAGCGGTAGTACGGGCACTTCACGCAGCACAGGAGGAGGATGAAGTATGACATTACTGATCGATAATTATGACAGCTTTTCCTATAACCTCTACCAGATGCTGGGCGCGATCGATCCGGACATCAAAGTGATCCGTAACGATGAGCTGACTGTGGAAGAGATCGAGAATCTTTCTCCCGACCGCATCGTTCTTTCACCGGGACCCGGAAGACCGGAAAACGCCGGCGTGATCCTGGACGTGGTCAAGAAGCTGAAAGGCAAGTTCCCGATCCTGGGCGTATGCCTGGGACATCAGGCCATTTCCATGGCATTCGGCGCGACAGTCACCTATGCGCCGCGCCTGATGCACGGCAAGCAGTCGGAAGTGACGGTCGATACATCGGACCTTCTTTTTAAAGGACTTCCGGAAAAGATACTGGTTGCCAGATATCACTCGCTGATCGCAGATGCGGATACGATCCCGGAGGAACTGATCGTTACGGCAAAGACTTCAGAAAATGAAGTCATGGCCGTCCGCCATAAGGACTATCCCATCTACGGAGTCCAGTTTCACCCGGAATCCATCATGACTCCGGAAGGAGAGAAGATCCTAAGAAACTTCCTCGGAAAATAGAACGGACGATTCTGGAGCCGAAACAACAAGACGAAACAATAAAACGAAAAAGGAGACTACGAAAATGATTAAAGAAGCAATTGTAAAGATCGTAAACAAAGAGGACCTGACCTATGATGAGGCCTATACCGTAATGAATGAGATCATGAGCGGTGAAACCACCCCGACACAGAATGCGGCATTCCTGGCAGCCCTTTCCACCAAGAGTGCCAAGGCTGAGACCACCGATGAGATCGCAGGCTGTGCCAAGGCGATGCGTGATCACGCCACTACCGTAGATACCGGTATGGATGTGCTGGAGATCGTAGGAACCGGCGGAGACGGCGCCCACAGCTTTAATATTTCCACTCTTTCCGCACTGGTCTGCGCTGCCGGCGGAGTCAAAGTAGCCAAGCACGGTAACCGTGCCGCTTCTTCCAAGTGCGGTACAGCGGACTGCCTCGAGGCACTGGGCGTCAATATCAATCAGGAGCCGGAAATGTGCAAAAAGCTTCTCAACGAAGTCGGCATGTGCTTCTTCTTTGCCCAGAAGTATCACACATCCATGAAGTTCGTCGGTGCCATCCGAAAGGAACTGGGTTTCCGTACCGTGTTTAACATCCTTGGGCCTCTGACGAATCCTGCCAGCCCGTCCATGCAGCTTCTGGGTGTATACGATGAATACCTCATCGAGCCTCTGGCCCGCGTTCTGATCTCTCTGGGCGTAAAGCGCGGTATGGTCGTATATGGAAAGGATAAGCTGGATGAGATCTCGCTTTCTGCGCCGACTACCATCTGCGAGTTTAAGGACGGCTGGTACAAAGTCTATACCATCACTCCGGAACAGTTCGGTTTCGAGCGCTGCACCAAGGAAGATCTGAAGGGCGGTACTCCGGAGGAGAATGCACTGATCGTGAAGGATATCCTGGATGGCCAGAAGGGTCATAAGAGAAATACTGTTCTTCTGAATGCCGGTGCGGGTCTGTATATTGCTGGTAAGGCAGAGAGCTTCGAAGAAGGCGTGAAGCTTGCCGGTGAACTCATCGACAGCGGCAAAGCCAAGGAGACCCTTGCGAAATTCATCGAAGTCAGCAACAGTGAAAACTGAGATTTCGGAAAAGACAGGAGCAGAAGCATGACGATACTTGACGAACTGGCGGCATATGCCAAAGAAAGAACCAGAGTAAATCAGGAGAAGGTGCCTTTTTCCGAGATCCGAAATCAGGCGGAGAGTCTCCCCGGAAGTGCTTTTGCCTTCGAAAAAGCACTGAAGAAGGAAGGCGTGGCGTTTATCTGCGAGTGTAAGAAAGCTTCCCCCAGTAAGGGACTGATCGCCGAAGACTTTTCCTATCTTCAGATCGCATCTGAATATGAAGAAGCGGGAGCCGACTGTATTTCCGTTTTGACGGAGCCCAAGTGGTTTCTGGGTTCAGACCGCTATCTTCAGGAGATCTCGGAGAAGGTGTCGATCCCGTGCCTTCGGAAAGACTTTACCGTTGATCCGTATATGATCTATGAAGCCAAGGTCCTGGGCGCATCGGCGGTGCTTCTGATCTGCTCGATCCTAAGTCCTTCCCAGGTGTCGGAATATATCGGGATCTGTGATAGTCTCGGTCTTTCCGCTATCGTGGAGACCCATGATGAAAAGGAAGTGCGGGAGGCGATCTCATCCGGCGCCCGGGTCATCGGGGTCAATAACCGGAATCTGAAAGACTTTTCCGTGGATACCGGAAACAGTGCATCTCTTAGAAAACTGGTTCCGCCGGAGGTGACCTTTATCGCCGAAAGCGGCATCAAGACCGCTGAGGACGTAAGCGCACTGGCCAGAATCGGCGTGGATGCGGTCCTTGTGGGGGAGACACTCATGCGGGCCAAAGATAAAAAGGCCATGCTCAGTGAACTTCGCGGGAAGAATTGAAGGTAACAGAAAACAGTAACCGGAAGAGACCGAAGGGAACACACCAAGTTTTGGAGAAGGAAAGAAAAGCCATGGGAAATATGCCGCTGATCGTGAAATTTTGCGGGATCCGTAGACCGGAAGATGTGGAAATGGTTAACCGCTATCAGCCGGATATGGCCGGTTTTATCCTGGTGCCGGGAAGAAAACGGTATGTGCCGGCGGAAAAGGTCCGGATCCTTCGAGAAAAACTCGATCCGGCCATCCAGGTGGTGGGCGTATTTGTGGATGAAGACATTTCGGTGGTACGAAACTTGCTTTCATCTGGTATTATAGATGTTGCGCAACTTCACGGAAATGAGCCGGAGGACTATATCCGTTCTCTTCAGGAAAGTACCGGAAAGAAGGTCATGAAGGCCATCGGCATCCGTGGAGACGAAGACATCCGGAAAGCGGAAATGTCGCCGGCGGACCTGGTCCTTCTGGATACCCCCGGAGGCGGCACCGGAAGTGTTTTTGACTGGGATCTCATAAAACAGGTGAGAAGACCCTATCTTCTGGCAGGCGGACTTCATTCCGGAAACGTGGGAGAAGCCATTGAAAAACTTCATCCCTATGGCGTGGATGTCAGTTCCGGCATTGAGACGGACGGCATCAAGGATGAGACGAAAATGTGTGCTTTTATGGCGCAGATAAGAAAGGAAATATAAGATGGACAGCAAAGGTAGATTCGGTGTGCACGGCGGACAGTATATCCCCGAGACGCTGATGAATGCGATTCATGAACTGGAGAGAGCATACGAGCATTATAAGAATGATCCGGAGTTTCAAAAGGAACTTTCGACACTCTTTAATGAATATGCCAACCGCCCGTCGCTTCTTTACTATGCCAAGAAGATGACGGAGGATCTGGGCGGCGCGAAGATCTACTTAAAGAGAGAAGATCTGAACCATACCGGTGCCCATAAGGTCAATAACGTACTGGGTCAGGCACTTCTGGCCAAGAAGATGGGAAAGACCCGTCTGATCGCCGAGACCGGTGCCGGCCAGCATGGTGTGGCCACAGCCACGGCGGCAGCCCTGATGGGTATGGAGTGCGTGGTCTTCATGGGTGAAGAAGATACCAAGCGTCAGGCGCTGAATGTGTACCGCATGAAACTTCTGGGCGCATCGGTCGTACCTGTAAAGACCGGTACCCGTACTTTGAAAGATGCGGTTTCCGAGGCGATGCGCGAGTGGACCACGAGAGTGGAAGATACCCACTACTGCCTGGGTTCGGTTATGGGCCCCCATCCTTTCCCGACAATCGTCCGTGATTTTCAGGCGGTCATCAGTAAAGAGATCAAAGAGCAGATGCTGGAAAAAGAAGGACGGCTTCCGGACGTGGTCATGGCCTGTGTCGGCGGCGGCAGTAATGCCATCGGTTCCTTCTATCACTTCATCGAAGATAAAGACGTGCAGCTGATCGGCTGCGAGGCAGCAGGAAGAGGTATTGATACCTTTGAGACGGCGGCAACGGTAAATACCGGAAGACTGGGTATTTTCCACGGCATGAAGTCGTATTTCTGCCAGGATGAATTCGGTCAGATCGCGCCGGTATATTCCATTTCCGCAGGACTGGATTATCCGGGTGTCGGACCGGAACATGCGCATCTTCATGATATCGGACGCGCATCCTATGTGCCGGTGACGGACGATGAAGCCGTGGAGGCTTTCGAGTATCTGTCCAGAACAGAAGGCATCATTCCGGCTATCGAGTCGTCCCATGCGATTGCGTATGCCATGAAGCTTGCTCCGACCATGGATAAGGACAAGATCATCGTTGTGACCGTATCCGGCCGTGGTGACAAGGACTGTGCGGCCATTGCCAGATATAGAGGAGAGAATATCTATGAGTAACATTGCCAGTGCATTTTCCAAAGGAAAAGCATTTATTCCTTTCATCACATGTGGAGATCCGGACACGGAGACAACTTACCGTGCTGTTCTGGAAGCCGTGAAAAACGGCGCCGATCTGATCGAGCTGGGAATCCCGTTTTCGGATCCGACAGCAGAAGGTCCGGTGATCCAGGGCGCGAATATTAGAGCGCTTGCCGGTGGCATCACCACCGATAAAGTATTCGAACTGGTCAGAAAGATCATTAAGGCGTATGATGAATACGCAGAGAAAAACAATAAAGAGTAAGTGCTGCAGGCGGAAACGCCATGCGGATGACGGCTGCCATGAACAGGCACGGAGACAGCAATGAATATCTACTATGACGGCAAGCAGCCGAAACAGGCAGACAGATTCCAGGAAGCGGCGGAACT
>CADBGD010000089.1 GCA_902794115.1 Oscillospiraceae bacterium
CGAGGTCGTTTGTCGGCTCGTCAAGCAAAAGCACGTTGCCTGCTTCCTTGAACATCATTCCCATAAAGTAGAAGTTGTTCTTAAAGACCTGCGAGGCCGGCTGCTTGATCTTCTTTTCTTTTTCGTCGGAAAAAGCACTTGTATCTTTACTCACAGGATCACCTCCTCTTCCTTTTCTACGGCCAGGTAGTTCATGGCCTGGCGGATATACATTTTCGCGTATTTTCCATGGGCATCGATCAGCTCACGGTGGGACCCGCGCTCCACGATGGTTCCCTTCTCCAGCATAAAGACTTTATCGCAGTTCTTGACCGACGACAGACGGTGCGAGATAAAGACCATGGTATGGGTGCGTCCCTCTTTCAGGATGTTCTTAAAGAGTTCATATTCCGCGATCGGATCGAGCGCCGAAGAGGGCTCGTCGAAGATCTTTACCGGCGATTCCTTGGCAAAGGTTCTGGCCACGGCCAGTTTCTGGTGCTGGCCGCCGCTGAAGACGGCGCCGTCCTTATCGAACTCCTTCGTCATGACCGTATCCACTCCCTTGGGAAGGGACTCGATCTTGTCGAGGATGCCGGCTCTTTTGAGCGCACGGTGCACGATCTCCTCTTCGTTGTCGTAGTGCCGTCCCATCAGGACATTCTCCTTGACGCTCATGGCGAAGATCGCAAAATCCTGGAACGTGGTGGCGAACAGACGCCGGTACGCACGAAGATCGTACTCTTTGATGTTGCGGCCGTTTAAGAGGATCTCGCCGGATGTCGGATCGTAGAATCGGAGAAGCAGCTTGATGATCGTCGTTTTTCCGGCACCGTTATGGCCCACCAGGGCGACGATATCGCCGTTATCGATCTTGAAAGAAAGATCTTTAATGGTCTCCTCATCTTTATAGGAGAAGCAGACATTTCTAAACTCCAGGCTCTCAAATCCTTCCGGCATCACGCCGCTCTGATCCTGTGGGATCTGCTCTTCATACTCCAGGAAGGTTCGAAGGTTATTGATGAAGACACCGTTTTTCATAAGCTCCATGATATCTTCAAATGCCATGATCAGGATCCATGTCATGGCCACCATCAGGCTCGTCATGATCGTCAGCTGGGCCAGCGTAATGGTCTTACTGACGAGGTTTCTGTAGCTGGCATAAAAGAGCACACCCTCGAAGATGATGGTAAAGGTAAATGTGATTCTCCAGAAGGAGAGCGAGCAGTTGGCAAATGCATACTTCACTGCCGCGCGGACATTCTTCTCCGTCGCTTCCTTATACTGCTTTCTAAGAAGCGAGAAAACATTTGAAAGACGCATCTCTTTTGCCCCGTCGGGAAGATACATCATGCGGCTTACGTAGTTATGCACCTTGTTTCCGGGCACCTGCGCCTGATAGCGCTTGTACTCATACTTTCTCTTATAGTTTCCGAAGATGAAGTTACCGATCAGGGGCGAGATGATAAAGAGCACCGCGTAGTGGTCGATATCGTACATGAGATAGAAGACCGTCCCCACCGCCGGGATCGATGCGAGAAGTCCCCAGAAGCGCTTTACGATGGCACAGATCTTCTCTTCTGCGCCGTCGATGGCCATGGTGTATTTGTCGTAGTAATCCGGATCTTCATAGCACCTAAGTTCCACATTCTTCGCCTTTGCAAAAAGCTGCTTATAGATGCCCCCATAGAGCTTGATCGTCTCAAGAGGATAGATCACATTATCCGCATATTTACTATATAGTTCGATCACAAAGAACACCGCCGTGGTGATCCCGATGAAGGCCAAAACCGAACGGAAAGACGCATTACTGTCCAGCGCCTGTACGATCTTTCTTATAAAAACGCCATCGAAAAACACCCATTCGAAGTATCCGAATGCGGTGGAGAGAAATGCCGCCACGACCATCAGGCGGGTGTATTTTCCCGCCAGTTTCATGGCATAGACATTATTCGAAACCGTCTGACGAAAAGACAATTTCTGTTCTTTCTTTTTCTCGTTTTTCTTATCCTTCTTTGGACTTCCTTCTTCCTTGCTCATAATCTTAACTCCCTCTTGAATATGAGCATTGTAGCATAGGAAGAATCAGGAGAAAAAGCGACTGCCAGTATAAATTCCGAAAAAGGAAAATCACCTTACCGGTCAGACTTTAAGAAAGGCATAAAAATTGGGGGACCCGTTTTTCGGGTCCCCCGGGTGTTCATGCGCGAGACGGCTGTTTGAACAAGGAATTTCTATTGCTTGGAAGGAATTAGTAGGTAGGCTCAATTAAACCGTACTGACCGTCTTTGCGCTTATAAACCACACAGACATTCCCGGTTTGCGCATCCAGATAAACCAGGAAGCTGTGACCAAGCATCTCCATCTGCAAGATGGCTTCTTCCGACTCCATCGGAACCAGTTCAAATGTCTTACGCTTAATGATCGTAGGTTCGTTGTCTTCTTCTTCGTAATCTTCTTCCACGATATCGTTGAGATACTCATTGATGATCGGGTATTCCTTCTTCTGACGCTGGATACGTGTCTTCTGTTTTCTGATCTGGGACTCCAGCTTATCCACTGTGCGGTCGACCGCATTCAGAATGTCATCGTCTTTTGCTTCTGCGCGGAAAATGTGATTCTGCAGCTTCAGCGTGATTTCCACTTTCTTAAGTTCTCTCTCCGGATGGATCTTGATGTTGAAAGATCCTTCTTCTCCGAAATACTTGTCAAACTTTGCTAATTTGCCGGCGATTTTCTCCTCCAGACGCTTGCCGATCTTGATTCCGTTTCCCTGTGTAGTGATCTTCATATAATCACATCCTTCCAATTGTTCAATTTGTGGATCCTTGTCTATCCACATCCTCATTATAGCGGACTAAGGTTCACAGAATCGTAACAGACGTGTCAGAAGGATTTTATAGATTATGCTATAATAAAAATGTTGGGGCCCGAGAAGAAATGTTCTTTTCGGGCCCTCTTTTTTTCTCTCTTTTATTTCCGGAAAAAGCCTGTTCTTCCGCCTTTTCCATCTTCTTGAAATGCACTTTTACTCTTCGGATGGGTTCTCCTGGGGAAGGATCTGCGCATCTTCCGCTGTCGGCTCCGAAACTTCGCCGCCCATATCCTCTGCTTCCGGATTCTCCTGCGGGATCGGATCCGGAACCGAGGCCACCTGCTGTCCGGCTGTCTCCACTTTCGTCAGAACGGACACATCGTTGGTCTCCGGAAACTTCATTCCGCAGGCCGAGCAGTAGGCATGCTCCAGCGGGTTTTCTTTTCTGCAGTTCTTGCACTCTTTCAGTCCGCGCTCGTAAAGGATGCGCAGACGGCATTCTTCAATTTCAATATACAGGGTCGAGATGCTCTCGCAGCGGGCGTTGATATCCCGGGAGACATCCGCATTCATATCTTTATACTGGCGATAGTAGAGCTTACCGATCTCATCGTAATACACTGCGATCTGACGGTTCTTATCCTCGATCATCTTCTGCAGCTGTGCGATCTGGTTTTTCTTCGGATCAAATAAGGCCATTTCTTCTCTCCTTCCGTCTCCACCCCGGGACTACTCCCGAACGAGCCTATTATATATCGGATCCTTCCTTTTTCTCAAGCATTTTCGCAACAGTCCGCTTGATCGGGATCCCCTGCTCGGCATATTTGGTCTCAAACTCGGTACGGATATTCTCTTTGTCCCATTCGCTGTGATGCAGATCTCTCGTGACACAGGTGGTTTCCCATCCGGCGGCGGCAAATTCCTCAAGCGAGAAATCGAAAAGAGGATCGTTATCGGTCTTAAAATGGATCTGTCCGCCGACTTTCATGACCTGACGGTACATATCCAGAAATCCCCGGTAGGTCAGGCGGCGCTTCGGCTTATTCTGCCGTGTCCAGGGATCGCAGAAATTAATAAAGATCCGGTCCACTTCGGAAGGGCCGAAAAAGTCCAGCATCAGGGTGGCGTCTCCGCGGATGAAGAAGAGATTGGTAAGACCTGCATTTTTCGCTCTCTCCATGGCAAGAAGACAGCAGGACGGTTCTCTTTCGATGGCCACATAGCAGACATCCGGATTATTTCTGGCCATATTTTCCGAGAACATGCCTTTTCCGCAGCCGATCTCCACATAAAGCGGGCAATCCGAAGGCATACCGCAGGCTTCTCTCCAGCGGCCCTTATTTTCCTGCGGGACCTCAAAGAAACGGTCGGCGCAGGCCTCCGTTCTGGGGATCAGGTTCTTCTTTTTACGCATTCTCGCCATGACGCTCTCCTCCTCCTTATCCTGCTTTTTAAGCAGAATGAAGCCCCGCCATTATACCCGAAATTTCGGTTCTTGTTAACCGTATCAGGGAAAGCCTCTTTTCCCGCCCCTTTGCATTTTCGGAAAAACTCAATATACTAGTTGTGTATTTTTCTTAAAAAGGAAAGAGTGACTAAGGAACATGAAACCGATTTCCGCAAATGTATCTTTTCATCAGAACGGCGTACTGCGTACGCTGGATCTTCTGGAGCCTTCCGATAACGAGTTTCTTAAGATCGAGACCTGTATCGAAGAAGACCATTGCCGTGTGAGGCTTACGCCCTCCCACGCCATCGAGATCCCGCAGATCAAGATCGTCTTTCCTTATGAATTTGACCAGAAAGACTTTATTTTCATGAACGGCTACCAGTCCTGGACCGTCTGCAAAGAATACAGCATCGACACCACCCGTCTTGCCGCCGAGCGCATGGCGAATCTCATGCGTCACAAGAAGACCGATCACTGCGGCGACAGAGAATTCACCGACTATCCCAAGCAGAACCGGTGGCTCCATGGTGTCAGCTACGGCTACGTCCGCCAGGACCTGCATTTCCGTTTCTTCGGCTCCCTGAACGAAGAGCAGGGCTTCACCTTCTTCGACATCGACACGGAAGAAGGAACCCTCACCGTAAGAAAAGACCTGGACAGACGCATCTTCGACAGTGCATTTACCGCAGCTGAGATCGTATTCCTGGAAGGAACGGAAGATGAAGTCTTTGACGGCTATTTTGAAAAACTCGGGATCGCACCGTCCCATGCCAAGCCGCTTACCGGCTATACCACCTGGTACAGCATGCAGCAGGACCTTTCCGAAAAGAAACTTTTTAAGGCCATTGAGGATATAAGCTCGGTGTCGGCCCGTTTCCCCTGCCAGCTTTTCTGCCTGGATGAGGGATACGAAAGAGCCGTCGGCGACTGGCTGGTCCCGAGAAAGAATGCGTTCCCGCACGGAATCTATCCCATCACCAAGAAGATCATGAAAGCCGGAATGCAGGCAGGCATCTGGCTGGCGCCTTTCCTTTGCGAGAAAAAATCCCGGATCTACTCTGAGCACCCGGACTGGCTCCTTCGGGACAGTGACGGTCATCCCGTTGTGGCCTGCACTTCCTGGAAGCGCTGCTACTGCCTGGATGTGGAAAATCCTGCCGTGCTTCACCATCTGAAGAATGTTCTTCTGACCATGCGGGATGACTGGGGCATTTCCGTTTTCAAATTCGACTTTCTGTATGCGGCCTGCATGATCCCGTCCATTACGGCGACCCGCGCCGAAAAGATGTACCGTGCAGTCCGTTTCCTGAGAGAATGCGTCGGTGATTCCATGATCATCGCCTGCGGCGTGCCTCTGATGGCCTGCGCAGGCGTGGTGGATTACTGCCAGGTCAGCTGCGATTATTCGCCGGACTGGTTCCCGCCTCTGGCCCAGGCCAGCCGCGAGCAGAACTCCACTTACCGCGGACTTGTGGATCTGGTGTTCCACCGCCAGCTTTCCGGCCGCGCCTTCACGCTGTTTACCAACGTACTTCCCATCAGTAACCCGGTGTTCCTCTTTTCCCGCGAAAAGAAGTTCCTTCTTGGCCGCGCCATGGGACTTTGCCAGGGCATGATATTGACATCTGACGACTTTAGCCGCTACACGCCGGAAGACACCGTCGCCTGGAATACTATCCATGCCCTCCGTCAGGCCAATGTCCGTTCCATCTACACCCGGGATATGGAGCTCATCGTCGAGTACGAACTCTATAAGCAGCCCCAGAGATTAAAGATCCCGCTTCTGGAATGACCCGCGGGGAGCCTTTCGCGCCCCATCTTGAAAAAACTGTTGACAAACCCAACTGAAATCGGTATCATAGCAAGGCACGTGAAACAATAGTTTCACTATCGATCAGTCATGGAGAAGTCGCGTAGCCTGGTCGAGCGCGCACGACTGGAAATCGTGTAAACCCCAAAAGGGTTTCGAGGGTTCGAATCCCTCCTTCTCCGCCAAACCCGTTGAAGTTACCCCCATTTTTTGTACAGCGATGTACAATGAATGGGGGTACTTTTATGCTAATAACAAGAGAGACCAAGTTAAAAATCGTAAAAAAGCATCTTAAAGATGGTGTAACTTTGCGTGAATTGTCTGAACAATTTCACATCCACACGTCGAATATTAAGTACTATGTGGACCTTTATCGGGCACATGGAGAGTCTGTATTCGTAAACGACGGGGAATTAAGAACATATACTCGCGAGTACAAACTCAAAGCAATCAAAAGGTATATGACCGGAAATGAGTCGCTACGAAAGATAGCGGTAGATCTTGGGCTAACAGACTATACAATACTCAAAGATTGGGTGGACAAGTATAAGAAAGACGGCGAAGACGCGATACAGACCACTTCCGGACGAAGGAATTATCTGCTCCACAAAGAAAGACAGGATAAGATAGCCAGTGACGAACTGAAGGCACGTATCCAATATCTCGAAGCGGAGAATGAATACCTAAAAAAATCGTACTCCCTAATTCTCGAGAGAGGCAGACAAACCAAGAAAAAGTGAGAGTTATCTGCGAATTACGGGAGAAGTACCCTCTCAAGACGTTACTTGAAATAGCGGGGCTATCCAGAGCAACATTCTATTATGAGCAAAAGCACATGCATGACAAAGAAAAGAAGGATGCGGCATTGCTTAAGGAGATAGAAGACATCTTCTACGCAAACAACAAAAAATACGGGTCTCCGAGAATAACCATAGAGTTACAAAATCGGGGCTACAACGTCAACAAGAAGCGTGTAGCAAGAATAATGAAAGAAAACGGCATACAGGCAGCAAAGAAGAAACGGCGGTACAACTCTTACAAGGGCACTGTCGGTAAGATAGCACCGAATATCTTAGACAGAAACTTCAGCACAACACGGCCATATGAAAAGCTGGGAACAGATGTGACTGTATTTATAACGCCACATGGGAAACTGTATTTATCCCCGGTAATTGACTTCCATACCAGAGAGATCCTGGCTTATGACTTGTCAGAACATCCAAACATGATGCAAATACGAAGAATGCTTTGGAACCTTACGAATAAACACGGAGACTCGCTTAAAGGAGCCATCTTGCATAGTGACCAAGGCTGGCAGTACCAGATGCTTTATTACCGCAAATACCTTAAGGAGCACTCAATGATCCAAAGCATGTCACGGAAGGGAAACTGTTTGGACAATTCTCCGACAGAGAACTTCTTTGGCAGATTAAAGACAGAGATGTATTACGACAAGGAATACTCTTTTCGGTCACTGAAAGAACTCAAAGAAAACATTAGAGCTTACATCAGGTATTACAACCAAGAACGAATAGTCACAAGGCTGAAAACAAATCCTCAAGATTGCAGAGAAAAACAACAAGCTCTTGTGGTATGATGTGGGTTAAGAAAACACTGTACAAAAAAATGGGTAAAGAACACATGGAACGACGATTGGATAGTAAATGATCCGATCGTCGTTTTTGTTCTATGCCCCTCATTTGCGCGCTTTTTCGGTGGTATAATGAACATGAAACGGGGGCAACCCTTGGTACAGAAAATAATCAGGAAAAGAGACAATGTTATATAAGAGCATAATAGTAAAAGATAGGACCGGTAAAGAAATTGAGCTTCGCAATGCCGTTGTTCAGGATGCTGAGGCTCTTATAGAGTATCTAAAAAAGACTAACGCCGAGTCTCCGTATCTTATTTGTGAGCCGGAAGAGATTACATTAAGCCTTGAGCAGGAAAAAGAGATCATAATAGGAAAAGAAAGATCTGAAAGAGAACTTCTTCTGCTTGCTTTCGAGAACGGCAGACATATAGGAAACGTTTCTCTTATGAGTGTTGGAACATCCATAAGATATAAACACCGGTGCTGTATCGCAATCGCATTGTACAAGAAATACCATGGAAGAGGTATTGGGCGCCAAATGCTCAATACAATATTGGATGTTGCAAAGAAGAACGGATATACTCAGGCAGAACTTGAGGTGGTGACGGAAAACTCCGGCGCCGTTCACTTGTACGAGAGCCTTGGTTTCCATAAGTATGGTCAGCTTCCAAACAGCATGAGATATAAAGACGGACAAACAGTTGATTCTTTTCTGATGGTCAAAGAGTTGTAGTAAAGAATATAATCAGTTTAGGGATAATAAACAGGAAATATGACACAAGAATAGAAATATCAGACATATGAGAGCAAAACTGTTTACATTCGGGTTAAAGGAAGATAAAGGAACACCAGAATATGTGTGCCCTTCATGCAATCGAATTGGATTATTATTTGATCCTGCTGAGAATAATTATAAAGCTCAGGATCAACTGTGCAGGATATGCGGATTCCGCATATCGGATAAACATGATAATGCCGTGAAGAATTGGAATGATGCCTGGACAGAATGCGGAAGAGAGATCCTCTTTGATAAACCTTATGAGGAACGCTGCGAATACTATCGTAAGACATTTTATTCTTTCTATGGCAAGTACTTCTATGTAGCATCTGATATGGAGATTGAGAATAAAGAATTCGACGATAAGCTGTTTTCTCAGTACGGTTTCTTACATAAAAGAGATGATACAAAGAAGATTTTAGTCAGATGCGATGATGGTAATTTCTGGGAATTCAGCTATGAGACAAATACTATTATGTATCTTGATGATTTAAAAAAGTACTTTGCTGTTGGAGAAGATCATGAGAGATTCTACTTGTTTGCCGGCGATGGTCTGACACATGGAGATTCTTCTGCAACTGGTGCTTACAGAGGAGGATATATCGGATTTGTTCCAGATATGTTTCCTCTGTACTATCCTCTTTTTTATCCGGATGATAGAGAATGCATTCTTATGGATCAGGATAAGAAAAAGTATTATTTCAAAATTGAATGTTCAGTAGCGTGAATAATCCTGAAGTTAATGAACTAAGAATTATATTGTATCGAGTATACACAAAAGGATTAATGTGAAGAGCGCGCGTTCGTTCAAAACTTTCTTTTCCGACTAATATCGTAAATGTCCTGTGGACACATGAACACCCGGTAACATGAGTTATCGGGTTTTTTCTTACATTCATCCAACAAAATAGGTTGAATACTAGCTATTATAAATGGTATAATATGATCAAAGAACGGAGGTGTTCTCATGATTATTGATACGAATACAATGATTTCTATTACAGAAGCCAATCAGAACTTTTCGAAAGTAACTAAACTTGTTGATGAAAAAGGAACGGCTATCATTTTGAAGAATAACGTGCCGAGATACCTTGTAATAGACTTTAGTAAAGCCGAAGAAAGCGCGGTTGCAGCTGATGAAGATGTACTTGCTATTTCTAAGAGACTTCTGAAGAAAAACAAAGAAGCATATGAGGTACTTGCTAAATGAAAAGACTGAGTAAAGAGCAATGAGGGAAATCCTTAGTTTAGAAAATGATCAGTTTTATAGACGATGACAAATCGGGATTTGTGGAGGTAAACCATTATGACCACAGCAGAATGGATCACAGCTTCATTGGTATTTATAATTGCGGCTATTCTTGCAGTTGTCAGTATCAGGAGCTT
>CADBGD010000090.1 GCA_902794115.1 Oscillospiraceae bacterium
ATCGTTTACGGCGTGGACTACCAGGGTATCTAATCCTGTTTGCTCCCCACGCTTTCGCGCCTCAGCGTCAGTTACTGTCCAGATAGCCGCCTTCGCCACTGGTGTTCCTCCTAATATCTACGCATTTTACCGCTACACTAGGAATTCCACTATCCTCTCCAGTACTCAAGTTCTGCAGTTTCAGAAGCAGCGCCCAAGTTAAGCCCGGGAATTTCACTTCTGACTTGCAGAGCCGCCTACACGCCCTTTACACCCAGTAAATCCGGATAACGCTCGCCACCTACGTATTACCGCGGCTGCTGGCACGTAGTTAGCCGTGGCTTGTTCTTCAGGTACCGTCATTTGTTTCGTCCCTGATCAAAGAAGTTTACAATCCGAAGACCTTCATCCTTCACGCGGCGTTGCTGGGTCAGGCTTTCGCCCATTGCCCAATATTCCCCACTGCTGCCTCCCGTAGGCTCAGTTCGGCTACCGATCGATGTCTTGGTGGGCCGTTACCTCACCAACTAACTAATCGGACGCGAGTCCATCCTCAAGCGAATAAATCCTTTGATCACCGGATCATGCGGTCCAGTGATATTATGCGGTATTAGCACCGATTTCTCGGTGTTATTCCCCACTCAAGGGCAGGTTACTCACGTGTTACTCACCCGTCCGCCGCTAAGTTAAAAGTGGTGCAAGCACCTCTCATAACTCCGCTCGACTTGCATGTGTTAGGCACGCCGCCAGCGTTCATCCTGAGCCAGGATCAAACTCTCAATAAAATCTTGAGAGCCGTTTGGCTCTTTGTTTACTTGTTTTTTCAACTCTATGAATTGAACTATTGGCTCGTATAAAAGTAGTAATTACTTTCTGCTCTTCTATTCAATTTTCAAGGTCCGTTGCGATCCGCTCTCCGCGAAGCGCTTGATTATATTATCACCTCACCCACACCATGTCAAGGACATTTTTTGATTTTTTTCGAGAAATTTTTGAAGCCTGTTTTGCAACGTCCGTTTCTCTCCCTTCGTCTAATAACTGAAGGCCGAAATCACAAGGGTTTGGTGCCTTCCTATTCTAACAGATATAAGAGGTTTGTCTATATGAAAAAAGCAATTGCCACTTTACTTTCCTGCTGTACGGTACTCTCTTTTCTTGCCGGTTGTAGTAAGAAGGAAGAGAAGAATAATACAAAGCCTTCACAAGGTCAGACTACCGTATCGACTGACATCGGCTCTCCGGTGATCGATTCCGCCCGCCCCGAAGGACAGACAGCTATCTTCCAGCTGAGTGCCTCATCGGATCAGTCAGTGGATGATAAGACTCTTTACAAGAACTATTCCAAGTTTGTCTTTGAACTTCTGCACCGCTGCGCCAAGGATTCGGACGGGAATATCATGCTCTCCCCTGATTCCATTATGTTTGCCCTGGAACTTCTGGCCGGCGGCGCCAACGGAGAGACGCTTGACCAGATCCTCCACACCTTGATTCCTGACGTTGACAACGCTGCTGCATTTCAGTTCGCCGTAGACCGTATGGACCGTCTTTCGGGAAATGCACTGAACATTTCCAACTCCGCCTGGACGAATTCCGGAAGCGGCGCCTCCTTCTACCAGGACTACTATGACTTCGTCAGCAAGAACTTCGACGCTGAACTTCGAAGTCTGGACTTTGCTTCCCCGGACGCTGTCCCTTCGATCAATAACTGGGTCAAAGAAAAGACCAAGGGAAGGATCACGAAGATCCTCGATTCTCTTTCCGATGAATCGATCCTGGTTCTGATCAACGCCATCGTCTTTGACGGAAAGTGGGAAACGGACTTTGATGATGACCACGTCTATTCCGACACCTTCCATGCCCAGGGCGGAAAAGACCAGAATGTAACTTTCCTTAATAGTAAAGAAGAAAGATATATCAAGAACGACAAAGCCCAGGGTTTCATTAAGCCGTATGATGACGGCCAGTATGCCTTCATGGTGATCCTGCCGGATGATGAGTCCCAGTCTATCCAGGACTTCCTTTCTGAAATGACTCCGGAAGATTACTGGACCATGATCGACAATTACACCTATGAAACCACGATCGCCGTTTTCCCGGAGTTCACAACCGAATACGAAACACATCTGGTATCGACTCTTAAGGACATGGGAATGACTCTTCCCTTTGAAAACGGAGACTTCAGCAATATGTGCAATGTCCCGGTAAGTGTCACCGACGTGATCCACAAGACCTATATCAAGGTCGACCGTCACGGAACAGAAGCGGCGGCCGTCACCGCCATCGTAGCCGAGGGCTCTGCGGCTCCGGACGATCATCAGAATGTCGTGAAGTGCGACCGGCCGTTTGCCTATGCCGTGATCGATCTGGAATCCGGTCTTCCGGTATTCATCGGATCCGTATCCGAGGTCAATTCTCCTTCGTAAAAAGCACTGTCCGGGATCTTCCGGCAGTCCTTTCGGGCTATTTCAAATAAATAGGGCGTACCCGAGGAACTTCGGTACGCCCTTTTATATTTATATACATTACCAATAAAATTTCGCGGGTCAGAAGCGTCCGCCGCCACCACCGCTGTGGCCGCCTCCGCCGCCACCGCCTCCTCCGCCGCCTCCACCACCGGAGGAAGAGCTGGTGTGGTAGACCTGAGTCGTTTTCCGGATAAAATTGTCCGTGTTTTCAATATCCACACATTCTTTGCGGACAATGTATTCATTGGAACCCGGCACACGATCGAGGCTCTTCCGGAAGGTGCAGAGCCAGGTGATCAGAAGCGCCAGAAGAAGCGGGATCAGCGCACAAAGAGTATATATGAATGTCAGACCGCTACTATGGAAATCCGTATTCGCGAGTCTTCTCATGATACCGGTGATCGCCTCATAGTAGTATTCGTTGCTCAATTCATCCCGATGGGCAGAAAACAGTTTCTGGCATTCTTCATCGGAAACGCTGTAGTAGGCCGTGCCATATGTATAGAGCCAGAAGAACCTCGAGCCCGGCTTATCGACTGTCAGGTCGATATACAGACAGAAACCGGAATTGTCCTGCAACGGTGTGCTGATACAGTGATTCTGATAGATCTCCTCCGCGTATTTCTTGCAGGCGGAATCGGTCGTACCTTTCGGATTATTTCGGGTAGTGGCAATGACCACATTGACATCACATTCTTCTTTCAGTTCCTGCGCAAGCTCCTCCAGCTTTTGGCGTTCCACACCAGAGAAGACATCGGCGTCGTCCAGTACATAGACATGCTTGGCCGGCTTGATACACATGAAAATGAATGCCGTGATAGAAGCGATAATGATTGCCACCATCACTACGATCGCCACCGTAGATGTGGCATTCAGTTCACCCCACAGACTCTTACGGACACTTGAAAGGTTCTCGGTATTTTTTTCTTTTCCCTTTTGCGGGCGGTTCTCGCTGCTCATCCGACAAAACCTCCCATGATCATGCCAAGGATCAGACGCGTAATGGCCGCGGCGACCGCAAGGATAATAAAGAACAGAACGATCCTCTTCAACCGGCTGACGGGCGGCCTGCCGGCCACTTCACCGGTCTGTCCGTTCATACAGAAGTGGTAATCCCTTCCGTTGTATTTGTAGTGGAGAAACCACACCGGGAGCATGGCATAAAGCATCTTCGGTTCATAGATGACCGAGTTGTCCTTCAGTGGCTTAAATCCTTTGTTAAAACGCTTAAAGCTGGGTTCCAGCTCTTCCGTGATATAGTGCTTCACGCGGTCGATCAGTCTCGGCTTCATATCGTCACCGGTCAGATCGTATCTTTCTGCAAAGAAGCCCTGCAGATAAGCCGGATCAAACTCCTTCATATCCTTAAAGCGGAAGGGCTCGATGGCTTCCATCAGTTTGTCGTCGATCCGCTGTGCGCCATCAAGAGGAATATGCTTCCATTTCAGCGCCCGCTTTCTGATAGCCGTATAGTAGGACGTGGTCACAGTCGTGGTATTTCCGGTCGTGACCGAATGGGACTCTACTCCTTCGCCCTCGATATCCACCAGCGAATCTACGTTATAGAGCCAGAAAGGCACATAAAGGCCGGTCAGTTTCTCGATATTCTTATCGCTGATGAAATCAAACGGAGTCCAGCGGCCGCCTTTGCACCAGGAATAGAACTTCTTGACGGCTTCTTCTTTTCCATACTTAAACGGGATGATATAGTCCGGAGAGAATTCATCTGTCATACGCTGGCTGATGATGGCCGGAGAACCGCAGAAAGCACAGAAGGTGGCGCTGGTGTTCTGATCCGTCACCACCTGTGCGCCGCAGGCGTTGCAAATGAACTGGACACCCTGATCGCCCAGGCCCTTACGGATATGCTCCTTTGCCTCTTCCTTATGGATCCGCTCACCGGCCGTGGAATCATCTTTGGGTTCTTCCACGATGGTATTCGAAAGCTGTTCCGCAGTGAATCTGCTCATGCAGTATTCACATACCATCATCTGCTGATCTGCATCGAAAATAAGATTGCCCGAACAATTCGGACATTTGATCGCATCGGCCATAATTATTCTCCTACTATCACAACTGTCTCTATTCTACCATCATTTCTATAATAATAGAAAAGAAAGGGCATCCATTGCGCACTTCCAACTTTATGCTACAATCTTTTCAGAAAGAAAAAGGGAAGAGAAAGATACATGTTCGACACCATTACGAAAATCGATTTTCAGATCCTGGACTTTATCCAGGCGCATTTCCGGTGCGGCTTTTTCGACCGGGTGCTGCCGGTCTTTACCAAGCTGGGGGACCCTTGGATGTTCGTGTTTTACTGCGTGATTCTGATCGTAATCAAAAAGACGAGAAAAGATGGCATCGTTGCCACTTCCGCCGTTCTTTCCGGTGCCCTGATCTGTAATGTATTCCTGAAACTTCTGGTCCGCCGTGACCGTCCCTGCTGGATCCGTCCGGATTTTCCACTTCTGATCAAGAGTCCTACCGACTTTTCTTTCCCGTCCGGACACACCATGGCCGCAACCGCTTTTTCAACCGTGCTCATTTGCCGGCATCCGAAACTGGCATGGGGGCTTGTCCCGGCGACACTTCTTCTGATGTTCTCCCGGATGTATTTATATGTGCATTTTCCAAGTGATGTGCTCTTCTCTTTTGTGACCGGTATCCTGGTCGGACTGATCACCTTTCATTTCGAAGATAAGATTCCGTTTAACCGGTCACATACGCCTTCAGGCGAGTGAGCGCATCATTTGCCGCCTGTTCTTTCGTCTTCGTTCCGGAAATGAACTGATAGGTTTCTTCCAAAATAATCTTAAACGCTTCTTCGTCATATACGAACCGGCGGTGCGGTGCACTTAGAAGGTTGTCCATATCCGTTTCGGTATCGGTTGTAACCGGTACAGTGACAAAGGTATAATCGGACTCATCCACCGGAACACTGTAATCGTAAGACAGATTCTGATTGACCCGATCCAGATAGTTCTTGTAGAAGCTGCCGCGGAACACCGGGAAATAAGATGCCGTAAAGGAATTAAGATCCACTTCTTCTTTACAGAACTGATCCTGCTCTTCCACGGAAAGGAAATACCGGATCACTTCCCAGGCCTGTTCTTTTTGCGTGGAATAGGCGGAAATACCGACAGCCATGTTCGAATGAACAACAGAAAGATTATCTCTGCTTCCGGGAACACCGATCCATGCATAATTTCCGGGATAGGCGAATCCTTCCATATATCCGTCGATCGAACCGAACTCGCACATATGAAGGAAACCGAACCCGTAACTGAACGAATTCATCGGAGCGCTGCGGCTCAGTATAGAATAATCGGACGTATCAAAGCTGTAAGCAGACGCGCCTACCTGCTGGTTTTGGTCTTTACTAAGCTGCATAAGATTCATCAGTGTTTCTTTGCTGACAAGTACTTCTCCGGCATCTTTATCCAGCCAGCTGCCCATTTCCGAACTGGCCATCCAGGCAAGCGGCGCCGAGGAAGAATAAGAGGCATAGATCGTCTCTCCGCTCTTCAGATTTCCCTCGCAGTTCAGAAGATCCAGAGTGGTAATGTTGTCGATTTTTCCGATGCGGTCGACATCTGCCGCCGCACTCATAATGCGGAAAGACAGCGGGACCTCGTAAAGTTTTCCCTTTGTTTCAAAGGCACGGAATACCGAATCATAGTAGTCTTCCCGGTTGATTCCGTTCTTTCCATCCATATAAGGGTTCAGATCCGTAAGGCAGGAACCGTTATCCAGATCCATGCTGGTTCCGGACGAGTAGATGATATCCGGACCGTTTCCGGAATAGATCTGCGCCTTCATCGTTTCGACGGCCACCGCATCCGAATCCGCTCCTTCTATGTGGATCACATCATTATAATAATCCGTATATTCATGGAGCTTGATCCAGTATGGGTGCTCCGGATCCGCGTTATAGCGGGCCACAGACTGGGCAAGCCGGCTCTCCACCAGATGACATCCGCCGATCCAGATCACCTGCTGTCCCTGATGCGGGTTATCATCCATCGGTTCCAGAAGGATCAGCTTTGCGTCACGGCCGCTCTCCGTCTCTACTGTAGTCGCCACAGCGACACGCGTAACTTTGGAATCAGAGGAGGCCGGATCATTTGCCGGATCCAGAACCGTCGTCTCATCTGTCTCGTCAGCTTCTGTCACTTCCTGAGTCGAATTGGTTTCCAGATAGCTTTCGCTATCGGCAATATTCGTTTCATCTGCTATTCCCTCTTCGGAGAAAGCTCCTTCATCCGAATCAGAGACGTAGTCCGCTTCGGGTTCCTCCATCGTCCAGGACTCGTCCGGACCGATCACTTCCATCGATACAGCCGGGAACGGAAGCGACTCATTCGGAATCACGGAGATCGTCTGCGTACGCTCACCTTCTGATAAAACCTGGATCGTGCCCATTTCCAGAAGTTTTCTGTCGATGTTGCTCTGATTCCAGTCCAGAAGCATGCTGAACTCACCGGATTCCATATCCATTACACCCAGCGCATTTTTCGTCGCCGCATAAACTCCGTCTTTTCCCTGGAAGGAGCGCATGGCCAGAAGGCCTTCCCCGTTTCTGCAAGAGTTATCAATACTGAGCACACCGGAAGATCCTATGCTGAAGGAAAGGATCCGGCTGTCCTCACGGGTGTCACCTTCATAAAAATGATAGGGAGCGTCATATGTATCTCCATCTGCGATTCCGGGAAGCAGCTGAACATAGATTTTTCCGTTTTGTTCCCACATGTCGATACAGTTCATCTCAAAGGGGAATGTACAGTAGGAAAGGGGCTGTCCTTCCATTGTAAAGCAGATCAGTGACCGCGTCGTCGCCACTACCACAAGGTCATCCTGGGTAACGCATAATCCTTTCGGCTTCTCGTCCACATACTCGATAAGGCAGATCGGAGCCTTCAATTCCGTTCCGTCCGGTGCATACCGGGCCAGATGCAGGTTATAGCTTGAGCCCTCATCTGTTTCATCATAAGAAGAATATACCGCCACCAGATTCCCGTTTTTATCCTGAGCAAATTTAATTCCGAAAAAGAAATCCACAGCCCGGCCTGTCATCCATTCGTTATCTTTGTTCATCATCGATCCGCAGTAGTGGCCGTTCATATCATATATTGCCCAAACTTCAATAAATTCATCCGGAGTCGGATCTCCATAAGCAATATCCGAATTGATAACTGCATAGATATCCTGCTTCTTGGAATAGACCTGTGAATACGGGATCAGGATATAATCCTGCGTCATGAACGGAGTATCTGCATAAGAATAGACCCGTGGAAGACCGATCTCCGAACTCAGATCCGGTGCCGCAAGATCAATGGTCGTTGTGTCGTAGAAAAGCTCTGTCGGAGCCGGAACTGCCCCGTTCGTGATAAGATTCTCCTCTGTTTCAGATTTCACCTTCACATCGAAATATTCCGATCCGACCGGATCCTGTGTGGTTTTTTTCGAGGCACATGAAGAAAGAAGCATGCCCGATGCCATCACAATCGCGGTCAATATTGCGCCAAAACGCCGACGAAGCATATCTTCTTTCTCCTTTCCTGTAGATATAGACGTATCCATTTTCATCGTCTTGCTAGCATTGTATAGCATATATAAAGATAAAAAGTGACAAAAATGCAACTCTGTTGTATAATCTAGCCGGTGGAAGCGGTATGCCCCCGTTTTTCTCTTCATATGCAGGTATCGGAAGCCCGAATCTGACGAAGAAAAAAGACAGGCATAAAGCCTCGCCGGAATTGTATCCCCGGGTCTTGGGGAATAATATCAAAGGAGGGTTTTGTTATGAAGCAAAATCAAAAGACTAAAAACATCGCCCTGATGGGCATTCTCAGCGCTCTGCTGCTCTTAATGGCGTTCACGCCTCTCGGTTACCTCAAGGTAGGTGCCATTTCCATTTCTTTCCTGATGATCCCTGTTGCTCTGGGTGCGATCGCCCTGGGTCCGGTTGCCGGTGCCGCTTTAGGTACGCTTTTCGGTATTACCAGCTTTGCCCAGTGCTTCGGAATGGATGTATTCGGTACATTCCTTATGGACATCAACCCCTTCTTCACCTTCGTAATGTGTATCGTGACCCGTGCGCTTGCCGGTTTCCTGGCAGGTCTCGTCGCTTCTGCTTTTAAGAAGGTGGCAGACGGTTATGCTAAGAATAATAAGCAGGGCACCGCTCTGGCCACCCGTGCCGCCGGTTACTCTGTCACCGGTCTTTGCGCCGCGCTTTTCAACACCGGTCTTTTTGTCGGCACACTCCTCCTGTTCTTCTGGAACAATAAGGAGTTCATCGCCAAGATGGAAGAGTGGGGCTTCAATACTTCGACTATCGCGAAGTTCTTCGTCGCTTTCGTCGGTACCAACGCTCTGGTGGAAGCCATTGCCGCTTTCGTGATCACCGGTGCCATCGCCACAGCACTCTTCAAGGCAAAGCTGATCGACCTTCTCTTAGCAAAGAAGAACAAAGAATCTTTCGCCCTGGAAGGCGATGTCGCTGCTCCGGAAGAAGAGTAATTCTTCCGCAAAAGCACTGTCCGCACAAGGAGTACGTCTATGATACTTGCCGTTGACATTGGAAACACCCATATCCTGCTTGGCGGTTTCGATGAAAAGGGGATCCTTTTTACCGAGCTTTTAACCACGAACCGGCATGCCACGGATCTGGAGTATGCCTCTCTGATCGAGACGGCGCTCCGGGTCAATCAGCTGGACTTTACCACCATTGACGGCGCGATCCTTTCTTCGGTGGTGCCTTCCGTGACACAGGTCATCCGCACCGCCATCGAGCGTTTTGCCAAGGTCACTCCCCTGGTTGTGGGGCCGGGCGTGAAGACCGGACTGAAGATCCGTATCGATAATCCGGCACAGCTGGGCACCGATCTTGTCATGGCCGCCGTCGCCGGCATCCGCGACTATAAAGTGCCGCAGATCAATATCTACATGGGTACCGCCACCACCTTCTCGCTGATCGATGACCAGAAGAATTTCCTGGGTACTTCCATCGGCGCCGGAATGGGCGTGGCCGCAGATGCATTAAGTGAGCGGACATCCCAGCTTCCCAGCGTGGCCTTTGAAACACCGAAAAAAGTCATCGGCACCAATACGGTGGACAGCATGAAGAGCGGACTGATGTATCAGACCGCCTCCGCCATCGACGGCATGATCGAGCGGATCGAGGAAGAATACGGTTCTCCCTGCACCATCGTGGCTACAGGCCGTTATGCCTCTTCGATCGTGCCCCTTTGCAAGAGAACGATCCACTGTGATCCGGATCTGATATTGAAAGGACTCATGGAAGTCTATAGAAAAAACGCATAAGCGTCAGTGCATTTCCTAAAGAAAAACACGAAAGCACCTCGAAATTATCGGGGTGCTTTTTTCAATTAATCCTGCTATACTCATAGAGGCGTGTTTTTTCACGTGTAGTTTTGGTAGTAAATGTAGAAGGAGATCAAATATGCCTGTTACGCAATATCTTGAAAGAAACGCAGATATGTATGGTGATGAAGTCGCGCTGGTGGAACTCAATCCGGAACAGCAGGAAGTCGGCCAGATCACCTGGAAAGAATTTGAACTGATCCAGCCCACGAAAACCCAGGCTTACCGCCGCCAGATCACATGGAAAGTCTTCGACGAGAAGGCCAACCGTCTGGCCAATATGCTTTTGTCCCGCGGTATCAAGAAGGGCAACAAGATCGGTATTCTCATGATGAACTGCCTGGA
>CADBGD010000091.1 GCA_902794115.1 Oscillospiraceae bacterium
GAGGAATTCGCCAATGCCGGTCTCGAAGGAAAAGTATGGCAGTACTTCACACTCGTTCCGGATTACAAGTCCGTCGGTGTCAAAAACAACGTACGTGCATTTGAAAACTTCGTCGTTATCCGTGCGGTAAATACACGCGATGCCATGACCGCCACCATCGAAGAGATTCCGTACGACCTCCTCGGTAGAATCGTCAACCGCATCATCACCGAAGTACCCGGCATCAACCGCGTACTCTACGACCTGACACCCAAGCCGACGGGAACGATCGAGTGGGAGTAAGTCGTAAAGTTCTTTTCTCTGTTGCTGTCCTCGGCTTCGCCTGCGGAGGCAACGTCGAAAAGACTTTACTCCTGCGTGGGAAGAGGCAACGCCTGCAAAATGCTTTTCAATTACTTGAGAGGCGCTGTCGAAAAAGATTCTCTCCTGCGTGGGAGTCACACAATTGCATATGACTGAAGAAAGATCGGCTGAGGGAATCCTTGGCCGGTCTTTTTTCGAGATGAAGGATATAAGGAAGGCCGTGAGTGCAATATCCGGATGATCGGACAGATCTTTCTTACCTCGCAGTTCCCGATATATCACATGGACTCTGCGGGCTTATGAAACCGCAAAAGAGGAAAGATAATATCCAGGCGGAATTCATATCCGTAGGGTTTTCCCTCGCAGGAGAGGGTAAGTTCGCCATCGTAGTTTTCTGCGGCGCTTCGGATATTTCTCAGACCGAACCCGTGATTTCTGGAATCTTCTTTACTGGTTTTCACCATTCCATTTACGATATTCACTTTCTCTGCACACGGATTCGTTGCACTGATCAGGAAGAATCTGTCTGTCTTTTTCAATTCGAGGACGATCTTTTTATAGGCAGGATTCAGATCGCGAAGGCGTTCATCCGAAGCCGCTTCGATCGCATTGTCCAGAATATTCGAAAGGATCTGGCACATATCCTGAGGGGTGATATGGATATCGGAGATGACACCGCTCGTGGAAATAGTGATCCCATGTTCTTCTGCTTCGGCTTTTTTGGCGCAGATAACGGCGTCGGCGATCACATCTCCTGTATGGGCGGAGATCTCCGTGCCTTGCAGTTTCTCCGTCAACTCACTTAAGTACTTTTCCATCTGGTCATATTCCTTATTGCCCAGAAGGATCTTTAAGACCTGTACGTTATTTTTCATGTCATGACGGATCGCGCGGATCTCGGAATCGGCCTTGACCGTTGCTTCGTAATAACGTGTCTGGGAAGCAACCAGTTCTTCATTCACGCTGTTGAGTTCTTTGAGCGTATCCCGCTCTTTTTTCGTCGCACGGATATAGAAAAGGACGATGACTGCCATCAGGCCTGCGAGAAGTATAAATATCAGCATCGCCATCTGCGTGGAGTTAAGTGATGAGAAATCCATGACGTCGTACTCCGTACTGTAACTGTACTCTGTCGTTTGCAATGCGAAGACAACCTCAAAGAGCTCGACGACGAGGAAAAACGCAAGCAGATACCGTATGGGGAGCGGTGTGTCATCGTGTTTGCTGCGGATCTTGTCGATCAGAATGAAAATGCCGATCTCGAGAAGTGTCATAAGAACAGCAATGACAAGTAATGCCACGACTCTCAGAACATGTGTCTTAACCGTAAGAGACGAATATATGATTTCCCGACTTGCGGTGAAGATCTGGAAAAAAGTATCGAGCATACTAGCCGAAAGAAAAAAGACGACTATTTTTATCCAAAGCTTTTCCTTCATGTTCACGAGCATCATCACCAGTATGCATAAGGATGCAGCTATGGAGATCAGGTCGTATGGTAGCGTGATAACGATCCGACCGGTCGTATCTACGCAAAACACAAGCGATAACACGGCCGTTGTGACCGAAATGAGCGAAGCGGTGATATACGCAAGTTTTCGGTTCTTGAATCTGTACTTCAAAACAGAGTCAATAAAGTACACTTCAAGAGGCGCGTTAACAAGCAAGGGCAGTACGAAAAGGAAATATACGGCGGCTCTCATCTTCCGTTTCTCCTTACATATTCAAGAAGTTTCTTCTTCGTCTCCACTGCCATGCCTCTTGCGATGGGAAGTGTTTCATCATTATCCATAACCACTTCTGCACTTCCCATTTTAACGACATGCGCGAGGTGGATATAGTAGGAGCGATGGATCTTTAAAAATCCGTCCGTCAGATCGTCGATCAAGGACATCGCCTCGGAAAAACGCATGCGCTGCTCGACGGCCTTCTTTGAAAAAACAAACCGTACCGAGTTATTTGCCGCCTCCGCATAGATAAGATCCGCGACCGGAAAGATCAGCTCCTTCCCGTCTTTTCGAAGCACGATCTTCTCTTCCACTTTCAGTTTTTTCTCAAGATCCACAAGCGTCTGTCTGAGTTTTCGCCCATCAACGGGTTTGGCCAGGAATCGGAACGCATCGACTTCATAGCCTTCGAGAGCCATCTCGGTATGGCTCGTGGTGAAGATGATGGGAATGTCTTTACTGTACTTTCGGACCAGTTTAGCCGTACTCATGCCATCGAGTTCTTTCATCTCAATGTCAAGGAAGATTGCATCCAGCTGAAAGCCGTTTTCGAAACTTCTGACCAGTTCATTCCCATCCGAAAAAAGAAAGCAGCTAACGTTTTCCCTTCCGTAGAGCGAGGTGATCTGATCGACAATCGCCTGTCGAAACACTTTCTCGTCATCTACAACAGCTATACGCATACCTGCTCTCCCCCAAAGGCCTATATATTTTTTAGTGTATCACTTATCCGACGGTCTTTCCATTTTCAAGCATCACGATCCTGGTTCCGTAAGACGCGCATTTTTCGGAGTGTGTGACCTGAAGGATCGTCAGTCCTTTTTCCTGATTCAGTCTTCTGAAAAGCTCCATGATCTCGCGGCTCGAATTGGAGTCGAGGTTTCCTGTCGGTTCATCTGCCAGGATCACCTTCGGGTTGCCAAGGACCGCGCGTGCGATCGCGACACGTTGCTGCTGACCTCCGGAAAGCATGGCCGGCATGGCCTTTCTCTTTTCCGTAAGACCGGTGATCTCGAAGATCTCATCGAGTTCATTTGTTAGTTCCGATTTCTTTTTGCCGTTCATCGTCAAGGGAAGAAGGATGTTGTCTTCCACGTTCAGATTCATGACGAGATTATAGAACTGGAAAACAAATCCGATGTTGTCGAGACGGAGCTTCGAGAGCTTTCCGTCCTTCAGGTCACCGATGTTTTCTCCACAGAGAGAGATGTTTCCCTGAAAGTCGCGGTCGAGTCCGCCGATGAGATAAAGGAGCGTGGATTTTCCGGAGCCGGATGCGCCCATCAGGGAGACGAACTCGCCTTGCGACACATACATGCATGCATCGTCGAGCACGAGGTTGATATTCGTTCCTTTTCCAAATGTTTTTCTTACGTTATTTACTTCAATGATCGTGTTCATATCTGTCTCCTCCGTTATGTAGGTTTATTCATACTTGATCTGCTCGGATATCTTCATTTTCCTGAGACTTCTTATGGGGAGAAGCACTGTCAGTGCGAATATCACCACAAGGACCAGGAAGAAAGTGACCGTTCGTCCGGCATCCGCTTCGATATAAAGACCGATGCTTGCCGCATGGTCAATTGCGTCGCCGATGATCCCGGTCAGGATATGTCCTGACAGAGTGCCGATACCTGCGGCGGCGATGGACGTGATCAGCACTTCCTTAAAAAGGATCCCCGATAGTTTCTTCTTATTCATCGCGGTCGAGAGCATAACGGCACATTCCTTTTTTCTTCCCGCAAAGCCGATGAGCTGGTTACTGATAGAACCGATACAGGTCATGGCGAGCGCGCCTATGATCACGAAACTCATGATCATCGTAAGCTGGGCTGTTTCTTCCTTGGCGGACTCGACAGCCTCCTGATATGTGACTGCATCGGAGACTGTATCTCCTGCATAGATCTTGACCGTGCTGACCAGTTTTTCCGGATCGTCACAATTGATGAGAATGGCGCTCGGATTATCGTTCAGAAGCAGTTTATACTCCTCTTCAGGCAAGAAGATACATGCCTTTCCTCCTTCGAGTCGGGCGGAGTAGATGATCTTTGAGATTTCGTATTCTTTCGTGATTGGAAGAATCCAGTCCGGATGGAGCGTGATCTTGATCTTATCTCCGGCTTTATACCCTTCCTTTTCCGCAAAACGGCCGTCGATCAGGACCGTACCGGGTTCGATCTTTTCCGGCATCTCCTCGTAGTTTTGCTGTAGATGGTATCCTCCGTCCGGATAACCTTTCATTACCGCGGAAAAAGAGGCCGGATCGTCTCCCACGCAGATCGTTTCCAGCGAAGAGTAGATCCTCTCTGTTTCCGTTATACCCTCGAGGTGGTCGACGTATGTGTAGTATTTTCCCGTCTTGCTGCAAGTGAGGATCGCATCGCAGCGGTAGGTGACCTCGCCCATGGCTTCTTCCATCGAGCCGGCCATCGAAAAGATGATCAGGCACATCGCGGCTGCGGTCGCAAGAAGCACGCCGCTTCCGACCGTACTTTTTCTCGCGATGGTTTCTACCGCGGCCAGAGACCACGATGCATTTCCCGCTTTTTCCGAGATCATTCCGATTCCTTTTGAGATGCACTTGAGCACGATCGGAAACAGCAACGCGAGAGAGGTGACTCCGCTAAGAAGGCATACCGTAGCCCAGATCAGATTGGTGCGCAGGAAGAATGTGATCACAGCAATCCCCAGAAAGGCCACACCCGCGATCGTGAGGACCGTACTAAAGCGGTATTCGGTATCACGGTTATCGAAGATGATATCGCGGATCGATGTCTTCAGTGCCCGAAGGATCGCACGAAGCGGGATCAGACACTCGATCAGGATCGCACCGATAACGACACATACGGGAATGGCGATCGACAATTCCGGAAGATCGAAACTCACCGCTCCCGCATCGCTTTCTACCGTGAACATCGATTTCAAAAGGCTGTCGCGGATCGGAAGATACAGGAACGTTGCCGGAACACTTCCGAGAAGAGCATAAAGAACATTTTCCAGAATCAATACCAAACCCGTTTTTCTCGTGCTCATTCCGAGGCTTCGGAGCGTGCCGATAAAAGACATTCGTTCACTGACGATGCGGTTACTGACCGATGCCGTCACGAAGATGACCAGCAGGAAAAGAATCGCAAAAATGAGATACAGAAATGCCTTCATCTCCCCAATCATCTCATGGTCCTCATCCGAAAGCGACATGTCATCCACGTACGCATCCGGATAGTGCTCTTCGATACTTTTCTTTGCCGCTTCGATTTGACTATCGTCTTTGATATCGATCAGCACCACGGAAGTATCTTGATCTCCGCAGGAAAGGATCGCGCCCGTCTTTTCATTGACTACGCCCTTATACCCTTCCAGGATCGGATTCTGACCGTTTCTCGGAAGGATCGATGCGACTGTCAGTTCCACTTCATTTTTGTCACGGTCATGGACCACGATGGTATCACCGGCCTTATATCCGAATTTCGTGGCAAATACGTTGCTGAGGACGATCTCGCCGTCTTTCGCCTGTAGGTCTTTGAGAAAACCTAACGTCTCTGCCGCCTCTGTGTCCATACCGTAGATGGAAAGACTCGTGGTAGACGCGTAGTTGTATTCGTCCTCGATGTCCGTATAGATGAGATCGCTGTTGGCACTGATCGCAAGGATATCTGCTTCGGGGAGCACCTCGGAAATATTCGAGATATCCATACCACCTGATGTTACACTGAGATCCGCCGTGGTGATCGATGCCACCAGGGACATGGACAGATCCTCAATGGTCTTTCCGATATCGAAGCACAGATATCCGCAGAAGGCACATGCGAAGATCGAAATCACGATCAGCAGCGTCCGGAAAGGTTTTCCGAATATGTTTCTTAAAGAATTTTTCAGGATAATATTCATCGTCGTTCACCTCATCAATGCCATCTGGAGATGCGCTCTTCCGGCGCGATATACATGCCGTCGCCATCCTGTACGCCGTAAAGGCCGTAGAAGGCATCCAGCGTCGAAAGGATCGCATTTACCCGAAGGACCTCCGGACTGTGTACGTCATAAGCGAGCTGCTCGATAATAGCCGTATCCGTCTTCTTTTCGCACCAGATCCTGGCATAGTTTTCGAAGATCCGCATCAGCTCTTCGTCATTTCCCGCAAGAGCCGTGATGCATTCTAAGCTTCCCAGATCTGCATAGTTTTCAGCCAGCGTCTTCTCGCCGTCCACATGGTAGATGCCAAACACTGTGAAGTTCTGCTCGAAATACTCCGAAGCCTTTTCGTTTCTTTCTTGAAGCTGCTTCACATCTTCCTCTTTGATCCACGTCGGATCGTAGATGCCGTCCTTTGTAAAGAGGATGCCTTCGCTGTCGAAAGCATGTCCCATCTCATGTCCGATGACCGCACCAAGTCCGCCTAAATTGGTGTAGTAGTCCGCGTTCAGATCGAAGAACGGTGCGTTCATAATGGCCACGGTGATGGTGATCCGGTTGCCATACTGATCGTAACAGGCATTAAACATCTGCATCGGCATATCGATTGATTTTCTGTCTACCGGTTCCGTAAAACTTTCGATGGTATGTATCCTGTCGATCCGTCTGTAGGAAAGGAGGAAATCGTAGTAGCTGTCGCCGGCAAGATCCGCATACTCTGAATTATCATGGCGCTTCAGATCATTTCCCGTAACATAGCAAATGTTTTCGAGTTTGCTAAGAAGCGCAGCCCGCGTCTCTTCGGAAAGCCATGTTGCACTGCTGATAAGATCTCGATATCCTTCCTTGATGTCATCGCACATCGAAATCAGCGCCGCATCCATCTCATCGGAATAGTAACGCTCCACATAGATCGGATCCGATTCCAGGTAGAAAGATTCCCGGATCTCGCGAAGTGCCTGCTCTTCAGCAGATGAATGATCCTCCTCCACATAACCCGAAAGTTCCTCGTATGCTGGTGCCAGAAAGTTTTTGTACTTTAGGAAAAATCTGCCCAGCTCCCATGTCTTCAGTGCTTCGATATGCTCGTCCGAAAATATATCAGCAAGACCCGCAAACTGTTTCTCATCCTGGATGTTAAAAGATGTAACCGCACTTCCCGGAAAGCCGATGTCGGTGATATATTTCTTAAGATCGAAAGATGTGAAGTCAGCATATACATCAGAAGCGGAATATGACTTTATGGTAGAAACACCGAGAAGATCGTCCATAACCGATAGATCTGTCACACCAAAGAGCTGAAGTCCCAGATAGGCCAGTTCCTTTCCCTCGGCTTCCGCTTCATCGGAAGTCATGCCCAGTGCATGGCGGATAAGCTTGCCTTGTGAAACAAGGGTGTTCAGCTCCGAGTTGTCTTCCCGGACAGCGGCAAAGTCCACACTCAGGATACTTGCGATCTGACTGAACTGCAGCACTCTCTTTTTGGAATCATAGGGATCTCTTCCCATCGTAAGACCCAGGATACTGCCGGTACCGTAGTCCCGGACGAGCTTGGCATCGATGTCCATCAGTTCACTTACGGAAGCGGCAGCATTGATTCGCCCGATCATATCAACCAGATCCTGCGGCACTGCCGGAGAAGAAAAATCATAATCCAAATAAAGCTGATACGCACGCTTGATGATATCCTCTTCCGAACCGGCCTCATAGCCGCTTCCGGCCGCCACTTCCTTGATGATGCCGAATACTTCGTCTTCGATTAGCTGCTCGTCGAAAGAGGACGCCGCGGATGTGGCGCCATATTCAAACTTCGCCTGGTCGAGACGCTCTTTATTGATGTAATAGTAATAATCGTCCTGGGGACGCACTTCCTGACTTGGTGCAGCTTCTGTCACTTCGGACGAAGGACGGGGGATGGGCTTCGTTACTTTTACGCATCCGACAGAAGAAAGAGTGATGCATCCCGCAAGAACCAATCCTAATAATCTTCGCATAGTTGTTCTCCTCAATTTGATATCTTGATGAGATCGTATCACCGCAAAAGCACCTGTGCGCGTCCTTCGTGGTGAATTGCATCCGTAGTGTGGTGAATAGTAAAAGATCGGCCGTGGATCGACAGGGACGATTGAATGGGAGTAAAACCGAGTGGCTTTCCGGATATAAAAGAAGCAAACAAAGACCGGCTGGGGAAAACCCTGGCCGGTCTTTTCTATATCTTACTTCACTGATAACTGCGTTATAAGAGGCAAACAAGTTACTGTTGAAAGAAATCATAAACATCATTATAGTTAACTGCGGAATGACCAGCGAACCCGGGTTTGTCTGGTGAGATGATGAGATATTTGTGAGACGGATCGATATAACAATGGAATGCTTTGTAGCTTTTCGTCTCATCGCCCGACTCATTCCCATAAATGATAAGGCCAATGGAATCGTCATTAGAACAGATAATATCAGCTCCATTATCTTTTCTCCACTTTTCGAAGCCGTCGCTTCTGACAATCTCAAAACCATTGCCCCGAAATTTTCCTACAGCGCTCACATCATTCATCGAAGTGATAGATTCCAAGTGCTTCTCAGCATACTCCTTCAGTTCACCTTCTGTTGATTTTTCAATCTGTGTAGTTTCATAAAATTGATAATCCTTCATGCCCAGATAATCGAATGTATACTGGCCAATAAGTGTCCATACATCCAAGTGGCCATTCTGAAAACAGAGAGTTTCATCATACAGATACTCATAGGTGATTCCAAGTTCTTTAATGATTGAATCCAGGGAAACGCCGTGCGGATATTCATCCTCCTGGATGTGATGGTACTCTCTGAGGTAATTACCATTAACGACAGTTATCTTCTTACTAACAGGTATCTCCATTCTCTGCATGGTTAATTCATTAGCCAGTTTAACGATAGTATCCCAGTTTTCCGGAAGAGCACCATACATCGTCTTTATAATAGGATGAGTCGTGCCATCCGAATCTTTGTATTCCATATCGATCTTTAAGGCAAAAGGTCCGTCCGCCTCAGTCGTATCATTCGGGATAGCTTCAACCTCTTTAATGAAATCCATTGCACTTTGACTGCTGAGAAGAGAATAATCATAATCTTCATCCACCATGAAAGATACCTCTCCCCTGTATTCATACCAGTACTTTACGGTATCTATATAGAAGCAGTAATGCTGTCTCGTATTTACTTTATAGTGCCCGATTGCAGGCACAAAATTGAGTCTTGTGATTCCCGTTTGGGGTTCGTGATCGGATTCGTCTTGGGCTTCATTTTGGGATTCATCAGACTTCATACTTCGGTCATTATTGTCGCTTCTGTTGCCACAGCCTATAAGGCAAAACAGCACCGCGCCGATCATCAGAACAGCAGCTAATCTGAATAAAGATCTCTTTTTCATAATTTCCTCCACTTGTTCAGGATTACTCCCGGATAGCATTGCCATGGATTCAAATCCGCACTTTCTTTCCTGAAACTCGACCGTCCTTACCCGTAATACTCATTGAGTCTTTCCTCTCCCCATTTCCCGGTTTTCGAATCATAT
>CADBGD010000092.1 GCA_902794115.1 Oscillospiraceae bacterium
TTCGGCCTTTTCGGTTTTTCCGGAAAGAAGAAAGCGGCAAGTGAAGTTACGGTCCGACCGATCCCGGTCGTGCCGGAAGTGATGCCGGATATGAACGGCTTTAAGGCCAAGAACCTGAGACCTGCCACCACACCTTATTCAGAGATCTACGATGTCCGTGAGTATGTGATCGGTGACCCGATCAAGAACATTCACTGGAAAGCTTCGGCCAAGAGGGATACGCTTCTGGTAAAAGAGCCTCAGGAAGAATGTTCCGGTCATGCCCGAGTGTTCATGGCGTTAAGTAATGACCAGGAAAGACTGGATAAGAATCTGGGCGAAATGCTCTTTACTTCGAACTATTTTCTGGAACATGAGCTTCCGCATAAGATCCGTGTGCTTCCGCCGTTAAAGAGGGAAGTCGCTTTCGATATCGAATCTTCCAGAGATCTGGAAATGGCCGTGCTTCGGATCCTTCACATGAGAATTCCGACGGAGGAGGGCGAAGATGCGTAAAGAAAAGATCAAGACCCGGATCCTCCGTCCGGAAAATGAGAAGATCACGAGGTTTACCTACCTGTTTTCCATTATTCTGACCACGCTTTTGAGCGTGAGCTTCAGTCTGATGCTGACAAGTACCTATGACCTGGAGGTCAGTGTGGACACACTGATCATCGGCGTGATTTTATTTTCCGTGGGCGCCACGTTCTTTCACGCCAAAACCCGGAATAAGCCCTGGATGTCGATCCTTCTGATCATATTGGCGCCGGTGCTTACCTTCCTTCTGATCTCCACGGATTTCGGTGACTCGAGATCCGGATTCGGGCATCTTTTCTGGAATCTGCGGGAGTATTCTTTCCGGAATCTCCCTTCCGGCATGTTCAAGAGAAGCCGCGATCCGTCGAATATGCTGGCGATGCTTCTGCTGTTTTTGAATTTCCTGCCGATTGCCGTTACTTCATGGGTGCTGGTAAGAAGAAAGAATGTGTTCTTTTCTCTTCTGACCTATGTTCCGTTTCTGGTGGGATCGGTTGCGCTGAATTATATGTTCCCGTCTCAGGTATGGTGTGTTCTTGCGATCACCGGCGTGATCACCCTGATCATCTTCCATAACCTCCGTCATGGCGATGCCAGGACCACAGACAGGAAGATGCTTTCCGCGCTGGCCGCAGTTCTGGCCGTGACTATGGTCGTGGGCATGATCTACCCGTTGAAAAGTTACGATAAGCAGGAAGTGGCCCAGAGAGACCTGTATCTGATCAAGCACGCCAAGGCCAATGAGTTCCTGACGGAAATGTTCCGCCGTTTCTACAGTATGTTCCGCAATTCGTCCAAGGACGACATGACGAAGCAGGGAGATACGGATCTTCCGGAATTCCTGGTCATGCGGGTCACAAGAGATGCCAATATGACCTATCCGGATTTCCACAGATCTCCGTTATATCTGTACATTAAGACCGCATCCCGTGACACCTATGAAGAAAACACCTGGTTCGTTTCCGAGAAAGAGCCGGATATGGACCATATTTTCAACGATTACGATAAGATTCCGAGCGGGCCGGCCATGTACCACTTAAAAGTGCATTCCTACGTGGAGTCGGACGTGCTGAATATTCCCTATTACACGGATTTCCTGGATCCGGTGGACGGAAGAAAGGCAAACCTTATTACGGATGTCTATCCGAATGTCCGTCAGCGTCAGATGGCCGGAGACCGGGACGAATATGAGTACTCGATCTCGGATATTCCGCTGCGCCATGACGGGGATCTATGGAGCGAGCAATATCTCAGCTATGTGGCGCAATCCTGTACCTATGTGCCGGAAAATACGGTAAAAGCCCTTCTGGATAGTAATATTCTTCCGCAGTGGTATCTGGATGTATATAACGGGGAGACCCAGATGACGGATTACGATAAGATCCGTGCCGTAAGCGAATACGTCAGTAAGCTTTGCCCTTACGATGAAGCGACTTCCTATCCGCCGGCGGACCAGGATTTTGTGGTGTGGTTCATGACCCAGAGCAAGACCGGTTATTGCGTCCACTATGCGACCACCGCCGTGATCCTGCTTCGTATGCTTGACGTTCCGGCCCGTTATGTCACCGGCTATATGGTGGATACGCTCAATAACGGATACGAAAAAGACGTGCTGACAGAAGATGCCCATGCCTGGTTCGAAGTTTTCCTTCCGGAATTCGGCTGGGTCATGGGAGATGCAACACCCGGTAACAGCTATGCCGCCTCTCATTTCGATGTGCGTGCCATCTGCGATTATTACGATATTGCACTTTCTGCACTGCCGGATATGTCGGACGATCCCAGACCTTCGCAATCTCCGTCCACCTCGTCGACCCCGACTCCGACCACCAACCCGGATCGTACGCCGACGCCGGTGACCACCATGGGACCTTTGGATAAAGAAACAGGGACTCCGGTTCCAAATGCAAAAGATCGTGGAGAAAAGAAAGATTTCCCGGTATTCTGGATCATCGTCCTTCTTCTGATTGCCGCTTTGTGCCTGGGTCGTCTTCTCTATGACAGAAGATGGAAAAATGCGTTCCGGAACGGCAGCCTCAATGACCGTGCACGGGCCTATTTCAGATATTTTGCCCTGATCTCCCGAAAACTACAGGGAAGACCGTCGGCAAGATCTGCCTTTATCGCCCAGAAAGCTGCCTTCAGTGACCAGCAGATCTCGGAAAATGAACTGAAGATGCTGATCTCCTGCGGAAAAAAAGAGCTGGATGCGCTCATAAAGAAACGCCCATGGTATAAACGATGGGCGGTCCTGCTCCTATTCGGAGTGAAGATTTAATTGTTGCAGAGAATGAAACGATAAGGATCAAGCCTGTTCCGCGGCCTTGGCTGCCATAACGGCCTTGGCCAGCTGGTCTGCGCAGGAAGTATCCCGGAAACCGCAGGTGTTGCCGGAAAGCTTTTCGGCAATATCGTCGGCGGTCCAGCCGTCTACCAGTTTTCCGATAGCTTTCAGGTTGCCGTTACAGCCGCTGGTAAATACCACGTCTGTGATCTTTCCATCGTTGATTTCGAAGTCGATTTTGGTGGAGCAGGTGCCGGAAGTTCTGTAGGTGTAATGCATAGGTAAAGTCTCCTTGTGTTGTGTTCTTTGTTTCGTCGCTTAGTCCTTTGGTACGAGAGAGATGTCTCTTTCCGTGACCGGGCAGGGCGGAAGATATTTCGAGAAGATATCTACATATCTGGTGTTCCAGGAAATGGAACAAAGCTCGGAAAAGGCGATGCGGACAGGCTTTTCTTCCCACTGGCCGTTGGTGTCGAATCCACGGACATAAAGGTAACGGTCATCTTTTTTCTCGATCCGGCCGATCACATAGTCCGGCATGCCGCTGTCCCTGTCCTGGGACTCAAAGATGGCATTCAGTTTATGGGAAGAAAGGAAAGAAAGAAGTCCTTCCCAGGAAGAAATATCGATGTCGATGCTTTCGACCTGATCCACGACGCCTTCGCTTTTCAGGATCTCATCGGTAAGGTCCACTTTCGAAGAGATCTCCACGATATCTTTGATCCGTCTGGCCACATAGCCGTCGAGACGGAAATCCTGCTCTTCCATATAGATAAACAGATCTTCCGAGGTCTTCACCGGAAAACAACTGTAGCAGTTTGGGTCGGCCTTGAGAAACATATGGCAGTGAAGTCCCTGTTTGCAGGCTTCTTCAAGCACAGCCGTGATCTCGAATTTCTTCATGAAAAACACCCCGTTTCTACGTCTTTTCGTACTTGAAATCATAATACAACCGGCACGGAGCGGCGGTCAAGTTAT
This sequence comes from Oscillospiraceae bacterium, assembly GCA_902794115.1. GTDB lineage: Bacteria > Bacillota > Clostridia > Saccharofermentanales > Saccharofermentanaceae > Scatonaster. Next base: position 3,779 of record CADBGD010000092.1, read on the forward strand.
GCGGGCTTGGGACTCTTTGAAAGAAGACGGCGGGAAATGTTACGGAGTTATAGATTTTTGTAATAAAATCTCCACGTCATTTCTATAGTTTCTCCCTTGCTAGAGTAACATGCCTATAGTAATCTTTATTTTAGGTAATTGTATTTACTTAAGATGAGGAAATTGAGGCGTCAGTGGAATGAAGAAAAATGCAGGAAAAAAGAAGCAGCAGAAGGTCACCAAGATCGTGATCGGTTCTGTTGCCGGTGTGGTGGCGCTGGGCGCCATCGGTACGGGACTGTATTTCACCGTCCTGAAAGATAAATTAGATCCGAATGCAGGAAAAATCGTTGTAACCGATGCCAGCGGCAGTGAAGTCGCTTACGAGCCGTCGGAACTGCAGATGCAGCTGGATACCCCTACCTTTTATCAGGGCATCAAGATCAATGGTGTCGATGTAGGCGGAAAGACCAAAGATGAAGTCAAGGCAATGTTTGCCGAAGAAGCCGATAAGCCGGTTACAGATGAGATCGACGTGAAGCTTCAGATCGAAGATGACCTGATCCAGATGAAAAATGACGGACTTCATTTCACCAGCGATATCGACCAGGTCATTGAAACGGCCTATTCTTACGGCCGTACCAGCACCCTTCAGGGAGATGACGGTCTTCTGGACCGCTATAACACCATCAACGCCCTGAAGACGGCGCCGAAGGAATTTGCCTGCACCTATACACTGGATACATCCGCTGTGGATGGTCTGGTGGAAGAGGCACTGGGCACTTTTGATAAGAAAGTGGAAGAAGCCAGCATCGAAGGATTCGATGTTGAGAAACTGGAATTCATCATTACGGAATCCAAAGAGGGATACCAGGTGGATGTGGATAAGGCAAAAGCCGATGTCAAGGCGGCGCTGGACGGATCTGAATATAAGGTCGTGGTTCCGGTAGATGCCGAGATCACTAAGCCCACAACCTCTTCGGAAGATCTCAAGAGCAAGCTGGGACTGGTTTCCACCACCACTTCCAAAACATCCGATAACGATAACCGTAACACCAATATCCGCCTGATCTGTGAACATATCGACGGTTTGGTCCTGCAGCCGGGCGAGAGCTTCGACTTTAACGAGTTTATCGGTGAAAGAACCGCGGAAAAGGGCTATAAGATGGCTCACGGTATCTTTAACGGTGATATGCGTGATGAGCTGGGCGGCGGTATCTGCCAGGCCAACACCATGCTTTATCAGAGCGTAACCAAGGCTGACCTTCAGGTAGATGAGAGAAAGAACCACACTATCCCCAGTACCTATGTTGATAAGGGAACGGACGCGACGGTTACCTGGAAGAGCCCGAATTTCCGGTTTACCAACAATTCGGAATATCCGATCGCGATTCACGCGTATTATGCGGATCTGCACGTAACCGTTGAGATCTACGGCCGCCTTCTTCCTGACGGACAGCATATCGAGCTTGTCGGCGAACATGTACGTACCATCTCTCCGTCTACGGTGTATGTAGCGGACTCAAGCCTCCCTGTCGGCACCAGCTCGACTGTTTCTTCCGGCCGTACCGGATATGACTATAAGTCCTACAAGGTCTGGTACGATCAGGATGGCAACGAGGTCAAGAGAGAAGAATATTTCCCGAGCCACTATCCGTCCCGTGATACGGTTATTCACGTAGGTACGATGGGCGCGGACGGAAATACCTATCCGATGGATCCATCCACAGGAAAAGTCGATGCACCGGCAGATCTGACTCCGGCACCCAGTGACGGCGATACCACACCGGACGGCAGCGATCCGACCACACCACCGGAGGGCGGTGAAACCACGCCTCCAGAAGGCGGCGACACCACACCGGATACCACACCTGGCACCAATGAGACACCGGCAGATACGACACCTGACACACAGACAACTCCGGAAACACCTTCTGAAGGTGGCGGAAGTGAAGGCGGAAGCGAGGGTGGAAGCTCCGAAGGCGGAAGCGGCAGTGAAGGCGGTGGAAGCGAAGGCGGAGGAGAAGCCTGAGACGATCGCTTATTAACCTAAACAGAAAAAAGTTTTCAGGAGGTGGATTCGGAAGGATCCGCCTCGTATTTATATTTCAAATTCACAAGCGATATAATATGGTTTGGACTCCCCGTAAGCATCATTTGATTCATACACAGAAATTCGCAGTACGATCCGGTATTTACCTTTAGACAAGGAACTATAGGATTCCGAAAGATCATATTCGCGGATCGATTCATTTCCTGCCAGGACTAACTCTCCGGTTCCGAGATCAGCATTATTGCGCGGAACCGTGAACCATTCTTCCTTGTATTCGAACTCAAGTTCATATGATCCTAGATCGATAGCAACATCACTCTGATTCTTCAGAACAGATTCGTAAACACGTTCCTTCTTTTGACTGCAGGTAAAGTTTAAAGAAAGTTCCTCCGCAGGCTTAATGAGTCGTTTGGATTTATTTTTGTATGGATTACTTTTGGCACAACCTGCAAAACAACTCAGATATAAAATAAGAGAGAACAAGGGCAAAAGTAAACTAAATCGACAATAATGTTTTCTCATTTAATACACCGTTCCATTCATAGCAGAAGAAAGTAACGAGATAAGAGCAAATCTTCGAATGTAATTCATCATGATTCACATCTTCTGAATAATTACAATGACTAGATCTTAACAAAAACTACCAATAACCACAGTTCTACTTTATCATGATTCTACTATTCCGAAAAGGACAACACGATATGGGACTGACCGAGTGGTATTTGATGTGAAAACGCCAGAAATGAGGTCGGCCTTCTGAACGCCGCGATTGGTGTAGCAAAAAAGATGAAATCAGGAAGAGGCGGATTCGGAAGAATCCGTCTCTTTTGTATATTCCGTATCCGGATAGATGGCGAAACAGTCCTGGGTGGAATCATCAGAGCTGTGAGCAAAATAGTAGATGCCCGGCTTCGTAATGGCGGAATAGGTGGATTGCGGCACCTTTCTGCGGATCTCCTGTCCGCTGAAATCATAGTAGATGTAGTAAGATGGATGCTTTCCGTTATAGTTTTCTTCCTTCTTTTCTTTACGAGTGATCTGGAGTGTATCCACCCAGTAATGGGCGTTTTCCTGTTCCGGATGCTTGTATAAGGACGGAATGATGATCACGAGGGAAAGAATCACGATGATCGTGAAACTCCCGAAAATGATGATGACCCAGTGCCCCGGTTCGATCGATGCGCCCCGCTTGTGGATACCATGTATCTTTACTGCAAGGAGACCGAAAAACAGAACCGACGCAGAAAAGAAGAAGGACAGGAGGATCCGGTCGAAAACGCCAAACTTCGCTTCAGCGCCGCACACTCTGGCATATGTGGCCTTTAAAAGCCGCTGCGTCAGAACGATCTTTCCATTCCCCTCGGGGAGAGAGGAAGCTTCATCCAGTGCTTCTTGGTATTCTTTTTGCAAGGCGGCAGAGTTATTTTTCGGAGCGGTGATAAGGCTGAATGCGATTCCGCCGAGAAGGACCAGACAGGCAAGAATAATGACCGCAACCGATTTTTTCGGCTGGGAACGTAAGTCTTCATCTTTTCGTAATTCAATCAGGTCGACCAGTACCATGTTTCCTCTTCTCCGGTTTTTAGTTTTTTACGTTAATAATCTTCCGCCAGAAAATCTTTTCTATAGCCGTCATCCGGACAGACAGAGAACAACGTATTGGCGCCTCCCTCTCTGGCATAAAGAAAATAGTAAGTGCCGGGTCCTTTTACGGAATCATAAACAAAATCGGGAACTTCCCGTCGGATCTCCTGTCCGCTCAGGTTGTAGTAGATATAGTATTCCTCGGTGGTGCTTTTTCCATGCCGGCCATAGTGTGTCTCGACTTTTTTCTCTTTACGGGTCACCTCAAAGGTATCCACATAATACGTTGCTTTTTCCAGGGAAGCAGGCCTGGCACGAGACGGGACCGTCAACAGCAAAACGAGAGAAAGGGTGATGACAAAACCGCCAAGGGCTACCTTGAAATAGAAAGAGAAGGACACCATCTCACCCCGGTCCTTGATGGATTTATAACGGATCAGATTCAAACCGATGACTAGGAAGGTGGTTCCGGCGAATATTCCGAGAAGCATACCGAATCCGCTCGGGTCATTCGATTTTGTGCGCTCGCAATAGAACCGGTAAGAGGCTTTCATGTACTTTTGCGTTAAAAGGATCTCTTCGCCACTGCCGGGAAGATGCTGTGCCTCATATTGAGCATCGTAAAATTCCTTCTCCGCTGCAGGAAGGTTATCGTGATTTGTCGGGAAAAAACTATAGATGAAGCCGGAACTGAAGATCAAAATTCCTAAGATGATCACGATCAGTGTCTTTACAGGCTGGTCCGAAAGATATGGATCGGAACTGACTAGTCTCATTTCTGCCTCCGTAAAAAGTTCATCCGCTTGCCGGTTTCATTATAGCATGCACTTTGAAACGACAAAAATGGTGATGGTAGCATCATATCCTGCTTAATCTGTCCAAAAGATCTGAAACCATTCTCGAATCTGTGAGCAAAGATATTCCAAAACACTTCTTTCCTGCATCTTTGATTGAAGCCCCTACGTGATAAACGGTTTGCCCATCCAGAATGATAAACCTGTCGTGAAAGGCTTGGGTCGTCTTGACAGTCAATGATGGATATTGTGCGTTGAAGATATTTATATCTGTAGTTGATAAAGGTGTATTTCTATAGGTATATATCGTCACATCTACTCCGCTACTTTTCTTGGCAAGGATATTCAGAGTACTGATATCTACATATCCATCTATCAAAATGATTTCTTTCTTCGACTTTTGGATGATGGAAGTGATAAGACTGAAAGCGTCGTATATCTGTCCATCAAAGAAAATCTTCTGATTAGATTCGGAATGGTTTTCAATATAACGAAAGACTTCATTAAAACGCTCATCTGTGTTTTTCTGATATTCAAGTTGCTTAAGTTCAAGGTTGATAACCTTTTCAAAGAGGTGATTATTATCCGCGATAAAGTGTTTCAACTCACGAAATGCTCGCATAATAAAGATGCTTTGTCGTTCAGCAACCTCTCCTCTCAATACTGTTGCTAACATATATATGCCCTGTTCAGTGAATACATAAGGTAGTTTTCTACGACCGCCTCCTTGTCCGGAATAGAAATTTTTATTTGGTGAAGTCACAAATTGTGACTTCACGGAGTCAACCTCATCCTTCGTAAGCTGAAACATAAAATCATCAGGGAAACGACTAATATTCCGTTTCACCTGCTGATTCAGAGTTTTGACCTCATATCCGTACAGCTCGGCAAGATCACTGTCCAGCATGACCTGTTGACCACGTATCGTATAAATCATACTCTTGATATCCCGAGTTTCGAGAAGATTGACAATATCATATGTCTCATTGTAATTAACATTCTGTCCCATACAACCTCCATCTTGAGGTCACAAATTGCGACTCCAAGTTTCTAAGATAACAATGTGATCATCGACATCCATGTATCACGTATCGATACAATATCGAATATATGTTCATTTTACTATCGAGAATGTACTAATATTAGGACATTTGAAATGAGGGTGAGGGGGAAAAAGAAAACCCGTAAACACTAGGCTTACGTGTTCTTTACCCATTTTTTTGTACAGTGTTTTCTTAACCCACATCATACCACAAGAGCTTGTTGTTTTTCTCTGCAAT
>CADBGD010000093.1 GCA_902794115.1 Oscillospiraceae bacterium
TCGGAATCGAGTAACTGCCCGCCCCTCCACATCTTTGGGAAATGCATCTGTCTGTTGTGCTATACTGGCATCAGTGGAACTGGACAATGGACAGTGAACGAGATGGGAATGCGAGGAGATGGGCGCGATGACGGAAAAAGAGATCCGAAAACTTCTTATGGAACAGCAGGATACGAAGTTCCGTGATTTTCAGTCGGGCCTGATCCCCGGTGAGGGCGGAATGAACATGATCGGTGTCCGCACGCCGGCTCTTCGTTCTTTGGCAAAAGCACTGGTGAAGAAGGACGATATCGGGGATTTTCTTTCCGACCTGCCTCACGAGATCTTTGAGGAGAACCAGCTGCACGCTTTCATCATTTCCGAAGTCAAAGACTACGATCTATGTCTGGAAGAGGTAAATAGATTTCTTCCCTATGTGAATAACTGGGCGACCTGCGATCAGATGAATCCGAAGGTGTTCGGAAAGAAGGGAAATCGGGAAAAACTTCTTTCCCAGATCAAGCTCTGGCTCAAGTCGAAAGAGACCTATGAGATCCGTTTCGGGATCCGCATGCTGATGTGCTTTTTTCTTGATGAGGATTTTGATCCCAAGTATCTGAAGATGGTTTCGAAGATCCGTTCCGAAGAGTACTATGTCAACATGATGATCGCCTGGTATTTCGCAACTGCGCTGGCCAAACAGTATGAAGCAACGCTTCCTTTGATCGAGGCAAAAACACTGTCGCCCTGGGTGCAGAATAAGACGATCCAGAAAGCGGTGGAAAGTTTTCGTGTAAGTGATGAAAGAAAGACCTATCTTCGTACGCTGAAGGTGTGAATAGAAAGTGAGCGAATAGGAAATGAGGGGGGGAGAACGGATAATGGGTAAGAAAAGATTAGTTGTTTGTCTGGCATTGTCGGTAATCGTGCTTTTTTGTGCACTCATTTCCTTTCAGTTTAAGATAGGCAGGATCCCTGAATATGCAGTTCCGATCCGGGATAGTGCTGAAGTGACGCAGGTGATGCGGGAACTGGGTGGAAAGCAGATGGAACTTACCGAAGGGGTCTATTCCCGTGAATATGATTCTTTCTACCGGAATAAACAGACCTCCGTAATTGCCCGTATGGTTTGCTTTTCCATCATTGTGATTTCCTGCTTTGTGAGTAATTTTCTTGTTGCCGTGCCACTTTCAATGAGAAAAAACCGGCGCAGGGGAAAAGTCCTTGGTGGCCTGGGAGTCGTGGTCAGCGTGGTGCTCCTTTTTGTCTTTACACAGATGGAGGTCTCGATGCTGAAAAGATTTCCGGATCCGAATAAGTGCGGGTTTCGAGTATATGCACTGAATGTAACCGGAAAAAGCATTGAAGGAAGTTATTTTCAGGCAAGTCCCAAAGGCCGCGGGCGGAAAAAGACAGATGTGTATGTGGTCCGCTATCAGGTGGATCCCAATGCCGGAAATGAGTTCGTGAATGGATACGGTGGCAAAGGCATCTGTGTGGATAAGGAGACCTTTGAAAAGATAACGGAGCCAGGCGTATATTATCTGGTCGAAGTAAAAAACGATCGCGACAGTGAAGATGGAAGCGGACAGTTTTTTACTATATACAGCGGGGACGAATATATCGTTACCGTGGAATGATTGTCCATCGGGGATGGGCAGAAAGCAAACAGGATAGGGCCGGTATAAGACAGAGAACCGGATAACGCAGGTTGAGAACAGAAAGCCGGAAAGGAAAAGAAGTGATGGAAGAATTTCTGAATTTTGTCAGAGAGAATATAGTGGGAATTATTCTGATCGGCGTCGGCCTGCTGTGCTATGTGGGAAATATTTATGTGTTTGTTTCGAATCGGAAAAGGAAAGCCCATGTGTCCGGAATTCCGTTACTGGGGGCGATCCTAGTTCTGGCCGGAGGACTTCTGACCTCCTGTAAATGGCTGGCGCTTCTGGCGCTTTTTGATCCGTCGTTAATTGCACTCTTTCAGTCGATCCACTATGGAAGGAATTTGGATAAAATGCTCGAAAAGCGGTACGCGGACTTCCTTTCTAAACATGGTTTCACGCTGCGCCTTGAAGATCCGCAAAAGCAGATCACCAGTGAGATCCACTATGAAAACCGTGAGATCCCGCACATCCAGACACGTCCCTATATTACGAATCAACCATTCATGTTCGGATACCCGTGGGCGGTGATGCTGATCGGCGAAAAGGACGGAAAACGTTTTCTTATCCTGGATACCGGTACAGATGGAAATATAAAGAAACTGGAGCCGGAAAAGGTCCGCATCCTGGATTTTTCTGAAGATTCGATCCGGCTTCATGATATAGCGGATTACCTTCTTGGCGATGTCGAGATCCGTATCGAAAAGAAAACGCCGGAAGAGTAAGAATGGAAAAAGAAGACCATGCATGAAGCATGGTCTTTTGTATTCGAACTTTGGTTTCTATTTCTGAACTGCAGCCATTCTTATCCCAGATGATCCAGTACGTCCAGCTGATGCATGACCTGCGGAAATTCCGGAAGCACCGGGCAGGGGATGTGAGGCTCGAAAGCAAGGGGGCGGAACCAACTGGCCTGAAGGGCGGTCAGGCCTAAATCTCTTGCTGCGAAAAGCTCTTTGGAACCACCGTCGCCTACATAAAGGCACTCTTCCGGTTTGACGCCAAGCTCTTCCATAATGGACAGATACATCTGCGGATCAGGTTTTAATACCCCTTCCTCGTAGGAGATCCGTGTTGCATCGAAGAGCGGGAAGAGTTTACTATTACGAATGAGGTCTCTTTCATCAGAAAAAGTATTGGTGATGAGTCCCACTTTGATGCCCCGCTTCTTCAGTTCCTGAAGGAGCTGTACCGACTCGTCCGGGATCTGGTCAAAGGTCTCTTGTAGCGCAAAAAGCCGCTTCCCGACGATCGTCTTCAGAAGTTCATCCGAATATACTCCGAGTTTTTGAAGCGTCTCGCCGATGCCTTCTTCGATGGTCATTTTCCCTGTGGTCCGATCCTTCTCATTTTCGTGCCACACCTTCCGGTAGAGGACAGGATCGACGCCTGCGTCGGACGCCGCATCCTCGCCGAAATACGTGTGCTCCGTAAACAGCGTGATCAGGGTCTCGAACATATCGAAGATAACAGCTTTAATCATTTGCGTACCTCACTTCATTGATTTTGGACACTTTGCGCGCCGCAGATCTCGTATATTGTGACGAGTTTACTTATTCAAACTGTGCTTGTGCTTTTTCAGCGGTCAGTTTTCTTTTTAAAAGTGTCTTCTCGAAAAGCACTTGCGCTGTTTTCGGGAACTGCTCATAGACCACTTTCGTGCCCTCTTCCGTGATGCCGCCCGGTGTGGCGACACGAGTGACGACGTCTTCGAAAGACATGTCTTTACTGAGCATGAGTTCGCCGGTTGCGATCATGGTCTGAAGGACCATTCGTACGACCTGGTCATGCGGGATCTTTGTATGTTCTTCAGAGGCCTTCACGATCACATCGAAGACTGATGCGATGAAGCCCGGCATGCAGCTGACAAGTTCCGAACCCATGCCTAATTCTTCTTCAGGAAGCTCGATCACATTTCCCATACAGATAAGAAGACGTTTCAGATTTCCTTTGTCGGAAGAAGTGACATGATCGTTGTAACAGATAAGCGTCTGGGAACGGTCTACTTCAGCGGTGACACTTGGAATGACTTTGGCGATCTTATGAGGTGCCGGATTTTTGCCCGAAGCTTCTTCGGCCTCGTAAGATGCATCTGACAGGCTTTTTTCCAGGTTTTTAAACGAGACACTGCCGTTGAGCGAGACCAGAAGCGCATCTTCTTTCAATGAATCCCGGATCTCTTCCAGCACGCCTTTGAGGTCAAAGGGCCGAAGGCACAGGAACACGATATCCGAAGAGGCGGCAAGTTCCGTATTGCTTTTACAGAGCGTCGCCCATTTCTTCGCGTCTTTCATTTTCTCCGGAGAACGGCTGGAAAGAAGAAGGGATTCCCGATCTACAAGACCGGAGGCGGAAAACTTCTCCGCAAGCATTTTTCCCATACTTCCAAAGCCGATGATTCCCACATTCATGGATATTACCTCCTTGTTTTCAACCACATATTTATGATAGCAGACATTGAAGAAAGGGGGATATATACGGGCGGTATAAGATCCGTCAAATACTCTTTGAAATGGTGTGATTCGAAAAATTTTTATCGAAAAACGATAAAAAAGACTTGAAAAACGATACTTCTCATGTTAGCATGATTTCAAAGGAGGGCGGATCTATGACAAGAGAAGATAGTATCGCACTGGCAGATAGACTCGAAAAAGACTATTCAAAGCTCGAGAAACTTCAAAAAGAGAGCTACCAGAATACGAAAGAAATCGACCGTCCCTATACTCCTCGCCGGAAGATGGGAAAAGAGGAACGGCTCGGTTTCAACTGGTACCCGGTCATCGGATTTCTGGTCTGTATTCCACTTCTGATTCTGGCGCTCCTTTTCTATGTTTTCGCTTTCGCCATGCGCTGGGATCATAAACCAGGCGCAGATTTGTATCAAGTACTCAGCATGGTAATGGTAGTTCTGTCGGTTATCGTTTTTCTGGGACTTCAGGTCATCGGAAGCAAAAGAAACAGAGCGGAAGTGACCCGGTTTAACGAAGGGGTCGAGCGGGAGGTCAAGACCAGAGAAGAGAAAATGAGTTCCCTGAAAAAAAGAAATATCGAGATCGATCTGGAAATCGCGGATCTTCAGAAAGAACTGTCTGAATATAATGAGACCGTACCACAGCATTTCCGTACCGGCAGCTACATGTTTCAAGTCAAAAAGCTTCTTCAGACTGAAAAAGCGGAAGACTTCGATGAGGCAATCACCCTTCTTCAAAAAAAGTATCAATAAATTTTTGGGAAAGTGCTATGATAGGCTAGTTATAAATTTACTACGCACATTATTGAGACAGAATTAGAAGGGGACATAAAAATGCGACGTAAAAAAATAGTGAAGAGTCTGTTTCTTGATTTACTGCTTTCAAAAAGTTAACATTAGATATGTGGGCGGCAGATGCTTTTTCCAAAGAAAAGATCTGCCGCGCATCGAATTCTTTTTCAAAGGAGAATCACTATGGAAAGTATCGAAAGAGCATGTAAGTTTTTGAAAGACGCACAGACATATTACCTGGCAACCGTTGAGGGTGACCAGCCGAGAGTCCGTCCCTTTGGCACGGCACATATTTTCGAAGGAAAGCTTTATATCCAGACCGGTAAGGTAAAGCCGGTATCCAAGCAGATCCATGCGAACCCGAAGGCAGAAATCTGCGCATTTCTCAATGGTGACTGGATCCGCATCGCCTGCGAACTGATCGAGGATGACCGCCGTGAGGCAAGAGCTTCAATGCTCGACGCATATCCGAATCTCCGCGCAATGTACAGCGAAGACGATGGAAACTCTGAAGTTTTCTATCTGAAGAACGCGACAGCGACCTATTCTTCCTTTACAAAAGCACCGGAGGTCGAGACTTTCTAAGTCTTTGAATAAACATCATGTGGTTTGAAGAATCCGTTTTTTACCAGATCTATCCTCTGGGTTTTGTTGGTGCACCCTTTGAAAATGCACAGGCCGAGTATAACGGGCAGGGGGTAGAGGCATCGTCTTCGAAGAAGAAATCTACAGAAAAAGCACCTGCGCCGATCAAAAAGGTGATCGACTGGATCCCCCACTATCAGAAACTGGGGATCAACGCCATTTATTTTTCACCTGTATTTGAATCGGATACCCACGGCTATAACACCAGAGATTACGGTCTCATCGACCGCCGGCTCGGCACGAATGAAGATTTTAAAGACGTGGTGAAGGCCCTTCATAAGGCAAATATCCGCGTAGTCCTGGACGGTGTTTTCAACCACGTCGGACGAGGCTTCTGGGCTTTCCACGATGTGCAGGAAAAGAAGTGGGATTCGCCCTATAAGGACTGGTTTCACATCTCTTTCGACGGCAATTCCAACTATAACGACGGATTCTGGTACGAAGGCTGGGAAGGCTGCTTTGATCTGGTGAAGCTGAATCTTCGAAATGATGCGGTAGTTAACCACATCTTCGATAAGATCCGCTACTGGGTGGAGTATTTCGATATTGACGGACTTCGCCTGGATGTGGCCTACTGCCTGGACCGGGAATTCCTGAAAAAACTTCGCGGCTTTACCAGCGGACTGAAGCCGGAATTCCTTCTTTTAGGCGAGCTTTTGCACGGCGACTATAAGATGTGGGTCAATGGCGAAATGTGCCATTCCTGCACCAACTATGCCTGCTATAAGGGACTTTTCAGCAGCTTTAACTGCATGAATATGTTCGAGATCATTAACACTTTGATCCAGCAGTTCGGCCCGGAAAACTGGAGCTGGTTTAGGGGACTTCATCTCATGAGTTTCGTGGATAACCACGATGTGACGAGAATTGCTTCGAATCTGAATAACCCTGCTCATCTGCCGCTGATTTATACGCTGGCTTTCGGTATGCCCGGATTTCCCTGCGTGTACTATGGTTCCGAATGGGGCGAAAAGGGCAGAAAAGAGGACGGCGATCCTTCGCTCCGTCCGTGTTTTGAGAAACCTCAGTGGACAGATCTTACGGATCTTATCTCCAAACTTTCGGAGATCAAGAAGAACAGCCCGGCCTTGAACTACGGAAGTTTCCGTTCCGTACACCTGACCAATCACCAGTGCATTTTCGAAAGAAAATGGGAAGGCGACGGAGCAGGCTCGGAAGGATGCCGGGAGAAGAAAAGTTATGAGCGGATCCTGGTGGCGATCAACGCGGCGGACTACGAATATACCGCGCATTTTGATGCCGGCTGCGGACAGGCGGTGGATCTTCTGACAGGACACATCCACGACTTCGGCGGCGGATCGGTCCTTCCGCCTTATTCCTGCGCTATCTGGAAAATGGAAAACTGATATCTCCGAAAATCGCGGGTACCCCTGTAAATTCATCTCCAAACACTCCCTTTCGAATGATATACTGAAGAAGGTTGGATGAATTCGAAAGTGAGGGATTTGGGTATGAATGAATGGTTGATTTTAGCAGGGACTACGGCAAAAACGTCGGGAGATCATATCCGGGGAATTCTGGCGATGATCCTGATTCCGGCGGTAATCATTGTAATTGCGGTCCTGGCGGGTATTTCAGGAAAAAAGAAAAAAGCGAAGTTTATGGAAACCCTCTCGAAAGAACACCCGTTCAAAGAGTCCTATAAAAACGTGCATATCACCGAAGATAAGCTTCTGATCATTGAGTCGGCAAATGTGGGAAAGGTATATAACAATTCCTGCCTGATCAATGGCAACAATAACAACAAAGGCTTTCTTTCGATCGTTTATAAGCTCGATGAAGTGGCGTTTGTCTGTCCGTTTACGCATACGGTCCGGATCGTTAATAAGTACGGACACGGAAACCAGGCGACCACAACATATGTGTTTAATGTACTGAACAGCGAAATGGATCCGATCGTGCCGGATACTGCCGGTAAGAAAACACTGAGTAAAGGCGATGTCAAGAAGATCACAAAAGGCGAAGTGATCAACGGCAGTGCTTTTGAAGACGATCACGACCTGAAAGAAGTGGTCGCCATGATCCAGAGAAATGCTTCGCATGTCCAGCAGGCGGATTACGAGAAAATGGAAGAGAGAAAAAAGACGAGAAATTATATGGCAAAGAAATGATCACAAGCCGTGGAAAAGTATCGAATTCCATTCCATATGGGACTATAATGTAAATGTCTTCTGATAGTGAAGAAGAAAAAAGGAAAGTTGAGGTAAAACTTATGGCGAACACAAATCCATATTCCGGAACACAGACAGAAAAGAACCTGGAGGCAGCATTTGCAGGTGAATCCCAGGCGAGAAATAAGTACACATACTTCGCATCGGTAGCAAAGAAGGAAGGCTACGAGCAGATGTCCGCGATCTTCCTGAAGACTGCTGAAAATGAAAAAGAACATGCGAAGATGTGGCTGAAGGAACTGAAGGGGATCGGTGACACGAAGGAGAACCTGAAGGCGGCAGCTGACGGCGAGAATTACGAGTGGACCGATATGTACGAAGGCTTTGCCAAGACTGCGGAAGAAGAAGGCTTCCCGGAACTTGCCAAGAAATTCCGCCTTGTTGCCGCGATCGAAAAGCACCACGAAGAGCGTTATCGTGCACTTCTGAAGAATATTGAGACCGCTCAGGTATTTGAAAAGAGCGAAGTAAAGGTATGGGAGTGCAGAAACTGCGGTCATATCGTAGTCGGTACAAAGGCACCGGACGTATGCCCGGCATGCAACCACCCGCAGTCCTATTTCGAGATCAACGCAGATAACTATTGATCGAGGAAAAGAGGAAAGAAACAACAATGGCTGAAGAAGTATCTACACCGGCTATAGCGCAAAAGAGAAAACCGAGACGCGATTTTTCCAAATTGCGTCTACTTCTGATAGTCGGTTTTCTGGCTTTCGGGATCATTTTAGATGGCCTTGCAGTTTTGTACATGACGGCGAATGACTGCGAGAACATGATGTGCATCAAAACCGTGAATACATACACAACTACGAACGTGGATGGGGAGACGGTGGAACATTTTGATCCCGTGGAGACGGAAAAGGATTTAAAGAGCCCTGTCGGGATCGTTATTTCTGTTGTCATCGCCCTGGATATTATGGTGGCAGGTCTTGGATTTCTGGTATACCAGCTTGTGACGAACATACTGCTGCGAAGAAAGTTCCGGACAAGACTGTTTATTTTCTATATGCTGGCGTTCCTGGCCATTTCCGGATTGATCATCAGCTACATGTATGACCGGATCCATGAACCAGGAAAGACGATTCAGATAATCGCTCAAAGCGAGACGTAATGCTTTTCAGGGAACAGGATAGATGAAAGTGAAAAAGCGGCTGTTTTCCGGCCGCTTTTTTTGCATGTATTATGGCGTTCAACGTGACCTGTTTAGTCTTTGCGTGTGGCGTTTTCTATGGTCAGTTCAATGGTCTTGATGCCTTCCGGCCAGGTGGGATGGGCGATGGCATAGACGTGATGCATGGGACGGTCTTCAGTGGATACGGCGCAGTAGTAGGTGACCGGGACGCCCATCTCTGTAAGTTTCTTATGAAGCCATACATTCTGCTTTTCCATCATATCCTGATCTCCGGTGGTCAGAAGTACCGGAGGGCATCCGTATTTTTTTACTGCTTCGGAAAGGTCGAAAATGCACTCGGGAAGTTTCTTTTCAGGATCGAAGTAGATGCCGGCGAACTGTTTTCTCGAGTTCTTGGAAGCACCGCAGATCGGACTTGTGCTTTTGCATGTCACCTCATACGGAAAATCCGTGATGCCGAAATCCTCTCTGGCTTTCTTCGAATGAAGGAGGATCGCGGCAGAATCTCCGGTGGTGTGAAATGTGGTATAGCCCTTTTCACAAAGATAGGAGATGGCATAGAAGATATCCGTCAGAACACCGGAAAGATCCGTTCGGGGCATAAGCCGGTAGTTGATGTTGGCCACCGCTGTCTTCGACCTAAGCGCCAGATACATACCGAATTCTTTATCCAGTTCTTTGCATCCGTATACAAATGCACCGCCGTGGATGAGAAGGTAGATCTCTTTTTCTTTGGCGTCATCCGGCGTATAGATATCCATTGTCCTGTCCGAACAGCAGAGGTCATAGCCTTCTGAAACCGCATCAGGTGCAAGAGCCGGCGGAAGTGCTTTTCCCTCGGCATAAGGAAGATCAGATTCGACCCTTACCCCTTCAGGATAAACCGTGTCGGCAAGTCGCGGAGTATCAAATCCGATACAGTTTTTGATAAAAAACTTTCTGCTCTCATCGGCGGCTTTTTCCAGATTTCCAAATAGTTTCATCGGTATTTCCCCCTTGCGCGCTTTCATTTTTTCATTATACCATGCGGCATCTGTCTCTTTTCCACGGGAAATGCACTGTTTGAGAAAGTTCCCCAGAAAGTTGTGTCTGTGGTAAAATTACCAGGGGCACTTTTCAGGAGAAAGAATTGAGGAGATTGGATATGAAGTTTGATTGCCTGATCATCGACGATGAGAAAGCTTTGGCAGATAATACCTGTGAGTATTTTAATATGTTTGAGGTCAAGACGGCCGCGTGCTATACGGCATCGGAGGCCAGAGCATTTCTTTCGGAAAATGAAGTCAGCCTGATATTGCTCGATATTAATCTTGGTGACGGAAGCGGATTTACTTTATGTAAAGAGATAAGAGAGACACTTTCGGTCCCGATCCTTTTCGTGTCTGCCCGAAATACCGATGACGATAAGATCATTGCCCTGAATATCGGCGGTGATGATTATGTGGAGAAACCCTATTCCCTCGGCGTTTTACTGGCGAAGGTGAAAGTGATCCTCCGTAGATTCGGATCGGATACGAAAAAGGAAGAAATACAGATCTATAAGGATGGACCTCTGACTGTCGACCTTCAGAATAAAGAAGTGACGATGAACGGAGAAATTAAGCGGCTGACCAGCATGGAGTTTTCACTTCTTGCTTATCTGATCGAAAATCCGGACAGACTGATTACGAAGACAGAGCTTTTCGATAATGTATGGAAAGATAAGTTCACTTCCGACGGCACGCTCAATGTGCATATCCGAAAACTCAGAGAAGCCATCGAGGAAGACCCATCGATGCCGGCCCACATCATAACTGTCTGGAAAGAGGGATATAAGTTTATCCGAGGAACCGGAAAATGAGAAAGAAGACTTTTATCGTCCTTATTCTTCTGACGTTCATTTTCGAAGCCGTAATGACGGTGAATTTTCTTCAGAAAAGCGCGGAAAATGAGCAGGATACGGTGGCGATCAACCACTGCCTCAAAACCGTAGAAGAGAATTTCGGGCAGAAAGAAAAATACCCGACGGATATGGAATATGCATTGATCTCACCTTCAGGTGAAGTGCTTTTTCAAACTTCGGATAAAACCGAAACATCCGTCAATGAGGCTGTCCGGAAAAATGCTGCGATCCTTCGGGTGGAAAAAGATGGGCAGGTCGTTGGCACGATGCTTTTCCATAACGATATTCTGGAGCGGATCGAGACGTGGAGACGAAGTCTTGTGATCACGGTCCTGATCAGTGCCATTGTGCAGGCGATCCTTTTGATTCTGTATCACCGGAGTCTTCAAAAAACGATCCTGAAGCCCTTTTCCGAACTTTCATCTTTCGCTGAACGTGTCGCCGGAGGAAATCTTGACCTGCCGCTTCCGATGGATCGAAAGCATATATTCGGAAGCTTTACCGAGGCCTTCGATCTGATGCGGGAGGAGATCAAGAAATCCCGGAAAGCAGAAAAGGAAGCGAATGATGCCAAAAAGGAAATGGTCGCCAAGCTTTCCCATGATATCAAGACACCGGTGGCCTCGATCAAATCGGCATCGGAATTCGGTTATGAACTGGCCAAAGAGGAAAAGGTCAAGGAACGCTTTAACCTCATCAACTATAAGGCGGACGAACTGACGGTCCTGGTGGATAATCTTTTCCAGTCCAGTGTGCACGATGCGACAGAGATCCAGGTAAGTCCCAAGGAAAATGACTCGGAATCTGTCCGGGAGGCGATCCTTCATGCGGATTATCTCCAGAAAGCAGGAGAGTTTTCCATTCCGTCCTGTCAGGTCTTTACGGATAAGCTCCGGCTTCAGCAGGCCTTTGATAACGTATTTATTAATTCCTATAAGTATGCGGATACGGAGATTTCAGTGAAAGCCTGGCTGGAAGGCGGGTATCTGAAAGTAGCTGTCCGGGATTTCGGTCCGGGCGTGACAGATGAAGAGGTCGCTGTTCTGAAAGAAAAATATAAGCGCGGAAAAAACAGTGAAGGAAAAGAAGGCGCCGGCATCGGTCTTTATCTTACTTCCTATTTCCTTAAAGAGATGGACGGAGAGATCCTAATCACGAATGAGGATCCCGGATTGCAAGTTCTTTTCCTGATCCGCACCGTGTAAGATAAGTCGCGAAATGCCCTCGCGGCAGTGCTTTTTCCGAATTAAGAAAGATTTAAGACTTTCTTAAAGGCACTTAAGACTTGAAAAAGTACACTAGTGCCATAAGGAGGCGAGAAACGCTATGAATGAAATTATTAAAACACAGAAACTTTGCAAAACTTTTTCTAACGGTGGAGTACAGCAGCATGTACTCAGAAACGTTGACCTTTCGATCTACGAAGGTGATTTTACCGTTATCATGGGAGCCAGCGGCGCCGGTAAATCCACTCTTCTTTATGCCCTGTCCGGTATGGACAAGCCGAGCCTCGGTGATATTGATTTCGCAGGAAAGAACATCACAAAAGGTACACCGGATGAACTGGCCGTATTTAGAAGAAAGAACTGCGGATTTGTTTTCCAGCAGACCTATCTTGTCGATTCCATGAGTGTTCTGGATAATGTTCTGGCTGCGGCTCTTCTGGTCGAAAAGAATAAGAAGAAGGCGGCGTCCAAAGCAAAAGAAGTCCTTAAGTCTGTGGATATTGAGGAAAGCCTTTGGAATAAGTTCCCGACACAGATCAGTGGCGGTGAAGCCCAGAGAGTCGGTATCGCCAGAGCTCTCATCAACGATCCGAAGCTGGTCTTCGCCGATGAGCCGACAGGTGCTCTTAACTCCACTACAGGTAAGGACGTCCTGGACGTTCTGACGAAAGCAAATGAGAAGGGCCAGTCCATTGTCATGGTCACTCACGATATTACTTCCGCCCGCCGCGGTAACCGCATCCTTTACGTCAAAGACGGCGAGATCGCCGGCGAATGCCAGCTCGGAAAGTATGTTTCCGGAGATAAGGAACGTCATCTGAAGCTTCGTGACTTCTTAGGCGGAATGGGGTGGTAATCATGTCGAAAGAAAGAATCCTTGCTAAGTCTCATTTTCGTAAGAATAAGGGATCTTCCATCGGTATTTTCTGCCTGATGCTTCTGGCTTCGATGCTTCTGAGCCTCTCCATGATCCTCTTTACCGATACCTATCCGACTGCCGAAAAAGAAGCAGAACGCCTCAATGGCGGAGACGGTATACTCTTCTTTTCCAGTAGTAAGATCCAGGCGGATGATGCGTATCTTAATAAGCTTCTGGATGGCGTGAAAGAATATGAGGTGGAAAAAGCACTGTACTACTCGGTGCTCAGCATGCCTTTCGGGTCCGGCGAAATGACAAACTCTCTGAAAGTCGGCCGTGTGGAAACCACCACATCGAAGAAACTTGCCAGAACCGAGATCTGCGAAGAAGATGCATCCGTAGAAGGGGATTTCATCTACCTTCCGTATCAGTTCAAGACCAGTGGCGGCTACCATGTCGGAGATGATTATAAACTGACGATTTCCGGCGAGACATATGACCTGAGAATCAAGGGATTTCTGAATACTGTCTATGGCGGATGCAATAACAGTGGTCTTTATGAGTCCTGCGTTTCCCCGGAAGTCTATGACAGAATGTATGCGAAGATCGGTGATGCCGGTGAATCCACTTTTGTCGTATTCAATCTGAAAGACGACGTCAAAGAAGGTGCCTTCCGTATTCGTGTTATGAATACACTAATGGCGGATGATCCTCTGGCGGATGTTGCGATGAACTATCTTTCTGCATTTCTTTCCTCACGCACATTCATGTCGCTGATCATCGCGGGTTCTTTCTTTGCCGTGACAATGCTCGTGGTTCTGGTCATTATTCTCATGATCGTCAACAGCATCAGTAACTACGTGAAGGAAAACATGAAGACCATCGGTGCCCTGAAGGCCATCGGCTACACAAGCCGTAATATCAAGGGATCTGTTCTGATGATGTTCCTGGCACTGGCTGTGATCGCTTCCGTTTTAGGTGTCGCTGTTTCGTATCTGGCCGCTCCGATGATCGCATCGGTCGTCATTGCCCAGATGGGCGTGCCGTATAGTGTTTCTTTCAGCCTGATCGCGACGATCGTGGCCATCTCCACTGTCGTTGTGCTGACGATCCTGGTTACCCTTCTTGCCCTTCGCAAGATAAAGAGGATCGAACCGATCGTGGCTCTTCGTGAGGGTGTGGAAAGCCATAATTTCCGTTCCAATCACGTCAGACTGGATAAGACACCTCTCAGTTTGAATGCAAGCCTTTCCATTAAGACGATGCTGCACAATAAGCGTCAGAATATCATCACCTTCGTTGTCACCGGTATCATGGTATTCTTCTGTGTCATTGCCCTTCTTATGTTTGAAAACTTTAATCTGCACCCGAATCTGAATATCCTTATGTCGGAAAGTGCGGATGGCGTGGTCGGATTCGATGTGGAGACTAAGGAAGAAGGGGAGAAGTTCTGTAAATCTTGTCCGGAAGTGAAGAATCTGAGAAGATATTTCGAAACGACGATCTATGTCGGACAGGAAGATTCGCTTTACCTGATGGTTTATGAAGATCCGACCCGGATGAATAATCAGGACATCTGCTACAAGGGGAAACTGCCTTCTCACGACAACGAGGTCAATATCAGCGGCAAGTTCGCCAAGCTAAACGGGTATAAGCTGGGTGACGAGATCAAGCTGAATGTAGGCGGCAAAGAATATGCCTACATCATCTGCGGACTGATCCAGAGCTGCAACAATGACGGACATCAGGCCATCATGTCGGAATCCGCTGCATCGCATATCCTGGATCTTCAGATCATGCCTTCTGCCTATGTGTTTGATACCGAAGAAGACGAACAGATCGAGTCTTTCCTGACTTCTTGTGATGAGAAGTTCGGTGATCACGTAGTGACCCGTATCAACATGCAGAAGACCATCGAAGCTTCCCTGATCACCTTTAAGGGCATCGCTACTTTGATGCTGGTCATGGTCGGACTGATCTCCGCTCTGGTCATCCTTCTGGTCCTCTTTCTTCTGATCCGTTCCCTGGTATTCAGTAAGAGAAAAGACTACGGCATCTACAAGGCCATCGGCTACACAAGTAAGAGTCTGATCCTTCAGACTGCAGGCTCCTTCATGCCGGCGATCATCCTGTCTGTCCTGGTTTTCTCGGTCGTCTCCTACTTCATGGCGAACCCGTACATGCAGCTCATCATGATCAACTTCGGCCTCATGAAATGCACCTTCATTATTCCGATCCCGGGCCTGATCATTATCGCCGTGTCCATGATCGTTCTCGCCTTTGCCTTTGCGGTACTGCAGGCAAGAAGAGTCAGAAAGATCGAACCATATCAGATGCTGATTGCCGAGTAAACAAATCTTCATTCATAGC
The DNA here is from genome assembly GCA_902794115.1 of Oscillospiraceae bacterium. Classification (GTDB taxonomy): domain Bacteria; phylum Bacillota; class Clostridia; order Saccharofermentanales; family Saccharofermentanaceae; genus Scatonaster. The sequence goes on from CADBGD010000093.1 coordinate 15,209, forward strand.
GAACGCGCAGAAAGCCGCTTCTTCGGAACTTTCCGAAGAGGCGGCTTTCCCATTTCAGGTACAGTGCATTTTCCGTAGAAACAGATAATACCTATTGACACGGTAGGTTAGTAGGTGTAATATGCGGACATTATACCCAAGAAAGGAACGAGCCAAGAGATGGAAACGGTATTTTCACTGAATCATGTTTACAAGACCTACCATAATGAAGGAAAAGATTTTCCGGCTCTTTCGGATGTGAGCCTGGAGATCAAAGAAGGAGAGATCTTCGGTATCATTGGTATGAGTGGCGCCGGTAAATCCACTCTCGTACGTACCTTGAACCGGCTGGAAAAAGTCAGTAAGGGGGAAGTGCTGTTTTACGGAAAAGACCTGGCGAAACTGAAAGCCGCGGAACTTCGGAAAGTCCGGCACAGCATCTCCATGATCTTTCAGGGATTTAATCTTCTGATGCAGCGTACTGTCATTGAAAACGTGGAGCAGCCGCTTCGCATCATGAAGGTGCCGAGGAAAAAGAGAAAGGAAATCGCCCGGGAGATGCTCGCCATCGTTGGTCTTTCAGAAAAAGAAAATGTATATCCGGCCCGTCTTTCCGGCGGACAAAGACAGCGTGTGGCCATTGCCCGTGCCCTTGCTTCCGACCCGAAAGTCCTTCTTTGTGATGAAGCGACCTCGGCGCTGGATCCGAAGATCACCGGCGAGATCTTAGAGCTTCTTTCGAAGATCAACCGGGAAAGAAAACTGACCATTGTCATCATTACTCATGAGATGTCCGTGGTGGAGAAGATCTGTGATAAGGTGGCCATTATCGACGAAGGACAGCTGGTCGAGATCGGCGATGTGAAAGAAGTATTCCGAAATCCGATTTCTGCCGCGGCAAAGAAACTGGTCTTCCCGAGTAATCCTTTCGATGCTTCGACGAAAAACGGAAGACTGATCCGCATTGCCTTTGACGGCACCAGAGCCTCTGAACCGTTTATTGCCAATCTTGTGGAACAGACCGGATTGAAAGTGAATATTTTAAGTGCCAATACGAAAAGCGTTGGCGGAATCGGATACGGACAGATGGTACTGGAGCTTCCGGAGGAGCCGGAAAAACAGAAGATCATCACCGATTTCTTTATAGACGGAGGATTGACCGTGACCGAAGTGGAAAGAGATGAAGAGGAGGAAGAAGAGAATGAGTGACTATATCATAAAAACAATTCAGAGCGGTGTCCTGGAGACACTTCAGATGACATTCTTTTCCGCTCTCTTTTCCTATCTGATCGGACTTCCTTTAGGCGTTCTTTTATATGCCACATCCAAAGGAAAGCTTCTTCAGAATAAAGGCGTCAATACCACGGTGGGACTTCTCGTAAACCTTCTGCGGTCACTTCCTTTTCTGATCCTTCTGGTCCTTCTGATTCCGTTCACCCGTTTTGTGGTCGGCACTTCCATCGGAACCAAAGCCTCGATCGTCCCGCTGACTGTCGGTGCCGTTCCGATCGTGGCAAGAATGGTGGAATCATCACTACTGGAAGTGCAGCCGGGAATTATTGAAGCGGCCACCGCCATGGGTGCATCCCCCTTTCATATTCTGGTGCATTTCATTATTCCGGAAGTCATGCCTTCGCTTCTTCAGGGCGCGGCCATCAACGTGGCCCATCGCACTTCAGTACGGATACTACCGCTACCAGAAAGATGTATTGTGGGTGACGGTGGGACTTCTGGTCCTTATGGTCATGATCATTCAGGAAGCCGGAAATCTGATCGCGAAAAAGAAGAGAAAAACGTAAGTATATAGTAGAGAAAAACGTGAAGATATAATTCGGACTTATCACGAAGGTCGGCGAAATGCCGACCTTTTCTTTGTTTTGGAAATCCGATCGAAAAAAATGAAAAGTTTTTAAAATCACCTATTGACATAGTAGGTAAGTGGTGTTAAAGTACGTACATACCAAACGAAAGGAGACGCAGGAAAATGTTCCAAAATACAAGGAAAATGATGATGGTCATGTGTTGTCGAATGTTGAACTCCCGGGCAGTAAATGCGGCGGGCGCAAACAGTTCCTTGTCCTTGCGCCTTCAGACGGAGCGATGTTGATTTAGACATCATGACGGATGCCAGTTGCCCGGGAGCTTAAAAACTAAGCGCCCGGTTTTTTTGTGAACCGGATCCCAATCAGGAAAATCTCCTGAAATGAAAAAAGAAAAACACGTAAACAGGAAAAATAATCTGTAACAAAAAAAGAAAGAAGGAAAAAAACATGAAAAACACATTTAGAAAGATTCTCACCATTGCACTGACATTGTCGCTTCTGACCTCTGCGGCAGCCTGCGGCAAGAAGTCCAAGGCAGCCAACACAGATGCATCTGACAACAAGACCATTAAGGTCGGCGCGAACATCACTCCGCATGCGGAGATTCTGGAGCAGGCAAAGCCCCTTCTGGCAGAAAGAGGAATCACACTGGAGATCGTAAGACTGGAAGATTCCATAACACCGAACACCGGTGTTATCGAAGGAACACTTGATGCCAACTATTTCCAGCACGTTCCGTATCTGGAGCAGTTCAATAAAGAGAATAACTCGGATCTGGTTTCCATCGGTGCGATCCACTATGAACCCTTCGGTGTATATGCCGGCCGTACAAAGGATCTGAAGGATCTTCCGGATGGCGCTACAGTTGCTGTTCCGAACAACGTTACCAATGAGGCCCGTGCATTACTTCTTCTTCAGCAGGAAGGTCTTCTGACACTGAAGGAAGGTGCCGGAATCAATGCCACGATCGAAGACATTGTTGATAATCCGAAGAACATCACATTTAAGGAACTGGCTCCGGAGCAGCTGGTTGCGGCTCTGCCGGATGTAGATGTGGCAGTTATCAACGGTAACTACGCAATCGAAGGTGGTCTGCATGTTAAGGATGCACTGGCTGTAGAAGCCAATGACGGACTTGCTGCTCAGACCTACGGAAACATCATTGCCACATCCAAGGACAAGCAGAATGATGAAGCACTGAAGATCCTGGTGGAAGTTCTTTCCGGACCGGAGATCAAGGAGTATATCGAGAAGACATACGGCGGTGCAGTAGTTGCACTTCACTAAGTGAGAAGTAAGTGAGAAGTAAGTGAGAGAAAGACGATGATTGGATTTGAGTACTACAACCCGGCAAAGATCGTGTTCGGGGAAGAATCAGAAAAAAAGATCACAGATCTTCTGAAGAAACAGAATGTAAAGTCACTGCTTTTGGTATACAGCGGAGATTTCATTAAGACATTAGGCATCTACGACGTCATCAAGGATGCGGTCAAAGAACTGAATATCAAGTTCAGCGAGAACGGGGAAGTAGTACCGAATCCGAGCATCGATCTGGTAAGAAAACTCGTCGAACAGGGAAAGAAAGATCAAGTGGATTTTGTCCTGGCTGTCGGTGGCGGAAGTGCCATAGATTCCGCCAAAGCCGTGGCTCTGGGCATCCCTTACGACGGAGATGTTTGGGATTTCTTCTCTAAGGGTGCGAATCCCGAAACCGTACTTCCCATCGGCGTCATCGCCACCACCGCTTCCAGCGGTTCGGAAACTTCCAACTGCGCGATCCTCTCTTTCGAGGACAGAAAACTGGGATTTGAAGATGACCGGATCATCCCGAAGTTTGCCATCATGAACCCGAAGTTCACGGTAAACCTTCCGGATTATCAGACCTACGTGGGGATCGCGGATGTGCTTTCCCATCTTCTGGAAAGATATTTTTCGGATGAAAAGTATTCCGACACCACCGACTATCTGATCGAGGGTGCGATCCGGGCGCTGTTAGTCAACGCAGACCGGCTCCTGGAAGACCCGAAGAACGTCAATGCCAGAGCGGAAGTGCAGTGGCTGGCCAGTGTGGCCCACAACAATTTCCTGGATGCAGGAAGAAGAGCAGACTGGGCATCCCACCGTATCGAGCATGAGCTCTCGGCTCACTACAACCTCACACATGGCGAAGGCATGGCCATCGTACTGGTCGCCTGGACCAAATACATTGCGGATATCAAACCCTGGAGACTGGCTCTTCTGGCCAGCCGGGTATACGGTATCGATGCGTATGATTTCAATGAAACCGAGCGGGCCAAAAAACTGGCGGATGTATTTGAAGCTTTCTTCCGGAAACTTCATCTGCGTACTCACCTGACAGAGCTTTCCATCGGTGAAGAAGAATTTGAAAACATGGCAAAGAAAGCGACAGCCAACGGTCCGGTGGGACACTATGTTCCGCTTGAGGCCAAGGACATTGTCGAAGTATTAAAACTTGCGAAATAAATCGCAGAATATGGATCAGACGATTCGCGGGAAGACCGCGGAAAAATAAAATAACCAAAGGAGATTAAGAGAAATGGCTAGAATCAAACTTGTAGAACAGAACGAAGCACAGGGCGCAGAGAAGGAGCGCTATGATGAACTGGCAGGCAGAAATGCCGTTACGAACATGAAGAAGGGTCTTTTAAATGACGCTGCTACCTACGATGCCTACATGGCCTGGTATACTTCCTGGAACCGTCTTGTAGAAGTTATCGGCGAGAAGGATGCGGTCCTTTATGCACACGCTATCTCGACCACCAATTCCTGCCAGCTTTGCTCTTTGTTCTTCATCAGTGACGTAAAGGGCCTGGGACTGGATCCGGCAAATCTCGTATACGATGAGAAGGAGCAGGTGCTGGTTGACCTGGGTAAGTCGATCGTGAAGGATCCGACTTCTGTAGAAGATGAGATCTTCGATCGTCTCAGAAAGTTCTTCAATGACCAGGAACTGGTCGTAATCGTTGGTTTCGCCGGCCAGATGATCGCTACCAATAACTTCAACTCGGTATTTAAGATCGATGTCGACCAGAGACTGCTGCCGCTTCTTGGCGAGTTCAAACCGGCTACATGGAGAGAGGGTCTGAAGAAGTAATCCGGGACTAACTAAAAAAGAAATCAGAAATAACATAATCATCCTTTTCGGGGGCAGAGCCTAGTCTCTGCTCCTTTTTTACTTTCTCTCGACATTATGAAACAAGAGTAATAATATATATTTATAGATGTAGCTATGCACCTAGTGAATAGAGAGGAAGATTCCCGAAATATGAAGAGAAGAAGGATCGCATTGGGTTTGATGACCGTGTTTATGGCCGGATATATGGCTGCGGGATGCGGGAAGAAATCCGAAACCGAAGAGAAGAAT
>CADBGD010000094.1 GCA_902794115.1 Oscillospiraceae bacterium
CGGATTAGAAGACTGGTTCTTCCAGGCCACTTCAAAAAGCGCGGCCAGGCCAGGACGGCGGCGGACCTTCAGCATCTGAAGTCCGTATTTCACGATCGTTCTATTTTCTCCGGTCAGGGATACCACATCGGCAATGGTGCCGATGGCGGCAATATCGGAATAACTTTTCCAGGCATCGGAAGGCACCTTCCCGTTCATGCGGGAACAAAGCGCCGCCACCAGTTTCAGCGCCACGCCGGCGCCGCAAAGCTCCGGAAAAGGATAGGTGTTATCTCTTCTTTTACAGTCGATCACGGCCAGGGCCGGGGGAAGTTCCTCCGGACACTCATGGTGGTCCGTGACGATGACATCGATCCCCGATTCCATCAGTTCTTCCACCTGCTCGGCATTGGAGATACCGCAGTCCACCGTGATCAGAAGATCCGGGGACGAAGCCCTTACCCGGGAAAGCATTTTATCGGAAAGGCCGTAGCCTTCTTTAAAACGGCTGGGCAGAAGATACTGGACACGGGCGCCCGCTTTTCTAAAGAAATCCATCAGGATCGAAGTGGAGGTAATGCCGTCGCAGTCATAGTCGCCGCAGATGAGGATCGATTCCTCTTTTTCCATCGCCGAAAGGATCCGCGTTACCGCCTCTTCCATGTCGTTCATAAGGAAAGGATCGGAAAAGTTATCCGGCCAGTCGGAAAAGAATGCTTCTTTTTCTTCTTCCGGAATTCCGCGGGAGCGTAAAAGCCGGTCACAGAGGGAACCTTCCCCTTCGTCTTTTTCCGGCAATTTCCATTTTCTTTCAAGAAGAATCACGCGCCTACCCCGCTTCATGTAAAGTCTACTCTATATTTTAACATTCTTTTTTCGGATTTAAGTGCTTTTGCCGTGGTTTCTTTACTTTCACGAAAAAAGCCTGCCGGATCAGATCCGACAGGCTTGTCTTAACGTCTTTAGAGAACCAAGATTATCTCTTGCGCTTTCTCGCCGCCTCCGACTTCTTCTTACGGCGTACAGAAGGCTTCTCGTAGTGCTCTCTCTTGCGTACTTCAGCGAGTACACCAGAACGAGCGCAGGAACGCTTAAAACGGCGCAGAGCACTGTCAAGGGACTCATTTTCTTTAAGTCTGATTTCCGACACTTGTTATCCCTCCTTCCGTGCAATAAACTTGGAAAACCGTCATATCGGTTTCAAACAAAGCATATATTACTCTAAATTTTGCTTTCCGTCAATGAAAATTGCATATTTCCACGGCAAAGGCACTGTTTACGGTATTTTCTGCTTACAGGGAACCGATGGTCTCCGTCACCTTCAGAAGGTCTTCGCGGATGGAAATGTGCTGCGGGCACTGTTCCTCGCAGGCCCCGCACTGCAGGCAGTTTACCGGCTTCTCCTCATCTTTCAGCTGACTCCACTCCCACTTGGTGTGGCCTGCGTTACCATATTTTCCGAATTCATTCCAGAGACGGAAGGAACGCGGGATATCTACGCCGCCCGGACAGGGCATGCAGTAGCGGCAGCCGGTGCAGCGGTTAAATACACGGGCATCGAGGGCTTCCTGAAGATGCTTCATGCCCGTAAGTTCCGCCTCGGTCATGGGCACGTAGTTATTGAAGGTATTGAGGTTATCTTCCAGCTGGTCTTCGGCGGACATACCGGAAAGAATGACTTTGCAGTTTTCAAAAGAAGCTACGAAACGCAGCGCCCAGGCGGCTTTGGAAAGGCCGGGACGGATGGCGTTCAGTTCGTCCAGAAGATCGTCCGGATACATGCAGAGGGATCCGCCGCGGATCGGTTCCATAATGATCACCGGGATCCCCAGAGATTCCGCCAGAAGAAGGCCCTTGGTACCCGCCTGGTTCTCGGTATCCATGAAGTTGAACTGGATCTGGCAGGCATCCCACGGATAAGCCTTGATCCACTTTTCAAATACCGGATAATCGTCGTGGAAAGAAAAGCCCACATTCTTGATCCGGCCCTGCTTTTTCAATTCGAACATGAAGTCGATGACGCCGGCCTTCTCCATTTCCTGAAAGCGGTTCTCATCCATGGCGTGAAGAAGATACAGGTCCAGATAGTCCTTCTGAAGCTTCTCAAGCTGCTTTTCAAACATCTTCTCCGCATCTTCTCTTGTCTTGATCTCCCATACCGGAAGCTTGGTGGTCAGAAAATAACTGTCACGGGGAAGTTCATTTAAGACTTCGCCGACCACCAGTTCCGACTCGCCGCCGTGGTAAGGATAGGCTGTATCGTAGTAATTGACGCCGGCTTCGTGGGCGCGAAGCAGCATAGCGCGGGCTCTTTCCCGGTCGATCTTTCCGTCCGCAGTGGTCGGAAAACGCATGCAGCCGAAGCCGAGAACCGATACCGGTTTATCGAATCCATTCATTGTTCTGGTAAACATAATCGTTTCCTCCTGCATTTCGCTTTGAAGCGAATTTAAACATATCTACTTTTTCATTGTAGCGGAAAGGAGAAAAAGAAAGTTTCAGATTCCTATCCGATTGTTTCGCATTTCTATCCGATCCGGAAAAAGCACTTTTCCCTCGGTGCCTTTTCCAAAAGCTTACGAACGGACCTGGTTTCTTCCGTTTTCTTTGGCGTCGTAGAGCTTCTTATCTGCCTCGCTGATATTGTCTTCAATGGACATCTTCGGATCGAACTGGCGGCAGCCGAAGCTGACAGTCAGATGCAGGATATTTCCGTCCGCCGGGAAATCCGTATGCATAACGGTCTGGCGAAGCGCCTCCGCCTTTTCCACGCATTTACTTAAGTCTGCATCCCGCATGATCATGATAAATTCCTCGCCGCCCCAGCGGTAGGCCGAATCCTTATCGGAGCAAGAAGAAGAAAGAAGCCCCGCCATGAAGGCCAGCACATCGTCACCGGCGTTATGGCCGTAGGTGTCGTTGACGCTCTTAAACTTATCGATATCGCAGATGAACATGCTCATGGGCTTATCGCAGCCGGGCTCCATATATGGCGCGTAGTTTCTGGCAAAGTCACTGTAGAAGCCCATGCGGTTCTTAAGGCGGGTGAGCTTATCGTGATAAGCTTCTTCCAGGAAGGTCTCCGACTCTAATGCGATACCGCAGATGAGGGCCGCCAGGGAGAGCTTTCTGACATCTTCTTTATCGTTAAATCCTTCGCCGCCGATCTTATTGATGAGCTGATAAGCGCCGATAGCTTCCCCGTTGACGTTCGCAACAGGAAGCACCAGAACCGACTTGGTCACATAGCCGGTCTTCTTATCCACTTCCGGATTGAAATCCGGGTCGTGATACGGATCGTTAGTGATCACCAGCTGCTTATTCTTAATGGCCTTTCCTACAAATCCTGCATCGTCCGGCATTTCGATCTTCTCCAGGCCTGTGGCGGAAGTGGTCCAAAGCGTATGCTTTCTCTTATCCCACTTCCAGAAAGACGCACGGTCCGCGCCCACCAGTGCTTTTCCCAATTCCGTCAGATACAGGAAAAGCATTCTGTGGTCATTCTTTTTCACCGAGCACATCTCCTGATACAGCTGCTCGCTGATATCGAACACCTCTTTGAGGGCCTGTGCATTTTCCGAAGAAGTATCTTCAGGTGCGGCCTCCTTTGAAATCGTAGGCGGAAGAAGCGGGGCCAGAAATGCGCCGGTCTTGTCCATGATCTTCGAAACCGCATCCTCATCGTCCACATGCATCAGGAACACGGTGACGCCCTTGGTTTCCAGATCCCGAACGGTCTCTTTGACGTCCCCGGCATAAAGGTGCACTTCTGTTTTATAAGCCGATACTTCCATATAAAGGATACTTCCCTGATCCAGATACGGAAGGAACGGATCCAGTGTATTGGTGTCGCCCGTATAGACCACATTTCTGCCGTCGATCCGGAGCGCATAGCCGAAGCAGCGGCCGTTAAGTGACGGCACGTGGGTCGTCGGAACGGCGGCGCGGAGCCAGTCCACTTCCAGTTCCGTACTGCTTACCAGGGAATACCAGTCTTCACTGATCCCTTCCATACGTGTCAGGTAAAACTCCAGGTCGTTTCTCACTTCTTCATTCGGGGCCACGACCACCACCGGGATCTTTCCTACGATATACTCATAGTCGATCAGTAATCCGATGCCGCTGATGTGGTCACCATGGGTATGGGTCACCAGAACATAGATCTTCGATACGTTTTCCAGGTTCATGTTCTTGAGTCTGGCAAAGCCGCTCATAGAACAGTCCAGGATCACCATGTCCGCGCCTGCCAGGAACCATGCGCAGTTATGGTTATCCGCAAATGCCGATCCTCTTCCTAAAAATGTCAACATACTACTCACCATCCAGCGACAGGAGGATATCCACCTCGAAGTCGTCTGCCTTTCCTTTTAGTTTCAGTGGGTGGGCCAATCGTTCAATGCGGGCTTTATCGCCCAGTTTTTCTGCTACCGCGCGGCTTATATAGATCACATTTCCCGGCGCGTTGGATTCCAGTCTCGAGGCTGTGTTGACTGTATCTCCCACCGCCGTATAGTCCATATGTTTTTCCGAACCCATGTTGCCGACGACCGCAGGTCCATAGTGGACACCGACGCCGACCCGGAGTTCTTCCTGTCCTTCTTTCACCAGTTCTTCGGAAAGTTTCTTCGCGCCTTCCACGATCTCCAGTGCCGTCTTGGCCGCCAGATAGACCGCATTTTCCTGCGGAAGGGGCGCGCCCCAGAAGGCCATAGTGGCATCTCCGATAAACTTATCCAGGGTGCCTTCGTTCTGCTCAATGCAGTTACTGGTCATGGTCAGGTACCGGTTTAATATCGCCACGATCTCTTCCGGCTGTTTCTTTTCCGACATGGTGGTAAAGCCTCGGATATCCACGAAAAGCACGGCGATATCGCAGAGCTTTCCGCCTAATCCCCAGCTGTCGGCGCCTTCCTTCATGAGCTCTTTTACGATATTCGGCGCCACATACCGCTCCAGGGTACTGGTCACACGCTGTCTCTGAAGGAGGGAACTATAGAAATGGGCCAGGATCATTAAGATGAAGGTTACCGCCATGGCTCCGGAAAACCAGAGGGGATGAAGTACATACCCCAGCGTGTAAAATCCCCGGCAGACGAAAGCATTGGCAACAGCAAGGCTGATACAAAGGGCAGCAGAAAGCAGAAACGGCCAGCAAAGCGCCAGAAACAGGACCCCAAACGTCAGAACGAAAAGAATGCCAAGCTGCGGCGTATCCTTCACTTCCCTCTTATAGTTGCCGGTGAGAATGCTCTCGATCACATTGGCCTGGATCTCCACGCCATACATCTGCGTGCCGTGGTCGATGGGCGTGGAGAAAAGATCACCCAATCCCACCGAATACGGTCCGATCAGAACGATCTTGCCGGCATAGTAATCCGCCGGCACTTCGCCGTCTATCAGATCCAGGATGGAAATGCCATCGTAGAATCCGCCCGGTTTCGCTTTGTAGGGAATGTAGAAATGTCCCTGGCTGTCCGCAGGCGGCATGGTAATGTGAATATTCTTTTTCTGGGCGTAGGCGCTGGCGGTCAGGTAAGCCATCGAATAGACTTTCACGTCTTTTCTGGGACTCACAAACAAAAGCGCGTGACGCATATAGCCGTCTTTATCGGAGACCGCGTTGATATGGCCTTCTCTTGCCACCTGACGGAGCAGATCGTAAGGCGGATGGTACGAAACGGCTGAATAGGAGGAGTAAAAAGCGTTACTGTCATCCGCATTCTGGACAATATTATAGTCATATCTCACCATAGAAGCTGTGATCACATAAAGATTGGAGGCTGCTTCCGCCAGATGATTATCTGCCTCCGGCTGGTCGGATTTTTCTGTATACAGGGTATCAATGGCCACCACGGCCGGCTTCTTCTGGGGATCCGAGGCCAGTACTTCCAGGGCCTGGGCCATAATGTTCCGGTCCCAGTTTGTATAGCGTCCGAACTTGGCCTGGGAACGGTCATCGATACCGATGATCACGATATCGCCGGATACGGTTTCAGGAGACTGGTAAAGCGCATCCGCCAGCATCTGATCCAGGCTCATCAGAATACCCGATCCGCAGATCAGGGTAAAAATCAAGGCGCCGGCCAGTGATACCAGCAGATGACGTTTTGTATTTCTCCACATAGTCTTACCTACATATCCTGCCCCGGGTAAGGCACTGTTCTTGATACGGAACCGGAACGATCAGCCGATGATCTGCTGTCCATCGCCTCCGATATAGATGGGTTCATCCGGATTATCGTCCTCAATTATCGGACCGTCGCCGTTTCCTTCGGTTTCTCCGTTATTTCCGCCACCGTTATCGCCACCGTTATCGCCGCCGTTGTCGTCGCTGTTTCCGCCACCGTTATCGCCGCCGTTTTCGCCACCCTTATTGTCGCTGCTTCCGCCGCCGTTATCGCCACCGCCGTTGCCTTCGCCGTTTCCGCCTTCATTCGGCTGGGTAGCTTCCTGCTTGCTGGATTCCGAAGAACTCTGCTTACTGGACTCGGAAGAGGAAGACGAGGTGCCGCCGTTATCCGAAGAAGAACTCTCCTTCGGCTCGGTGGAGCCGGTATTCTCCGTCGTGCCTTCCGTCTCCTTCGTATCATCCGAACCACCGTTCGAAGACGGTTCCGGAGTCGGGCGTGCTGACGGTGTCGGCGTGGACTTTGAACCGGAACCGGAACCGGATCCGGAGCCGCTCTTATTGCCAGGAGCCGGTGTCGGCGTATTCTTGGCGCCGCCGCTTCCCGGAGCCGGAGTCATCGTCGGCGGGTGCTTCGGGGTGCCGGAAGGACGGTTGCCGCCTTCATCCGGCTCCGATGTCTCCGACGCATTCTTCGTTGTAGAAGTAGCCTTCGTTGTGGCCGAAGTGGACTCCTGCGTCTCCAGGGTGGTCTCCGATACATCAGACGGGATCGTCTCGATGCCGGAAGGATCCATATCTGCCGGTATGGAGTCCGCCTCCATCAGTTCGAACATAACGCTGTCCGTAGTTCTGTCGCTGTAAAGATAGGTGATCAGAAGCTGGCCCGCTTTCACCGTAGTGGTCTTGGTCTCGCCGGTCCACGGGTTGGTGGCGGAGATGGTCACTTCGCCGCTTGTCAGAAGCACGCACTGGTGGCCTTCTCTGTCGTAGAAAACATAGCCCGCGGTACCACGGATACCCACGATCATGTTGGAAGTCTGGATATACATGGATTCATCCTGCTCCAGAGGCTTATTGACTTCAAAATAAATCTTACCGGAACGGAGCTTCAGTTCCAGCTGCTTTCCGCTCTTACTGAAATCAACTGTGCTCTGTTCTTCCATGGTGATGATCTTGGTATCGTCAAGACTTATGGAAGCCAGGCTCTGCTTGCCGGTAGTCAGTACGTCTCCGCTCTGGAAACGCATGTTATTCGTGACTGTCTTTAATTCATTATTTTCTTCCAGGAAAACGAATCCTTCTTTTCGGATCAGACGCATGGTATTGGCAAGATTTCGGGACCGGTGAAGCTTCACAAATGCAAATATTGCGATAAGCGCAACCAACAGTGCAGCAACGCCGATGGCGATGCCCCGCTGAACTTTGGACCACTCACTCCAAGTTCTCTTCAGATCCATACCCGTTTCTCCTACCTGTAAGCATTTCATGCCAAGGCCAGAAAGCCCTTCTCATACCCCTTTATTCTATACTACCGAAAGTTGCTTTTCAATGTGGCGGGTGCTACAATCAGGACGTTTCTTAGCATGTAAATAAGATGAGGTTTCTTTCATGGATATCGACTGTTCCCCGCTGACATTCCGCGACGCATCAAAGGACGAGAAAAAGCGTCTTTTCCGTCTGATGAATTTCTATAGTTTTCTGTGGCTGGGACTGGCGCTGTCCTCTTTTCTTTTAGTCTTTCTCGCCCCCACCCGCTTCCGTCTCATGACCCTGATCGGCTTGGGGATCGCAGCATTGGTCCTGATCTATACCGCCGTCAGCGACATGCCGGCCCGAAGCTGCAAGATCTGCTACGGCACCGTCACCAATAAGCGAGAAGTCAGCGCCAGCAAAGAGACCGGCCTTTACTATAACGCCGTCACCTTCACTTCCGAAAAAGGAGAAGTCATCGAAGCCTTCCCCATCTATTCCGACAAAGATTTCGGAAAACTCAGCGAAGGCACCCGCGCCGCCATCGTACTCTACAACAAACGCGCCCCCGCCCTCTTCCCCGAAGAAAGACTTCACTGATCCACTTCTCATCTGTATACAAAAAGAAAGCGTTTTCGCCGTGCATGCAGGCGCGCATCTATTATGTATACGAAAAAACAGCCGCAGCGCGATTCCGCAGGGCAACGCCCGAGGACCAGCGCCAGGCTGTTTTTTCGTATCAGACCTCGATATACGCCCCTGCCTGGGCCTTCCACATCTCGGCGTATTTTCCGCCCTTTTTAAGAAGTGAATCGTGGGAACCTTCTTCCACGATATGGCCTTCTTCCAGCATGTAGATCCGGTCCGCCAGACGTGTGGTGGACAGACGGTGGGAAATAAAGATCACCGTCTTATCTTTCGTTGCCTGAAGCATGGCATGGTTCAGCTGATACTCCGCAATCGGGTCCAGCGCCGAGGACGGCTCGTCCAGGATCATCAGAGACGCATTCTGGTAGAACACGCGGGAGATGGCCAGTTTCTGTCTTTCACCGCCGGAAAGGTCCACACCCTTTTCCGAGAACTCATGGGTCAGAGGCGTATCCAGCTTCATGGGAAGAGACTCGGCTTTCTTCAGAAGTCCGCTGTCCGAAAGGGCCTGCCGGATCTTTTCTTCATCGAAGCGGGACTTTTTCCCGTCCGGAGCCGGAAGATCCAGATCATCCAGCACCACATTCTCCTTCACGCTTCCCGCGAAGATCTCAAAGTCCTGAAATACCGTTCCGATGGAGTCACGGTAGGCTTCCACATCGTAGTTTCTGACATTCACGCCGTCTGCCAGGATCTTTCCTTCCGTTGTATCATAAAGACGCATCAGAAGCTTGACCAATGTAGTCTTTCCGGCGCCGTTATAGCCGACGAGGGCAATCTTCTCACCCGGGTGCACCTTCATGGTGATATCGGACAGCACCTTCGGAAGACCCTCTTTGTAGGAGAATCCCACGTTCTCCAGCTCCAGTGCTTTTGCCGAAGAAGAAGGAACCGCATCGCCCTCTGAAACCACCTTCGGCTCATAGGCCAGGAAGTCCCGGATCTTCTGGATATAAAGGCTGGTCTCGCAGGCCTTCGGGTAGGATTCGGTAAAGACACGAAGGCTCCTTTTCAGATCCGAAAACCAGTTAAAGAGCATGACCAGCGACGACAGCGAAATGGCGTGCATGATGGTGTA
>CADBGD010000095.1 GCA_902794115.1 Oscillospiraceae bacterium
TACAATGAATCCGCAAGTGTAATTCTTCGGAGGAATTTGTATGGAAAAATTCGATTGTTATCTGTCGAAAGAAAACTTTTATTTCCGGTATCGCACCGGCGCGATCATCATCCGGGACCGGAAGATGCTTTTTGTGAAGAATGCTCTAGGCGGGTATTACTATATGATCGGTGGTGCGGTACATCTTGGCGAGACTTCAAGAGATTGTATCGAACGGGAAGTATTCGAAGAGACCGGTGTATACTGCAAAGCGGTCAGACCTGCGATTATTTGTGAGAATTTCTTTTCCGGAGACCGCCTGGATGAGCGGATCTGCGATAAGTTCTGCCATATCCTGGAATTCTATTACCTGATGGAAGCCCCTGACGGAAGTGCTTTTACCGAAGAAACAGATACATCTGAAAAACTGGTATGGCTGCCGCTCGAGGAACTGGATCAATACGACGTCCGTCCGGTCATGCTGAAAACAAAACTGAAAGAAGCCATCGACGGCGGGCATGTCCTTCACGTCATCAATAACGATTTTGACGGGACCATTTCGTGAAATACAGAATTTTCATTCTTCTTCGAATATTTCCGTATCGGTATGTGTCTTATAGGCAGATGCGGAAATAAAGGAGGCACAAAATGACAAACCAAGAACTCGAGAAACTTTACAATGAAGCGTACAAAGCGGTGTACTGGACGGCGTTTTCTATCCTTAAGAATGAGGAAGATGCAGAAGACGTGGTCCAGGAAACGTTTATTACCGCTTTTGAACGGTACGATTCCCTAAACGACAAGACGAAGGCTGTGGCGTGGATCAAAAAGATCGCGGCGAATAAGAGCCTGAATATCGTGATGCGGAAAAGAACGATCAATGTCGGCGATGAAGTCTTAGAAGAGACTGAGGACATCGGCGAGGACTTCCTTCCGGATTCGATCATTGAATCGGAAGAAAAACGAAAGATCATTATGGATATCATCCGCAACAGTCTTTCGGAAGATACTGCGATGACGGTCATTCTCTTCTACTTTGATGAAATGTCGATCAAAGAGATCGCTGAAGCTTTGAATATTCCTCAGGGAACCGTCCTTTCTCGATTGAATTATGCCAAGAAGAAAATCAAGAAGGAGGTTGAAAAGTATGAAAAAGAGAATAAGGATAAACTGTTTGCGATGGGTATCCCGTTCCTGACCAAGCTTTTCGAAAAGGAAGCCGAGCAAGTGGTTTTCAAGCCGATGCCGGCCTCGCTATTGAGCCTTACTACCGCATCTTCGAAAGCAGCAGGCGCAGCTGCGGCATCTGCCGCGGCAACAGCATCCACCGCAATCATTATCCGGAATGTCATTATCGGAATCGTGGCGGCAGGAGTCATCGGGGGAGCCGGGTATTTCGGATACCGGTCGCTTGTTAAGACAAAAGACAAAACTCCGGAGACTTCTATTTCCCAAGAGAGCACGGAAGAAACAGACGAACAGAAAGGATCCTCTGAAGAGACGAAGAATTCGAAGAAGATCATCAATGTACTGGGTATGACACCGGACCAGCTGGATCTTACAGGTGGATATGTGCGGACCGGTACTTATCATAACTATTCCGATAACACCGACAAGGCGGAACATCAGCAGTATTATAATTCGGACGGACTTTTGGTCCTGGAATGTGATTTTGATGAAGATGATGTTGTGATCTACTCGGATTACTACATCTATGATCAGGACGGCAGGGTTACCCGTGAAGAACACTGGGATGCATCCAACAATACTTCCGGTGTTTATAAAGAATACACTTACGGTGCTTTTGGCGTCGAACGTATGGACAGCGGCTACTTTGAAAAGGAGCCGGAAAAGTATTCCGAATATGAGTACGATAGCCAGGGCAGACTTATCAAAGTGACCGAGTACCAGATCACTTCCGGAAATTCATACTGGTACTGTGACTACGAGTATGCGGATGATGGAACGTATATAACGAGAATTACATCATGGGATATAAGCAAGCAGAAAATGGTACAGTCCAAGGATTACTGCCGATACAGTTCCGATGGAAAGATACTGGAAGAATATCGGGATTTTCAGGCAGAACGCTACAACTACTCCTACGATAACCGAGGAAATCTTATCTTGGAAGAGCATTATTACGGCAAGAAACTGAATTCTTCCACAACTTATGAATATGATGCCAATGACCGTCTTCTTTTGGAAAAGACAGTTTCGGACAGTGGGAAGGATTGGTGGGATTATACCTACGAATATAAGGACCTGTAAGCCCCGAAAAAAATCTTCTGAATATTTTTTCAAATCTTTCGAATAAAATGCCTCCTGTTTGTGTCTTTAGTTATGAAACACGGACAGGAGGTTTGATTTAATGATTATTTAATACATTAATCTGCATTCTATATATGTGAAAAGCAGGACGGACCCGTCCATCTATGAAAGAGGAGAAAGAAATGAAAAGAAGTAAATTAGTAACTGTATTGGGAATTTGCCTGGCCGTATCGATGATGGCCTCTGCCTGTGCCTCAAAAAAGGAGGAGAAAAGTTCAAAAAGTTCGAAGAGATCCGCTTCCAAGACCACGGAAGCAGAAGACACAGATGATTCGAAAAACAAGCCGGAAGTATCGGAAGGAAATTCCGGAACGTCGGAGAAGGATCCAGATGACACAGCTGTGCCGGAAGTTCAGGATTCCCAGGGAACCGATGATGCTAAAGAGAAAAAAACTTTGTGGGAACTGGACGATTCACTGAATCTGGAAGACTATGTTCCGGCTTATACAAGTGAAGAGTATGAAACTGAGAATAAGAAAACATTTACCATTTATACAGCCCAGATCGGTGGCGGATATGAAACAGTGATCCCGGAGCTTAAGGAAGACGCCTGGATCCAGAGCCTCGGACCGATCACCGATTACTACAAGGAAACCGGTGAATGTGCAAAGGGAGACGGGGCATCTCCCTGGCGGTTTAAGTATTCGATCGGAATGAATGCGGCAGCTCCGGAAGACAAAGGCAGTGCAGGTTTGCACCTTAGTGATCCTTTTGAAGTGCAGTACCAGTTTAATACTGTCCAGTTCCAAGGTGCTTTTTTCGTGTCAGTTCAGTTTTCTCATATGGATTTTTCCGATCCGGCTGTACAGGAAAACATTTTCCGTGTGGTAAAAAGTGTCTATGGAGAAGAATTGGGAAATGCGCTTCTTTACGGGAAAGAGACAGATGCGGATAAAGCGGCAAAAAAGCCGAATAATATGAATGTATCTGTGGAGAAGGATGGAATGAATGTGCGTTTTACCAGAACAGCATCAGATCTTGATACAGACTATGCAAACCTGTATTTCTGTGTACATATGAATCCGGGAAAAGCACCGTCGATCTACTATCAGGGCGACTACTCTCCGATTGCAGAAAACTTTGGCGGACTTCCGAATGAGGTTCTGGGTGGAAATATCGGAAACGAAAACATTCTTGATCCGGCTACATTTGGAAACACGTTTTATAATGGTTCCTCAGAAGCCGCAGAAAGCAGCGTAGACTACACATTTGAGCGTTGGATCAGTCAGGATGGACGTGATCTTTATAACATGGAGTTCAATTTGAATCATCTTCACCTTTCATATTCGGTAGGCACGATAAATGGTGAACCGGATGCATTTACGGTGGGTACATATGGGGATACATGTGATTTCCCGGCTGTAAGTGAGAATGGTGTGATTACAGATGAACTCATGGCTGAACTGAACCGCCGGCTGGAAGTGCTCTCCGGAGTAAACCAGAAGATCACGCTCGATCAGCTGGAGTTGGCAAAGAATAATGATGCCCATTATAACGGACGGATCCGGCTTACGTTTATTCTTATGGGTCGCAATGTGGAAAGAGATTATATCATCAGTGCGGATGGTCATGCGCATGACCCGAACTGTGGTCACTGGAGAGCAGAATGATTCTGATAAAATATAAATGCATGGGGATGACATTAATGATTTCAGGAGGATGAAGGATATGGGATTTCTAGACAATTTCAAGGCAGCTATGCAAAGAGGCGCAGAAGCCGCTAACGCGAATATTGAGAGACAGCGCGCCGAGAAAGCGGCGGCAGCGAATGCAGCAAGACCGCAGATGCAGGCGAATCATCAGCCACGCCCGAGTCACAAACTTCCGGAGGGAGTTGTCATGGCTTCTCTTTCGGATATCGGACCGATGGAATTAGGCACCGACTCAAAAGGACAGAAAGTAGTCATGAACATCGGTGGCGCCATTCTGGCGAAACCGATGGGACAGAGCACGCTGGATCCAAATGCGCAAAGAGAGGAGATCAAGCGCATCGCACGGGAGTCTCTTTCGAGAGAAATGGTTCCTCAGATCGATTCGATGGGAGACGTAAAATTCCTGATGACATTCGCCAACAGAATGAATCGGGTGGTCTGTGAAGACTTAAAAGCTTATGGTTATGAAGCTGCTTTCCGGATCCCGCTGATGATCACGCCGAATCTTTAGACTTGTGGAGGAGGTTACTATTTCAAACAGTTCATTGAATCCCGAAAGCTTCACTCCCTCGGGAAGAGGTGTATTCACGATCTTATCGTAGATATATGGTTCGGTACCGTCATCCGGGCTTAAGTGATCGAATAGGATCTCGGCATAATGCGTGAAGACCGGGATATCCGCATCTTCCAAATGAGCGGTTTGCGTAACCCAGATATTACAAACAACCAGGACCCATGTCTTGCCTACGGGTCTTCCATAGTATAAAGCTTCATGGGAAGGTTCTTCTTTCGAATTCCGGATATGGACAAGCACGTGGTCTTCTGTACTTTCTATGACGTTGATATCAAAATCTGAATTTTCTTCCGAATAATATCCCATTGGCCCGACGAATTTGTAGGGAAGCTCGCTAATTACCTGATCAGACGATGTGCAATCTATGGTGTCCAGATCGAGGAAAGTGGCATTTCCTTTCAGGATCTCGCCGCTTTGGTCCAAACAAATGAGGCCGTTACTGTTTACGAATAGATGGCTTCCATAATCCACACATCTAAAGCTGTGACGCATCTGAAGATCCTCGCAGGAAGTGTAGATCAATGTTGTATGGTTCACGATGAACGCGTATTTTTCCGCTGCCTCTTTCGGGGAGTATTCCGGCTTAAGATTCCTTTGCGGATCCCAGTATACGATCTCTTCCGGAAAATCCGGTTCGTCAGAGGCTACACGGGTGCCGGTCGGCGTTGCCAATTCATATGGACCGGTATATTTCTCTGTGGAGATATCTTTCCCGTTTTCACGTCCCGGTTTACATCCTGCTGCGAACAGGCTAATGGAAAGAGTGAACGCAAGCATCGATTTTATTCTGTTTTTCATAACTGATTTCCTCCGTATATCTTTGACTGATGGAATGTTTTATGGCCTTTACTATATTAGTTGCGAAAAACAGCCGGATATTTGAAAGAAAAGGACATAAAAAGTGTATTGAACCATCACGGGATTTGTGGTTTGATGGGAGCAGTAGAAGTACTTGTCAGTAAAAGGCAGCCGTTAGCAGGACTTGGCTGAATTATCGTTGAAAAGGAATGATGAATCATGAAAGGCCTATTCAGTAACTTGTTAGAAGTTTTCGTTTTTGACCAGAGCGGGGAAGCCCGTTTCAAGCGGAGGTTGATAGAGATCGGTATCGGTATTGTTATCCTGATCATCGTTTTTGCATTTGATTGAAATGCAACTCGAAAGATGACGATACAAAGGAGTTTCAGATTGAACTGAAACTCCTTTTTTATGACTGGAATGTCATTTTATTTTAAAGACTAACTGATAATCTGTAGTTGCATTTGGGGTCTTAGTTAGTGTTTTTCTATAGTCAGAAAGATGCGTAATCGTTTTATATATGAGGGTTATATGAAAAAGACAGCACGCATTGTTTCCGTTTTACTTAGTCTGATCCTTGTTTCAGGCACAATTGCAGCATGTAAAAAATCAGCTGGGACGGCAAAGAATAGTAGCGGCACGGTAGAAAAAGATGATCCGTGGTTTGATTCTTCCCGGTTTACGCTTTTGACAGACGTACCGGTCACGGCTATGCTGACGGCCAGTCCGTCTTCGGAATATATCGACGGAAAGATCTACAACATCTATTCGACATACGATCTGGAGACATATGAAGAAATAATACAGCTGGATGTGTACAGCGAGACCGGGACGAAGGAAAAAGCACTTAAGATGACATTTCCCGAAGGAAATATGCAGGCGCAGGATGTCTATGCCCTTGTTCCCAACAAAGATGGAAAAACGGCACTCGCTGTGTTAGGTGTTTTCAATGGGGGATTCGAGTGTTACTTTGCCAATGTTAACCTGGAAACAGGTGAAGCCACTGATCTTACGCCGATACTGGATAAAAACGGGAATAAGATCACTATGGTTTCTTCTGCCACCCGTGTCGGCAACTATATCGCTTTGACGAGTTTAGTGATGGGAACTGGGGATTCGCAGCTTTATTTCTTCGAAGGTACGGACCTGTTCTGTGAAATGGACATGACGACCCTGCCCGGAGGCGGATTTATCGATGCTATCACGTATAATGAAAAGACGAAAACGGCCTACGCGAATGTGGAGAAGATGTCAGGTGAGAAATACACCTGCGAGATGGATCTGTCTTCCGGAAAATTCACGAAAACAACTTCCTGGGTCACCGGAGGCGACAACGAAGACAGCCTTATCGATTATCAGTGCACGGGACAGGGCGATCTTCTCCGGGTGGATACTCTTGGGAATATTTATAAATATGATGTGAGTACGAATTCTGAGGAAAAGGTACTGGATAATAACTGGTATTCTCCGTACTTTTATGACTTCAATCCCGACAAGAATTTTGATATCAGCATTCTTTACTACTCGGAAGATAAGATTGTGCTGAGTTTTCACGGAAGTGAAGGATTTCAGACAGCAAAGATGGATTCAGATAGCTGCACGGTCACGGTATTGACGAAAGCGCAGACGAACCCTCACGCAGGAAAAAAGATCATCGAGATCAGCGCTCCGCTGGATGGGTCTTTTTCAGACTATCTGTCTTCGGCGATCGTTTCTTTCAACGAAACGGATCCCGAGTATCTCATCCGTATCTGGAGCAAATATAATGAGGGCATCAAGGCCGGAAGAGGATTTCCGACCCTGGATCCGCAGATCGAGCGTGCCTACACGCTGGTAAGAGAGATCGAAGGTTCAGATTGTCCGGATATCGTAGTAAACATGGACAAGAAGGAAGCCATGAACGATAAGACCCTTCTCGACCTCAGTTCTTTCCTCGACGACAGTACAAAACAAGGTCTCTTCGATACGATTCTCGAAGCCAGCAAGGTAGATGGAAAACTGTATTTCATACCGGTCACGCTTGAGGTGGAAGGACTGATCGTGAAGGAAGACGACGTTGGAAAAGACAAGGTCGGCATGACGTTCGAGGAATACGGAGATTACGTTACGAACACGCTGTCCGGTGTACAGCCTTATGACTATCCGGAATCCCCCTACAACTATCGGGAAGTTTTCCTGATGTCCTGCATTGACACGAAGTCTTCTGTAGAAGGTGAAAAAGTGGATTTTGACTCCGAGCAGTTCCGAAAAGCGGCAGAATATGCCAAAGCGAACTTTATGGAAAACAGGGAAGATCCGGATGTCAACGTCCCGTTTTCTGAAGAGGAGATGCGTCCGAGACCGGATGGAAGATATGTGCACATGACGAATTTTATCGACTATGTCCTCAACTGTTCCGGCGAAAAGGATGCCTGCTCGGTAATCGGAACACCGTCGGTAACGGGGCAGGGACCGAGATTTAAAGCCCAGGAAAGTCTTTCTGTGACGGCAAAATCCAATCAGCAGGAAGGATGCAAAAAGTTTATTAATTACCTGCTCGGCGGTAAGTTTATCCCTGAAAATGAACTGTCGATCAGCTCGATCTGCATTAATAAAGATGTCATGAAGAAAGAGATCTCCCTTCTTGCGAAGTACTATAACGAGGTCTACGATAACGAGATGACATACGGGCTCTTCGATAAAGGCCAGCTGAAGACCATGGGCTATAAAGAAGCCACGGATACGATGCAACAGAAGTTCTACGATATGCTCTCGACACTCTCTGTGTACTACTCGGAGGATATCGAGATCAAGAACATCATCAACGAAGAAATGGCGGCTTTCTATGCAGGAGATAAGACGATCGATGATACGATAAGGATAATTAACGACCGTATAGGTAAATATGTCAGTGAAGCCAAGTAAGCGTCGGGACAGGTTTTCCGAAACTTATGATCTGACTTAATCGAGGAGGAGCTTTCGAAGAGCGGATACATCTTCAGCAAGGTGTGTCGCACCAGCTTTCGTAAGCTCCTCTTTGCTGCCGTATCCATAAAGTACACCGATGGAATCGATCCCGACTTTTTTTGCTCCTTCAATATCGTAGAAGCGGTCACCGACCATCACGATCCCCTTGCGATCATCTTCTTTCAGAGAGAGAGATTCCATTGCTCTTCGGATCAAGACAGCTTTGTCGGAATCTTTTTCATCAAGGCCGGGGCCGATGATCCCGTCGAAGAGGTCAAATATCTCATTGTTCTTCGCCACGGTGATTGCCATCTGAAGAGGCTTGGAAGTGGTCATCATAATCTTTCTGCCTTCTTTTTTCAGGTCGGAAAGAAGATCGAGGATGCCATCGTAAAGCGGTGCCTGATAGACGCCTTTTTCAGTATAGTATTCACGGTATATGCGGATCGCCTCTTTCGTATCTTCTTCAGAAAAACCATAGTTATCGTGGAAGGATACATAAAGCGGCGGTCCGATGAATTTCTTCAGTTTTTCCGTATCGGAGCAATCTACGCCAAAGTGAGTCAGTGCCCGCTTTGCGCCTTCAAGGATACCGAACTCCGACTGTGTCAGAGTGCCGTCGAGATCGAAAAATATATAAGAATACATGAGTGTGGTTCGTCTTTCTTTTTCTGTTTATTTTACCATTTTCTTAATTCGTGTGTGCTTTTCGATAAAAAAGTCGAAAATCCGTAAAACTTCGAAATCGGTTTAGAATATACTCTC
>CADBGD010000096.1 GCA_902794115.1 Oscillospiraceae bacterium
CGAAATCAAATACCAGTCCCCCTTATCCCATGAGATGGGCCGAATGGATTTTACGCTGTATCTTTTCAGCAGCATCGCCGCATTTCTTTGCATGCTCATTACCACGATCTTTCTGATCTCCGGCCAGCGCTACAGCCTCGCCGTGAAGATGCTTTGCGGGATGACGCAAAAAGAACTGTTCTTTGATAGCAGCAGGAAAAACCTTCTGATCTCGGGTCTTTCTTTTCTCCTTCTTTTCGCCTCGATGAAGGTTCTGACCCATGCCGTACATCTTCGTATTCTGACCGAATGCCCTCTTCGTTTTCAGCACTATCTTTTTACCGCATTGATACTGCTTTTCATCGGAATCCTAAATTCGGCCTATACTACCCGGCTTTGTCATCACATGGAATTAAGTACTATTTTGAAAGGACGATAACCTATGTTCGCGCTGATCCTTCTGGAATTGAAAACTGTTTTCTCCTCCCATAAGCGGATCTTCTTTCTTTCGGTCCTGGCTTTCACCTGCGCCTGCATCGGGATCAATGCCAGTATGTCCGGCCTTCTTCTCACAAGAACGCAGCACCAGGCCACCGAAGAAAGCTTTGGAAATAAGACCGCTTACGAGATCACCATGGACGGGGAAAGTGATACATATATCCGGGTATTCAGTAATGAAAACAGCGGAAAAGTGAAGTCTCTTTTTGAAGCTCTTTCCAGGGATCCATCAATCCGGTTCCGCTATAGTACGGAGAATCTGATGGACTTTTTTGACCCGGATGATCCGTCTTATAACCACGATGATTTTCCCCGTTTCAAAGAAGAATTCCGGATCGGGTATGAGACCGGAGATGTGGTCTATGACGACAGTTATCTCACTTTAAAAGCCATCTATGCCGATAAGCATTTCTTCTCGGAACATGGCGTCAATATCGAAGACGGCCGATCTTTTCAAGATACAGATTATATCGTGGATTCTCCGGAAGGGATCGTCATTCCGGTGGTACTCGGTCACGGATACAAAGATCTGTATCAGGTGGGGGACCGGATCGAAAAAGCCCACATGGGTACGGTCGATCCGCTTACGCTGGAAGTCGTCGGTTTTTTGAAAGAAGGAAGTTTCTATTACGATAACAATGCCATACGGGTCCTTCTTGACCGGTACATGATCGTCCCGTCCATCGAGACCGCCTACGACGGTCTTCTGGAAAACGGAACCTACGATGAGCTGACTCATGCCGCATATGACTCCATGAAGATCATTAACTCCCGGATCCTCTGTGAAAATGCGGACCGGGAAAAAGTGGAAAAACGAGTCCGGGAGATCTTTTCGGAATATGGTTTTTCCGAACTGCGTCTTTCCGAAGAAAGCGAAGGCGCCAGGATACTGCTTCACCAAGCCCGGGAAAACCTGACAGTCAGCATCCTGATCACTTCTTTCGTGATCGTACTGATCACCATCATGATATTGATCTCTACCTTCTACCGCATAACGAAGGACAGAAAAAAATACTGTATTTATTCACTCCATGGTATCTCCTTTGGGAAGATCTCACTCCTGGTCAATATAGAAACGATCCTGATCTTCCTATGTTCCGCGATCCTGTTCTTCGTTATGCGGGTTCTTCTTTCATCCGTTCCCGCCTTGGATTTCGGCCTTCACCGGCATTCTGTCATTTCGATCTTTTCGATCCAGATCCTTCTTCTTTTCCTGATCGGTCTTTACGGAAAAAGGAAGATCCGAAAAGTCGATATGAGCAGCGTTCTCCGGGAACATGAATAAATACACGAGCCAGAAAACGAGTCGCAAAAAGAAAAACTCATCCCCCTTGAAAGGAAGAAAAATATGGACCTGATCAGAGTGAAAAACTTAAGTAAAAACTACGGTACGAAACAGAAGATCCCTGCTTTGAAGGGATTTGATATGACGCTGGAAAAGGGCGAAATGGTGGCCATTATGGGCCGGTCCGGCTCCGGCAAATCCACTGTGCTGAATCTTCTTTCCGGCATCGATCAGCTGGAGGGCGGACAGTACTTATTCGAGGACACGGATATGTTCCGTTTATCGGAAAGAGAGATGATCCGTTTCCGAAGAGAAAACATCGGCGTCATCTTCCAGCACTTCGCCCTGATCGATGAATTCACCGTGTTCCAGAACATTGCCCTTCCCCTCAGTCTTCGTCATATCCCTTCCGGTCTGATCGAAGAAAAAGTGAGAAATGCCGCGGAAGAACTGGGGATCTCAACTCTTCTCCGGAAATATCCGAAGGAACTGTCCGGCGGAGAAGCCCAGCGCACCGCCATTGCCCGGGCCATCATCACCGAACCGAAACTGATCCTGGCAGATGAACCCACCGGTGCATTGGACGAAGAAAACGGACTTCGGATCATGTCCGTTTTTGCCCGCCTGCATGAAAAAGGAAATACACTGGTCATTGTTACGCATGACCCCCAGGTCGCCTCCTGCTGCCAGCGGACGATCCGCATTAAAGACGGTAGAAATGAGCCATAGCTCGTTTTACATAACACACTCAATCAGATTTCATAACTGGAGGAAATGTATCATGAAAAAAAGAATTGGTGTAGTATTAGTTTTACTGGGATGTCTTTTCAGCTTTAGTGCCTGTGGTTCAGATGAGACCACAACTTCCGCTTCAGAGACGACTACTGCTGTGACTTCAAGTGAAACACAGAGTAATTCTGAAAAGGCATCTTCGACCTCGGTTTCAGAAAAGAAGGGATCCGAGCAGATGATCGTAAAAGAAATCGTCATCGATGAAAACCAGCCCACCTCTTCCGGAGAAAATGTGATCTCTCAGGAAATCGTGGTCTGACATAGGGAGGTACCGGCCTATGGATCCGTTAAAGATCCTGATCGTGGAAGATGATAAGATCCAAAATGACGTACTCGCCGCTTTTCTTCGGAAAGACGGCGATGACGTCGTTTCGGCCTACACGCTTTCGGAAGCGGAAGAAGTGTTCGACCCTTCTTTCAAGCTTGTCGTTCTGGATGTCATGCTGCCGGACGGATCAGGCATCGATTTTCTCCGAAGCATCCGGCGGATCAGTACGGTGCCGGTCATCATGCTAACGGCACTTGACGATGATTTTACCAAGATCCAGACCTTCGATCTTCATGCTGATGAATACGTGGATAAGCCGGTCTCTCCGCAGGTCATGACACGCCGGATCCACGCCCTGACAGACCGGATCTACGGGCAAGGAACTCAGTGTACCGTAAAAGGATACACCTTCGATTTTCCCCGCTTTCTCGTCATCGACCAGAAAGGAAACGAGATCCGTTTCACGAATAAGGAAATGGGGATCTTACGGTATCTTCTGGAAAACCGCGGCAAAGCCGTATCCCGGGATTCTCTGATCACCAATCTCTGGGGCTGTGAATACGAATCGGAAGAGCGCGCCATCGATACCCATATCAAGAACATCCGGAAAAAACTGGATCCGGATATCATCCTCACCATCAAGGGGATCGGGTACCGGCTGAATCTGTAAGGAGATCTTCCATGAAGAAGAAACATACTCTTAATTTCTTTACCAAGACTCTTCTTATCTCTCTTGCGATGCTTCTTTCCATCGTCCTGATCGCCTATCTTCTTCTTTATCTTCTCATGCCCCGTTTTTACCGGGATTATAAGAAGAAAGAATACACGGAAATGGCCGGGAAATTTGCTTCTGAATTATCTTTGGCCAAGGACGAATCAGAAGAGTTTTCTCTGCTGACGGATTTTGCCCATCAGAACCATATCGGCTGCGCCATACTGGATAAAGAAGGAAAAACACTGGTCCGTTTCTCGGAGAACTTAGGGGTTTTTCTGGAGCAGAATACCGATTCGAAATCGATCTCTGAAGCAAACGAAAATACCAGCGTTCTTTCTTATTCCATCAGCGAAGATGCGGAAAAAGACGATACACTTCAGGCAGAGTGTGTCTATCAGAATGCCGCCGGCATGACCCG
The DNA here is from genome assembly GCA_902794115.1 of Oscillospiraceae bacterium. Classification (GTDB taxonomy): domain Bacteria; phylum Bacillota; class Clostridia; order Saccharofermentanales; family Saccharofermentanaceae; genus Scatonaster. The sequence continues at coordinate 3,956 of CADBGD010000096.1, forward strand.
CACCTTGATCCTGGATGTCCCTCTTCAGCCCATTAGTGAAGCAAAAACAGTGCTTTTCCAGGTGCTTCCCATCGCCTGTCTTTTTTGTGTGCTCTTCTCTTTTCTCCTGGCCACGCTCTTTTCCCATATCGTGACCCAGCCCATCCGGAAAGTGCAAAAAAGCGTCCGTGAAATGGCCGAGCTTCAGCCGGATGCCCGTATCTCCGACTCCGACGGCGGTGCTTTTGCCGAAATGAGTGCGGACATCAACGCCATGTACGAAGAGCTTCGCACCACCATCGTTGATCTGGAAAACCAGATCCGCATGCACGATGATTCCGAAAACCAGAAGATCGCTTTTTTACGGAATGTCTCCCACGAACTGAAGACGCCTTTGGCTTCGGCAAATGCACTGATCGAGGGCATTACCTGCGGGATCCCTCCCTATTGCGAGGAAAAAGAAAAGTACCTGAAAGAATGCCAGGACCTTCTTTCCCGGGCCATCATGCTGACCAAAGAATCCTTGAATCTGTCGCCGGTCTATCACGAAGAACCGAAAGATATGGATCTGAAAACAATGGTGGAAAAAGAATTCCGTCAGTACAAAGTGATACTGAAATCCCGCCAGATCCGGACCAGCCTGGATGTGCCCGAAAACTACTTCTTCCGGACCTCTCCCAATCTTTTTTCAAAGGTCCTTTCCAATATCTTTTCCAATGCCGCCAAATACACAGACGCCGGCGGATCCGTGAATGTCCGCTTTTTAGAAGACACTCTCATGATCGAAAATACCTGTACCCCGCTTTCGGAAGAAGAGATAATCGATGCCATGAAGCCTCTTCATACGGGAAAAGCACCTCACCCGGATGCCAACGGACTGGGGCTGTTCATCGTGTCCCAGTCTCTGGGACTCCTGAAGCTCCCCTTCGAATTTGCCCCGATCCCGGACGGATCCGGCATGCGGTTCTCCATTACGGTTACCGGCCCTTCTGTCATTTCGGATCAAGAGGCACTTACCTCTCATTAAACACGGTCTGTGTCCGGTTATTGATCGTTGTGATAACGGTATTCAGATCCTTCTGTCCGAGAAGGTACGCCGGGACTTCTTCCGACACGATCATCATGACCGCATTGTCCGAAAGAAGGATCGTATGCACTTCTTCGAGAGATTGAAGGAAGATATCCGGGATCTTCGAATCCGGTGTAAATATGCTGCCTTCCCGGAAGCTGTCTTCAGAGACGAGCGACTCCGGAGTCTCCATCAATTCGGTATATGCCAGAAGGTTATTCTCCTTTTCTTTTTCCACCTTAAATGTAACCGCCGCACGGTTTACGGGGATCGCCGATCTCACTTCTTTCTGAACTTCTTCACTGAGCATAAAATCGAGAAGTGCATATGCCCCTTCTTTCACCTCGGTATTTTTCGTGATCGAAAAAGACGTCGTGATGTTGGCTGACGGACCGGTCCCATCCGCAGACGGAAGTCCCATTATCCGGAGTTTATCCCCGTAACAGTTGATATGGGCAAGCGCTGCCACACTGTCGATCTCTTCAGAGAAATATGCCTCCTTTGGAGCCGGCGGAATGCCAAGCATATCCATCTGATTCTCCTCGGCATTTTCTGTTTCAGAGACACCCTCCGGAATCGAGTCTTTGAAAAAAACCATCAATTCCCTGAATCCTTCCTGGTCAAAGTTCATTCTGTTTTCTTTGATCCATCCTGCATAATTCCTCTCGATACACATATTCAGAAAATGCATGCGGCTGACTTCTTCGGTGACCGGCTCAATACCGATACACTGCTCACTTACAAAAGCTCCGTACTGTTCGTATGTAAAACCTTTCTGGTCCGCCGGAATCTTCGATCCGTCTGTTACAATACATGTAAGCATAAAACTTGTCGGGATAAAGAAAGTCTTTCCGTCCATCATTGCCGCATCGATCAGATTCGTATAGTAGGCGGATCTATCGAAGTTCTTCTCTTTCAGATGATCCTGCAGATCCAGAAGATATTTGCTGTCAAGCACATCTGTCGACTGCGCGGCACCGAATATCACGTCCGGACCGTTTCCGGAACGGATGTCAGATGCGAGACTTCCACTGACCATAGACTTCGCACTGTACATCTGACGGTCAGATTCATCGATATTTGCCGTTTTATCTTCCGAGGAAGCAATTTCTCTCTGATCGTAAAGGATCAGCTTGGCAAAGTAATCCGTATTCTGGTCGTTAAACGCTTTCAGCGCCGCCCCTTCAAAATAGGTAAGCGAATCACCGAGGCTCGCACAGGTAAGTACAGCTTTCCCCGCATTCGGATTCGTCTGCGCTTTTTCCAGCACATAGATGACCGTTGGACAGGAAAGCGAATGATCATTTTCGACCGGCTCAAAGTATCCGAGAACCGCTTTATTCTCATCAAGCTCAAGCACGGATGCTTTCTGGCTTTCATAGCGGTTCACATTACAGTTATCAAAGTCGAACGCCAGGACCTCTTTACCGGTCAAAGCATCATACTCATAAATTCCTGTCGCCTTGGACAGATATCCTTTTCCATCCGAACCGGTCGAGAGCCGCTGGTTTTCGGAGATCGCATTTGCATCCGAAAGTCTGGTCACTTTACCGGTCGCCAGATCAAGACTGACCATCAAAGAAGTCTTGCCGAAACCGTTGAAAAGGACCGTGCCGTTCCCGCCGCCGAAGAAACTCTTAATGTACTTCATCTCGCCCAGCCCGAGTTCTTTATCAAAATCGACGCTATAGAGGACTTTCCCGTCCCTGGCCACCACAATCGTGTCTTTCCCGCCGTCTGCATTACTGATATGGATTATCTCATAACCCTCGATAACGGTGATGTAGGAAAGATAATAGGTGATCCTCTCATCCCCGTTATTGAGTTTAAGCGAACTGAAATCGAACTGATGGATCGATCCGATAAGATCCCCTGTTTCCGGATCGACTTCACAGCTATATGCGTCTAATACATCCAGTTTGCCGAAATAAACACGAATGCCCTTCTGCCCTTCATTGAGAGACAATACCGTTAAATCACTGATACGCCCGATCTGCGAAGCAATTCCATTAAGATCGATCATCTGAAGAAGCGTACCGTCCTGATCAAAGATCCCCATCAAAGAACTCATCGCACTCTGGGTATAAAGATCCTGTGAAGCATCGATCTTATTCAGGGTAATATACTGCATGACGTACTTGTCCTGATATTTCCACGGCACATACGGGTACACCCGTTCATATTTTTCCGGACTAAAATCCGGATCCAGCTCGATCCTTTTTGTGGTATACCACGGATCCGTTTCAGAAATCGTCTTCCCTGAAAATGCTTTTTTCTTACATGAAACTGCCGAAAAAAAGATCGTCATCAGCATGACTGCTGAAAGTGCGAACGAAATGGTTCTCTTAAAAGCCCTCATACATACCTCCGGAAAAGAGACTTCAATACAGATCTACCTGAAATCTCTATCTTCAGTGTAGCAGGACAGTACTTATTATTCATGACACTTCTGTCATATCAGGATCAATATAGTATAATGGTGGGGCATATCAGGAGGCGACGGGCACATGAAGATTACGGAAAAGCTTGATAACAAACATCTTCTTATCTGGGGAAAAGGCCGGGAAGGAAAGTCGACAGAGACGTTCTTACGGGATCATTGCCCCGGTACCACCTATGATCTTTTGGAAGGAACCGAAGAAGAGATCTTAAAGCTTTCCTCTTCCTATGACTACATCATCAAAAGCCCCGGGATCATTACCCATGTGGCGGAACCGAAATATATTTCGCAGACCCGTCTTTTCATGGAGGAATTCCGTTCTCAGGTCATCGGCATCACCGGTACCAAAGGGAAAAGCACTACCTCTTCTCTTCTTTACCATGTCCTGTCCGACCTTAGGAACGGCGATGCCATTTTATGCGGCAACATCGGCCTTCCCTGCTTCGACTACTACGATTCGATCCATGAAGGTACACCCATCGTCTACGAGCTTTCCTGCCATCAGCTTTCGGATCTGGAGTTCTCCCCTCATGTGGCCGTATTCTTGAACCTCTATGAGGATCATCTGGACCGCTATAAGACCATGGAAAACTACTTCAATGCGAAGAAGAATATCACGATCCATCAGGAACCTGGTGACTATCTTTTCTACGGAAATGATGTTCCGGAAATCGACACGAAAGCGAAGAAAACCTTGCTGAATTTTAATACATCGATGAACTTCGATATGAAGCTCAAAGGCGCGCATAATCAGTTCAATGCCACTTTCGTTTACCGGATCTGTACAGAAGTTTTCGGTCTGGATCCGGAAAAAGTCCGAAAGAGTATCGAGACTTTTACCGGTCTTCACCACCGTCTGGAATTCGTCGGCAATTTCGACGGTATCGATTTTTATAATGACTCCATCAGTACGATCCCCCAGGCCACCATCCAGGCAGCCACCAGTATCAGTAATACCGGCACGCTCCTCATCGGCGGCATGGACCGCGGCATCGACTATACCGCGCTTATTGATTTCGTAAAAGCACATCCGGAATATCAGTACATTTTCTCCTATGAATCCGGCAAACGCATCTATGCCGATGTGGGCGATCTTCCTTATACCCATCTGGTAGAAGACTTAAAAGAGTCCATCGATTTAGGAAAGAAACTGACTCCCGCCGGAAAGGCCTGTATCCTTTCCCCGGCCGCCGCATCTTACACCCACTTCAAGGATTTCGAAGCCCGCGGAAATAAATTCTGTCAGATCCTCCGGGGCGAGACCACTCTCGTCTTTACCGGCGATATCGGATTTGACCGCTATATGGATCACCGCTGGGAAGATCCGAACCTTCTGAGTAAGCGGGTAAAGGATGTCCTTTCCTATGCCGATCACGTCATCGCCAATGTGGAAGGCCCTATCATGGAAGGAACGAAGAATGAAGCCACCGAGGGCGCGCAGCAGCTCCTGCACTTCATGGATCCGAAAGTTGCAGATTTTCTTCAGGAAAACCACTGTGACATCTGGAATATCTGCAATAATCACATTAAAGATGCAGGCGAAGCAGGCATTGCTTCCACACTCGACGAAGCCCAAAAACGC
>CADBGD010000097.1 GCA_902794115.1 Oscillospiraceae bacterium
GACCTCGCCGCCCTTGCGGGCCACATCCATATTCTCCGAGCAGTTCACTACGTTATATTCGATCTTGGCAAGCTTAAACTTCTGCTCCGCACCTTTGCACTTCGGGCAGTGATCCTTGACATACATGGTCGGGATTGAGGAAGCACTTTCTTCCTTTGCCTCCACTACATTCAACGGTTCTTCAACCGCGCCGACAGCATCCAGTGTCGCATCGGAAGCACAGCATCCGCCCATGACATGGATCGGGCCGTTATGTGTCAGATGGCTGGCCATAATGTCATATTCTCTTCTGTCCATGTACTCCTGGGCCTTACCGTCGTTCCAGTTCTGGATCGGACGATAGTAACCGGTGATACGGCTGTATACTTCTGTTTTCTCACCGCAATCCGGGCAGACAAACACTTCGCCGGGGATGTAGCCATGGTTCTTACATACGGAATATGTCGGAGACATGGTGTAGTACGGGAGACGGTAGTTCTCGGCGATCTTACGTACCAGTGTAGCCGCGGACTTCCAATCCGGCAGTTTCTCGCCCAGGAAGGCGTGGAATACGGTACCGGAAGTATAAAGTGTCTGCAGGTTATCCTGTACATCCAGTGCAGAGAAAATATCCTCTGTATAGCCTACCGGCAGATGAGAACTGTTGGTGTAGTACGGAGTACCGTTCTCATTTGCAGTAACGATATCCGGATACTGCTCCTTATCGTGCTTTGCGAAACGATAGGTGGTAGACTCGGCAGGTGTTGCCTCCAGGTTATAAAGGTCACCGTACTTCTCCTGATAGTCACTGAGCTTTTCTCTCATGTGATTGAGTACCTTGGCGGCGAAATCCTGTGTAACCTTATGTGTCAGGTCACGGTGCAGCCACTTGGCATTGAGGCCGACTTCGTTCATACCGATCAGACCGATGGTGCTGAAGTGGTTGTCGAAAGTACCCAGGTATCTCTTGGTATACGGATAGAGTCCTGTATCCAGAAGCTTGGTGATAACGGTTCTCTTCGTCTTCAGAGATCTGGCGGCGATATCCATCAGGCGGTCAAGACGGGTGAAGAAATCCTCTTCGTCCTTGGCCAGGAATGCGATACGCGGCAGGTTGATGGTAACAACACCGACAGAACCTGTGGACTCACCGGATCCGAAGAAACCGCCGGACTTCTTACGAAGCTCACGAAGGTCCAGTCTCAGACGGCAGCACATGGAGCGGACATCGCTGGGCTCCATATCGGAGTTGATATAGTTGGAGAAATACGGTGTACCGTACTTCGCGGTCATTTCGAAAAGAAGCTTGTTGTTCTCGGTCTCATCCCAGTTAAAGTCACGGGTGATGGAATATGTCGGGATCGGATACTGGAAACCACGGCCGTTGGCATCGCCTTCGATCATGATCTCGATAAAGGCCTTATTGACCATATCCATTTCCTTCTGGCACTCACCATAGGTGAAGTCAACCTGCTTACCGCCTACCCAGCACTGCTCTTCTCTCATATCTCTCGGAACAGTCCAGTCAAGTGTAATGTTGGTAAACGGAGACTGGGTACCCCATCTGGAAGGTGTGTTGACACCGAAGATGAAGGACTGGATGCACTGCTTTACTTCTTTCTGGGAAAGATTATCGATCTTTACGAAAGGAGCCAGATAGGTATCGAAGGAAGAGAATGCCTGCGCACCGGCCCACTCATTCTGCATGATGCCTAAGAAATTGACCATCTGGTTGCAGAGTGTGGAAAGGTGGCCTGCCGGAGAGGAAGTGATCTTACCGGTTACACCGCCCAGGCCTTCCTGGATCAGCTGCTTGAGGGACCAGCCGGCGCAGTAACCGGTCAGCATAGCCAGGTCATGGATATGGATCGCGGCACTTCTGTGGGCCTCGGCGATCTCTTCGTCATAGATCTCAGAGAGCCAGTAGTTTGCTGTGATCGCGCCGGAGTTAGAAAGGATCAGACCGCCGACACTGTAGGTTACGGTGGAGTTCTCCTTTACACGCCAGTCATTGATCTTCAGATAGTTATCCACGATGTCTCTGTAGTTGAGCATCGTATTTCTGACGTTACGGATCTTCTCTCTCTGTTTTCTATAAAGGATATAAGCTTTTGCCACATCGGAATAACCTGCTTCCGACAGGATCTTCTCGACGCTGTCCTGGATATCTTCTACAGAGATCACGTCATCCTTGATTTTAGCTTCAAAATCACTGGTCACGCGAAGTGCCAGCATGTCGATCACACTTGGGTGATACTGCTTGTTGCAAGCAACAAACGCCTTCTCTATTGCAGCGCTGATTTTTGCGACGTCAAAATCAACAATGATTCCGTCTCTTTTCGATACCCGATACATATATTGTCCCTCCAAAATATTGAATATAACGGTAGTAACCCCTCTGCCGTTTTAGAAGCAAACGGCTTATATACAAAGATATCACTACGGTTTAAATTGTCAATATGTTGTGAGCAACTTTTTGAAGAAACACAATATCTTGTGTTTTCAATTTGTAATTTGACAAATTCGAAGAATCACGAAATCCCTCTCAATGACGCTTCTTTGACAAAGGGGGTGACGATCCTTAGAAAACTCTGCATCTGTGCCTCAGTACAGGCAGACAGTCCCTGGTATTTTACCGTATCCCGATCAACGAACTCTTGAAGAAAATAACGTTTCGCCCCTTCGATCCATGGTCCGATTTTCTGAAAAGATTCCTCATCATGATACGGACTGACCACAGTTGTCCGGAACTCATAATCCACGGCATCGGAAAGCAGAAACTTTATACTCTTATTAATGTTCGTAATATCGAAATCCGGAAGTCCGACGGTCACACCGTACTTGTCCGGGCTGTTCTTGATATCCATGGCCACATAATCGACTAACCCTTCCGATACGATCTCCTTAAGTCTTTGCGGATGTGTCCCGTTGGTATCCAGTTTAATGGCAAATCCCATATCCCGGATCTTTTTCATGACCGGGATCAGGTCTGTACGAAGGAGCGGTTCTCCACCGGTAAAAGCCACACCGTCAAGAAGGCCGACACGCTTACTTAGAAACGCATACAGTTCTTCCTCGTCCATCTCTGCCGGGGCACCCATATCCAGAAGTTCCGAGTTGTGGCAAAAAGGACAGCGCAGATCACATCCGCCCAGAAAGACCGTACAAGCCACCTTTCCCGGAAAATCTAATAAAGTCATTTTCATTAATCCATGGATCTTCATCCGAAAAACCTCGATCAAGCAAAAATCTGAAAAACTGCCTGTTTATGCTCCCGGAAAAAGAAACATCGCGCCGGACAAACTTCTGGTAAACTGGCGGATCACATTCGGCAAAGCAATCAGATCCAATCCGATCAGTACACAGCAGGCCATCCCGAGAAGAAGCGCAAACACGACGGAGATGTTGACCGGCTTGATCTTAAGACATCCTCTAAGGAAGAGAAAATGCAGCACCAGACATACGATCGAAACCGCCAGCGCAGCAAAATAGATCACAAATAAATGTGTTCCGGCCTCAGGAATCTGTTCTGCTGCCTCAGGACCTTTGATCTCAGTCGAGATAAGCAGCTCCTTAAAAAATCCGATAAAGAAACATAATGTACCAAATAAATAAGCAAGCCCGATATGGGTACGCTTATCCGGTTCCGGATCGGGAAGAACATCCACATTCGGAACGCTATTCAAAGAAGCGCCACAGGCTTTACATACTGTGGCGTTGTTGAGATTCTGTCTCTCACATTTCGGACAAATTTTCATATATGTTCTCTCCTTGTTCCAAAAGAGAGGAATGATCTTTTCAGCCTACGTCTTCCATTTCAGAAGCTTCCGCTTCAACGGAAAGCTCTTCGGATGCCTTTTCGTCATCCACCACATCCAGAGTCTCGGAAGTTTCCATAGAAATCTCTTCCGTCTTCTCCTCAGCCTTTTCCTCAGAAACTTCCGTCTCCTCGGTTACACCGGATACCAGCTTCTCTTTTTCTTTTGCCAGTTCTTCGGCTCTGCGGGCTTCTTCTTCCGCTGCTTCCGCTGCAGCACGTGCTTCTTCTTCTGCAGCACGCATCGCAGCCAAAGCTTCTTCCAGACGCTTCTTGGCGGCTTCAGCTTTCTCCTTAGCCTTGGCAGCAGAGATACGGGCGGTCTCTTCCGCCTTTTCTGCCGCAATACGATCATCCTCTTCCTTCTTCTTCTTATTTGCGCTCTCAAAGAGCTCCTCGGCACGACGGGTAGCGACCTTCGCTTCCTCGGCCTTCTTTTCAGAGCTGACTACCAGTTTCTCAGCTTCCGCAGCTGCATTCTTGGCTTCCTGCTCAGCATGTTCAGCAAGTTTACGGGCGTCTTCACGAGAACGCTTCGCGGAAAGCTTGGCATCCTGTTCTGTCTTCTTCTGGGAAGCAAAACGAACTGCCTCATTGGCTTTCTTCATCGCCGCACGGGCAACCTGCTCCGCCTCATTGGCCTCTGCCTGGGCTTCTTTGGCTGCCTTCATGGCTTCCACGTATTCATCCTCTGCGACTTTCGCGGCAGCTGCGGCTTCCGTCTCCGCATTCACCGCCGCTTCGCGGATCTCTTCTGCTTTTGTCACTGCGGCTCTTGCTTCTTCGGCCTTCGCCGCTGCATCTACCGCTTCCTGGATCGCCCGGCTCTCACGGGTCTTGGCCGCATTAAACTCGAGCTGCGCTCTCTCGGCAGCAACCGTTGCCGAAGACTTATTGCGGTTGGCATAAGGACGGCGGACCGCCGGATCAGATGAGGCGGCATCGGCTGTCGCTTCAGCTGTATCATTCGTTCTCTGGACTGTACCCGGACGCATACTCTGCTGACCAAATGCGGAAGGTCTTGTCTTCACTTCCGGCTTCGGCGCCGCCTGCTGTTCCTGCTGTACTTCCTCAACCGGCTCTTCTCTCTTCAGGAACGGCGATTTCTTCGCCTCTTCCTTCTGGCGGCGGGCTTCTTCCATCGCCCGTCTTGCCTCAGCCTGAGCCTTGGCAGCCAGCGCACGCTCACGCTGCATATTGTATGCCGTCGATCCCTTCATATCGGCCGCCAGAACATTCTGGCCACGCGGATCATCCGGCGCAGCCGGCACATTCCCGACCGAAACACCGGAACCGGACATTTCCACGGCCGGTTTTCCGAACTTATTATCACTTCTACCTGTCAAAACATCTAAAAAGCTCGACATGTCTATCACCTTATAACCCCAAAATATTAAAAACCCATTACACTTCAATTATATCCATTTAACAAAAAAATTCAAGTTTTTCGGCATCCGAGTTTAGGCAAATTGTCTAAAATCGCCCTTAGATTTTCCGTTTTTTCCGTCGAACACGATTCAAATGCCGCTCAAAATCCCCGCTTTCCAGAAGCTGAGCCAGTACATACTGCTCAAAGATCGGTACGGTACAGGAATAAAAACCCAGTTTTTCCTGAAAGGGCCCGACAAGGCTTTCCGGCAGAAGCATATACCCGATACGCATGGATGGCGCCAGGGTCCGGGAAAATGTATTCAAATAAATGACCTGCACCTGGGGATCCATAGAAAACAGCGGTTCCTCCGTCTTTTTCGACACCGTCAGTTCCGAGTCGTAATTATCCTCGATCAGGATTCCATTCCTCTTTTTTGCCCAGCGCAGGTACTCATGCTTTTTCGAAATACTCGCCGTCACTCCGGAAGGAAAACTGTTGTAGGGAGTAACGTGAAGCACTTTGGCCGTGGTCTTTTCCAGCGATTTGGAATCGATCCCGTCCGCCCGCATAGGAAGAAGATCACATTTGACTCCCATAGAAGTATATACGGCCTGTATCTTCTTATAAGAAGGGTCTTCTATGGCAAATGCACTTTTCTCCCCCAGAAGCTGCGCGATCAGACCATACAGATATTCCGATCCGGAACCGACGATCACCTGCTCGGGGCTGATCGTAATGCCACGGGATCTGGCCATATACCGGCAGATCTCCTGCCGGAGTTCTTCGCATCCATGATTCGGCGACTTAACCAGAATATCTTCACCGCGGTCCAGGATCACTTTCCGCATGGTCCGGGAAAGTACAGTAAAGGGAAACTCACCGATATCCTGGGAAAGATGTTCTCTTTTGGAAGGGATCGGCCGGGAGACCGGGGCTTCTCCCAGAAAATCCTCGCCCCGGTAGATCACGAAAACCCCGCTTCTTTGCCGGCTCTGGACATATCCTTCCTCGGAAAGCAGATCCAGTGCATGTTCCACCGTAATTACACTGACACCGGTATCTCCGGCGATGACACGCTTACTCGGAAGCTTACTGCCGTAGGGATATACGCCAGCCACAATGTCTTTTACGAAGTACTGGTAAAGCTGGATGTAGGCCGGCGAAGCATTGTCTTTTTCGATAGTATAGTTCATCTGGTTATATACTTTACTCACTTTCTGGTCATTTTTACATGGTCAGTTCTATGTTACGCTACGAAGCACAAGAAGTAAAGAGGAGCGTGAAACACATGAATAAACACCAGCCATCCGCCACAATACGCATCACATTAACCGCCGTCTTTATGGCATGCAATATCGCCCTTGCCTCTTATGGCATCGCCGTTCCGGGCGGACACTTATATCTTTGTGACGTGGTCATCTGTCTGGCCGCCATCCTTCTGAATCCCTTCGAGGCATTCGTCGTCGGCGGTGTCGGATCTCTCATCGGCGATATGATCTTCTATCCCCTGCCGATGTTCGTCTCTTTAGTGACACATGGACTTCAGGCCGTGGTGATCTCCCTGATCTCCCACTACACACTGAAAGATCATCCGAAGCTGGCTTCCGGCATCGGCGTTTCCATCGGTGCCGTCATCATGGTCACCGGTTACACACTGGGAAAGATCTTCGTATACAGTACATTTGAATATGCCATGACCAAGCTTCCCTATGAGATCGCTCAGGCAACCTTAGGTGCGGTCCTCGGCATGATCCTCTGCTGGCGCTGCGGCATCCGCAAATTATACATGCGGACGGCTCACGTGCCGGATCCCGCCTAAATATCCCTGCCAGACATAGTAGAGGAATTGCCCGCCGGGTCCTTTTACAAAGCGGCCATCAGAGAACATGGTATCGCCTTTTCTAAAATACTCATCCCATATTCTTTTCACCATAGAGGGAGTCAGATCGCTGTTGGCATGGCCGGCAGCGATTTCTTCTGTGTAATCCTGAGCCATATATACGGTAAAAAGTGTGGTATCGGGATTCATAAAGCTGACCATCGGAATGGCTTCCGCCTTCACGATCGTCACCTTGTCCCCGTCTTTTTTCATCGTGACTTTGGCCATGCACTCGAGACACTTATCGGCGCGGATCATGTTGGCCACGAAATTACCGAGAGAATAAAAGCACGGAACATGCCTTCCGTCAGAGGAGATCACCTCTTCGAGAGGCTGGATCATGTGCGGATGACAGCCGATGATCAGATCCGCACCGGCATCTGCCATCTGCTGGGCCATTTTCCGCTGGTTGGCATTAGGCTCGGTCTTATACTCCTCGCCCCAATGCGGGAATACGATCACAATATCCGCCAGTTCCCGGGCCTTCTTTATATCCTCTTCCACCAGATCCATATCCAGAAGTTTGACCATGTACTTGGCGTCTTTCGGAAGTGACGCACCGTTTAATCCGTAGGTGTAATTCAGAAATGCCACTTTGATGCCGTTATACTCGCCGATCACGATCGAATCATATTCTTCCTGGGAATCATACATACCGGTCAGAAGCACACCCTTCTGGCTCTTCCAGAAATCGATGGTACCCTGGGCCCCTTCCTGTCCCCGGTCCCAGCTGTGGTTCGTGGCGTGGGTCACTACATTAAAGCCTGCGCGGACTACTGCCTCTCCGACTTCCAGAGGGCAGGCAAAAGAAGGAAAACCGCCCCATTTATCCGGATCACCGGACAGGACCACTTCCTGGTTAATGACTTTGATATCTACATCGGAAAGATACGGCGCCACATTTTCATAGACCTGGTCATAATTGTAGCTGCCGTCATCCTGAAGTCCGGAATTAATGACTTTCTGATGGAAAAGATTATCGCCGACAGCGATCAGCGTCACATACTGCGGCTCTCCGGCATCTTCCTCCTGTTCGGCATCAGAAGTATCGGAATCAGATTAATTATCTTTGGAAAAAGCACTTTCAGAATAAGCCTGTACCGGATAGGTGAAGATAGATAGAATCAGGAAGATTCCGATTATTCCCCAGAAACGTTTCAATCTCCCATACCCCCGCAAAAAGAAATCTCACAACTTTTTTACTTATATCACTCTACCCGAAAACCGTCAATCGTCTTTCGAAATGAGATAGGCCCGGCATGGCGCTCCATCCGCACCACCGAGATTTAAAGGGGCGGCGGACAGAAAATACACGCCTTCCGGTACATCCTTCAGGACGACGCCTTCAAGAAGCGTAACTTCATTTCCCAAAAGGATCATATGTACAGCTGCGGGGCTCATCAGAGGTCCCACCGTCTGGCTTTCATTTCCGAAAAGAATCACGCCGGAATCAGAAAGGACTTTTGCCCCTTCTTCCGTCATGGTGGCATCCCCGCCGATCAGGATACGTTCCGCCGCGCCGGCGCTTTTGGCACGGGAAAGGATGGAAGCCATTACTTCCGCCGTTACATCCCCATCGTGCCGGGCCACATAGCAGTCGCCCACATAAGGGGTAAGTCCCATCTGATCGATGGTCTTTCCGGAACCGATAAAGTGATACGGCGCATCCACATGGGTACCGTTATGGGCACACATAGAAAAGCGGGTCAGATTACACATGTCTCCCTTATCCGTAAACTGGATCTGGTTTCTTTCCGGCTGCGGATCTCCGGGATAGACATGACAGGTAAACAGTTCCTGGGTAATATCGATCAGTTTCATAGCCGGCCTCCCGATCAGATGGCGTCCTTCATGCTCTTGATGAAGGCACCGATGGCTTCCGGCGCTTCCGTTCCCTTTTCTTCCAGGATCTTCACAATAGCGGAACCGACAATCACGCC